>CAZHNZ010000025.1:0-40854 GCA_964534355.1 uncultured Parabacteroides sp.
ACAGCGACTCCATATCTGTGGCCGATTCTACGCAATCGTTGCTCAGGTACCTCTCCTCATCCTCATCAAAAGCCCAAACTCCCTTTTGCTTCAGTCTTTCATATGCCCCCTGCTTAGCCATTCGGATTGCTCCCCAGTCGTCTGACTCAAAAACAACAATCCTGTTTTTAACTCTTTTACCGGGAATATTTGACAGATTCTTGTAAATCGTTCTTAAATCCATTTTACCTTTGAATTACGTATTGAAATGATTGAATTCATAATTATCAGCCCATACTTTTTATAATGGAAATTTTGTTCAGCATAACTCCGGGCCCGCTCAGCCACATTAAATCGCAAACTGTCGTTATGTATAACAGTTTGTATTTTTCGGGAAACCGATTCTACTGAAATTTCATCCGCGACAAAAACAAATTCACCATCACTGAAACGGCCTAATTCCCCAACCGGCGTTAACAATACCGGAACACCGAGGGCCATATACTCCGCCAGTTTTGAGGGGAAATTATAGTGATTCTGCTCATTCTTAATTTTATATATCACTGCCAAATCAGCAGAACTTTGCAGCTGACAAAGAGCCTTTTTATCCAGATATCCATGAAAGTGAATACAATCCTTCAGATTATTCTCAGATATTATCTTTTCCATTGCAATTCTGTCCGGGGATGATTCTTTAAAGCCGGTCATGTGCAACTCCACCTTTTCTCCCTGTGCAATCAGTATCGAAATTGCCTTCAGCAAACTCAGGATACCATCTTTTTTTTCGGTAAGGCTACCGGTATGCACAATACGAAACGATTGTTTAGCCACGTTTGTTTCGTATTGAGGTACATCTCTGAAATCATAGAGAATAGGTATCCTTATTTGATTATAACTCATATTTATCGACGAAATATATTGCTCCAGATTCTCCGATATCACAAGATAAAGATCTGTAAACTTCGCCAGTATTTTCATGCGCATCCATCGCTTCAGTTTTCTTCGATATCCATTCTCTTCAAAATGAAACGGAATCTCGCACATTTCCTGTATCAGAACAGAGCGGGGATTAAACAATTTGATGAGCGCAAATGTAATATTCGATGCATTGTAAACCAAAATGGCATCGGATTTAAACCGAAATAAATCCACGATATATTTTACAACAGAAAAATACCTGCAAAAAAAATATTTTGACAAAGCAATAAGCCTGTTGGGGGCTTTCATCGGATGATACGATAAAAAACAACTATATCTATAGGAAATGCCATCCAGCACCCCAACTTTTTCAAAAATAATATTTTCTTTCGCCAAAAAAGAAAATGGCATCATAATCTGAACCTCTGCACCGGCATCAGAGAGTGCTTTTCCATAATTCAGCACCCGTTCACCAGCAGCTAAAGAATAATGTATCGGATCAGAAAAGCAAATCACAATCCTCATTTTCGCTTCAGGAAAGATTTGATTAACACAAAAATATTCAATCCCATTATCAACAGATTATGTATAAGGTCTTTGAAAGCATAGCGAATTAAATAAAGCCCAAAATTCTTCAGAAACCACAACTGATAATGTAGCTCGACCTTTGCCTGACGTGGACTTTTTCGCATAAAATGATTCCCTGCTGAAAGTCCGGTTTGTGTAGTGTAATACCTTCGTAATGGTTCGTTGAAACAAATGAGATTATATTTTTTGGAAAAATAGAACCAAATATAGCTTTCAGGATAAAATGCACCATCAACTAACGGAAACTTTCTGCTTCTGAGCAAATCAGTTCTTATACATCCCCACTTTTCTCCCTCAAGACCAACTCTGTAATACAGATCGAGATTATTACTTACAAAACCATCTTCCGGAAATCTGTTTCCAACTATATCAGATGAATCATTATCCAGACAAAGGACATTTATCCCACTCAGGTTTTCCCTTACATCTGCGTTTATACCACACCATTTGTCATGAAAAAACTGAAGTGTATGCGGTAAAAAATAATCATCCGCATCAGCAGGTACAAATAGCTCTCCATTCGCCAAATCAACGGCCTTGTTCCACGATTGATGCTTGCCACAATTTTCCTGTTCAACGTAACGAATATTCAGAGTTGGATTTTCCGCTATAAAATCCTGAATCAACTTGCCACTTTCATCTGTAGAACCGTCGTTAACAATCAACCACTCAAAATTAGTAAATGATTGATTTTTCACACTTTCAAAAACACGGCATAAATGGTTAGCACCGTTATATACCGGTGTAAATATCGTAAAATAAGGACGTTGACTGCTCATGTTTGTGATATAATAATATGATTAACGAATAATACCGTTTTGTCTGAGTTTTCTTTTCAACAATCTACGATCGAAATAATACTTTACCCGTATTAATCTCTCAATAATAAATTTACGAATTTGATTTTTGTCTTGCTCTTTCTGACTTGTTACTACATCAACAGGCTTTTGGTTGAAATAACCCCGTCTGTCAAAATCCATATTGATATGGTGTTTTTTTAGATTATTTATACCCTGTTCTATCCACTTCCCCCGCTCAACACCGTGTTTATAATGTATTAACGGACGGGATACTGCGGCTATACTGACGGGCAATCCATCAATCATCCAGCTATTTGCCCCTTCGAAATGCCAGGCCGAGAACTTATCATTCAGCAACGAAAGCAGAAACTCTTTTTTCCAAATTGCAGCCTGTGTTGATATCCGGTAAGGGGTTTTCTCGCCTATTTCCAGTATCTCAAAATCATCCGACTGTCCAATCAGTTTTCCGGGTTGGAATTTATTTGGGATTAACCGACAACAATGTAAATCATTTTTTCTGACTATATCCAAAGCTTTCAATATTGATGCCGTTTCAGTCCTTTCTGTCAGAAAGAAATCTTCCAACATCAAAATCACATACTCTGATTGAATATGCTCAAGCATCTTCGAGACATTACTACACCAACTGCTATCCTCACCTATCAATAAATTATTGACCCCCTTATCTTTATCGTATGATCTATAGTTTGAACCCAGATACAGGCCGAAAGGGCAATCCGGCCATTCTGCAAAATGCAGTTCAAAAGTAGCATCCCACAAATCGCTATAGGCGTCGCATGAAACATACAATACAGAGAGATCTTCCACCAGATTATTTATCATTTTTCAGAAATTATTTTCATGAGTTTGTCAAAGTTAACCGAAGGTGAATGGCTTTTCTCAAAATATGCAACTACTGATTGCTTTTTCTCTTCATACAAATGAATATCAGAGAGTAATAACTTGCATTTTTCGACAAGTTCAGATAATGATTCTACCACCACACCTGTATTCATTTCTGTAAAAACTCCACTCGGATTTACAGTTGACACAACCGGTTTTGAATGACTCCACGCATGTAGAAAAGTATTGGGAAAACCTTCGATCTCTGATGTCAGCACCAAAATACGGCTATTGGCAATCAGCTGATCAACCTCGTGCAAACTTCTATATCCCAGAAAATCAAGGTTTTCAATTTCCTCAGACCTCTTTACAGATTGTTGATAACATTCTCTTTCCAGCTGAGTTCCTACCATCGCAAACCGAAACTGAGGCAACTCTGCAGCCAGGTGCAGAAACCACTCCGGTCTCTTCAGTGCCCGGAAATTTGCAATCCATATGGCGTCGTATTTTGTACTCTCACCAGCGGTTGCAAATACGGATGAATCCCAGATATTCGGAATAACAGAACATCTTCGGTTTAATTTCTTTTGACAAGCCTCTTGTTGGTATTGGTTCTGAACAACAATTGTATCCACAGAGTTCAGGTATGATTCCAGCAAAGAAAAATCAGACTTATGAGGCTCTACATCAAAATCACTGGCAAGTGTATGGATAAGTTTAAACTTTAGTAGTTTTGACAATCTGCTTAAGAGCGCTAATGATCGAGGATTAGCTCTGGTGACAACATAATCGGGTCGAAGAATAAAAAGCCATAAAAACTTGATATTATAGAGCAAAAACATCACTTTTCGAACCATTGGAATATACAAAAAATGAACCCCTTTCTCTAATCGAAAGCATTGTTTGGGATTATATGTAAATGTATAAGATAACCATCCCTGATCTGCAAAACATTTTGCCCAAAAAGATAATTGAACATTCGCTCCACCAATCGCTTCGGGTACCCTCTTCCCCTGAAGAATTTTATCAATATCATCAATCCAAAAAAGACATTTCTTAGGTATAATCATCCGCTTGAGTATTAGTTAGCTTTAATATCTTTGAGCACCACACATGGATTTCCGGCTGCTATTACATTGTCCGGAATATCGCGGGTAACAACACTTCCGGCTCCGATTACTGAGTTTTTACCAATTCTAACACCCTTCATCACTAAGACATTGACTCCCAGCCAGACATTATCCTCTATCACAACAGGTTTTGAAACACCGGCACGGCTATCCTCCAGATGCCAGTCTGAATCTGTTATCAGTGTATTAGCGCCACATTTCACCTGATTACCGATAATAATTTCTCGAAAACAAGAAATGACAGTTCCACTAAATGAGCAATTATCACCAATTATCAATCTGGATATTCCATCCCCCTGCGTAGAGAGAATACACGGACGGTTGATGCCAATCAGGTTCGTACGGGTTCTGGACTTAAATCTGCATCTCTCACCAATAATAATTTCATCCTCAAATCGACTCTTTTCAATAATTGATAATCCCCAGAAAACAGAGCCTTTACTAAGTTTTATGGATTTAAGGAAACACAAAAACCTCATAAAAAATGTTGACGTTAATCTGTTTATATCTCTTAGGTAAATATTAGCACGAACATTCAGGCTAAATAATATTTTTTCAATAATCATATACCTCGTATTTATCTAATCGAATTAAAAATATTCTTTTAGCTCATTATTCTTCAATCAACTCTGTATCAAATGATTTATCTTCATAATATTTCAAATAGACAAGAGCGACTATCAAACCCGGCGAAAAAATCGAGAATCGGGAAAGAGATATATTGGCCCATAAAAAAAACACAAATGCAAAGAACGTTCCCCAATATCTGGTGTCACGAGCTACGCGATAAGACCGGTGTAGAATTAAAAACCAAAAACCGAATAAGAAAAAGCTGCCAACAACCCCATATAGCACCAAATGAAAGAGATAGCCAACGTGTATCGACTTTAAACCACCGGTAGCTTCTATAATCTCATTCGAAACCTGACCACCATTGCCCCAAAGCCAATATTTCGGAAACAAATCAACAAAAACATCTCCGGCTTCTAATCTGGAATTAGTACTATCTTCATTCATTAACCGATCCTCTAAGTAGGTATCAAATGAATAGCCAACAAGACCTAAGATATTGTATAAAACAAAAAGCAAAATTAAGAGTTTTACCGCTCCAACCAGATAATCAACAACCCGTAACTTAGTGAGAATCACAAATTGAGCCAACAATAGCACAAATCCAAAAATAACATACCGTGAATTAGTAAAAAACACAATCAACATCGATAATATTCCAAAAATCCACAATCGTTGAAGCACCCTATCTTCTTCTTCTAAACGAAGCAGATTATGTGCAAAAAAAACAGACACCAATGGTAAGAATGTAAAACCGACACCATTGCTATCAAAAAGGCCAAACAATGAACTTCTTCGTATTATATTAACCTCAAGTCCATTTATATCATCCAAACTTTCTACTCTTGGGTTAAAAAACTCCGGTCTGAAAATCTGTATAACTGTAACTATGATTGATGCAATAATTGTATACCGAATACACAAATCCAGTTTTGAGATAAACTCATCATCAAAATCCAAATTACTAATAATCAATATAATAGATAGAACATTTATTTGATAATAATCAAATAGAAGTACAAAAATTGTAGAAGGTTCACTTAAAACAAATGTTCTACCCGTTTGAAAAGACAACAAATAAAGGAATATACAATAAAAAGCAACCCAATAAAAATATTTTGGTATAACCAACACCTTACCCCGCTCAATAATCAATCCAATTGCAACGGCAATAGACAGAAGACTAAACAAATAATAAGCCATTATAAAATTGACAAATAACGGCACGAATGGTGATAAAAAAAGAGAATAGATATATAATCTGCTTATTCGATCCATTACCTTATTGTTTTTCTATCAAATTTTTCCATTGTGAACGTAAAATGGCTGTTGAATGGAATTCTTCACCAATTTGAATACAATTTTGCCGCATTATTTGTAATTCATTATCACTCAATCCAATAATTATCTCAATTCCGTGCCTGAGATCTTCAACATTTTTCAACTCAGCCAAATATCCGGTTTTACCACTGATCACTAAATCGATTGCAACACCCATCGCAAATGCAACGACCGGCGTACCGCTTATTATGGCCTGATTGACCATCATAGGCCCGGAATCTTCAATTGAAGGTGATACAAATAAATCAACACCTGAATATAGTAAATTCAATCTATCCTGTGTCAGATGACCAATACTTGTACAGGGAAAATCTATTTGTGAAATAATATCCCCGCTACTGTTTCCTGCAACTGCAATATGTATCTGATTACAAACAAAATCATTACCAGATCTATATAGAGAAGACAAAGCGTCAAGTAAATACTTTATACCCTTTCGTTTATTAGTCACAGAATTAGCACCGATAAAAATTATTTTCTTATCCGTAGGAAGATTAAACGTCTGCTTAATTTTCTCGGGCGTTTCATTATTCTTATTTCCCGTCATTACCGGCACGAATATTTTTGACACATCCAGATCTTTAAATAGTGAACTCTTTTTCAGTTGCCTGACTAAATATTCACATCCAGACACCAGTTTCAAATCAGTTAACCCGATATATTTTTTTTTATAAATAAAATTCTGAGAAGAGATGTCATTCGCATTGGTAGAATGTAGAGCCGGACAATTACCACATTCGAACTGGTAATTTAAACAATCCCAGGCATAGTGACACAAACCCGTCATGGGCGCCATATCCATAAAATAGAGAATGACCGGTGCGCCTGTTAATTTGTTTAACTCATACAGATTCCTACATGTAACAAAGTTCTGCATAAACAAAACAATAATCACGTCTGGCATAAACCCGGCTTTATCCAGAAATTTTTTAGAGGAATATATTGATTTTGTCAGATCAAGCTCCGGAACACTGTAATTTGTATCAATATTCAGATCAACACCTCTATTCAAACCTAATTTTTGAATAAGAGATGTGAAACGTTTTTTTATATTGGAAAAACGTTTACTCAATAGAGTATCCATAGAAGTGACGCCTTCACAATTTGACAAGGGCTCTTTTACGACCAACCGAACATTATACCCAGGTTCTTGTCTGAGTATCGCGGCTAAATCACCGGCAACAACACCAGCTGTTGCTGTTGGATTGGGACTGGATAGGATGAGAATATTCATCTGAATAACTTTAAGATTCTCTTTATTTTTTCCAGATATGACTTGCCTTACCCTGAATTATTCTGTAAGTCTGAACAGGATAAACAAAACTACCCACGACAAAGAGAAGAATATTAGCTAAAAGAACTCCCTCAATACCAATTAATTTCCCCAGAAAATAGGCAAATGGGACATTCAACAATGCAAAGAAGAGGCTTAAGTAAAGCTGTAAACGAATGATACCAACACCATTTAAGAAACTACTAAAAATTCCATTCCAGGAATTAATCAAAACATATAAACCAATAAATGAACTCATCATATAACTAACTTTCACATCATCTCCGATCCATATTTTAAAAACCCACTTAGAAATGACAACCATCACCAGACATAGAAGTGCCAGTATTAACCAGAAACTGATAAGCTTCTTAAACACCTTTTTAATCCATTCAATATCTTTTTTTACCCAGGCCTCAGTAAACGCACTCCAAAATGGTGCTATTATTATGGAAAACAACATAAACAAAGTATTAAAATAATTATACGAAATACTATATGGTGTGACTTCCGAAGGGCCAAAAAGATGCGATATAATGACGTTATTGGTCTGATAAAGAAGTATGGTTGCAAACTGAATAACAAAGAAACTCAAGCCGATACTCAATAAATTTTTAGTCTTACTGAAATCAACCGATGAAAATGAGGGTCTATAGCGTTTGTATTTCCCGCTAAAAAAATAGAAACTTGCAAACAACAAAACCACAACCTGAGCACTACTCATTGTTATTCCCAGATATAGCAAAGAGCCCTGGGTAGACTTTGATAAAAGATAGACAATAGCTAACGAATAGACTCTTGATAAAAGCTCAAATGACGAGGCTTTAGCACTCTCCTGATCGGCTGTCAATATAGTAGAAATCAGACGCAAAACAAAACTCAGACAAAAGAATGTAAACACAAAAAAAGTGAGCGATGTAAGTTCAGATCTCATCCCTGCATCTTTTTCGGTGTTCAGAATAGAACACCAATCCAGAAATGGATTAATCGCATAAAACAACAACAAAACTACTCCAATAAGAATAATCAATATGGCATAGGTTGTACTAACATAGGTTTTGGCCAAATCATGATTACCACTTGCCACAGATTCTGTAAAACGATTTCGCAACCCATTGCCAAGTCCAATATCAAAAAAACCAAACCAACCAATTATACTGCCCAATGTTACCCAAATACCATATTTTGTGGGAGTTAGATATGTCAGTGTCATTGGCACCATCAATAAACTGATAGCTATACCGGAACCTTTGATAAAAAAAGACCAGAAAATATTAATTAAGGCCTTTCTGCTTCTCTTGTGAGAAACTTTTTCTCTAAACAAGAACAGAAACTTATGATATAAATTAAAAATCTCATTCAATTGCATTGTACTCATTTTCCTTCTTTATTAATGTACTTCTCAAACACACCATTTACAAACAGACTAATCCCCAACAACAAATATGGAAAAACGGGAAGTAACCTTCTCCCTTCATTACCCATACCCGGCATTATCATCAGGATAAAACAAAAAAAAAGAAATATAAATGACATTTTCAAAAACCTTTTTATGTGCATTAAAAACATAAAGAACCCAATAACCCCAAGTAAAATCATCAAATAATAGAGCATTCGAAAAATAAGACTTAGTGCACCCTCTGATTTATTAATTTGTTGCGTTAATAAAAAATCATACGGACAAAAAAGAGACTTCAAAGAAGCATAATAGATTCCTGCTTTATATTTAAAATAATTCATCGGGGTAAATGAGGGCTGCTTGTTGAGTCTGTTTTGCATATCCTGACTCATTCTATAGAATTCTCCGTTAAAAGATTTTTCAAACTGTTCAGCAGAACTCAATTGCCACAATGATCGGTTAAAATTATTTGCTTTTTCAGGTGTTATACCACCAAAAAAAGCAAGTTCTCTGGATGATTTCACACAATTATTGAGTTCCATTGTAAAACTAGTTCCTACAGATTTAACAATTCGGGCATCGGGATAATAATTGTAAACTTTATACATCCAAGGCAGTATTAGCATAAGTGCTACCGATGAATAAAGAACAGAATTTAATATTGATTTTAAGGTAAAACACTGAATAACAACCACAAAAACAGGAACAAATAAGAGCAACAAAACCATTACCTGAAAAACAAGAATTAAAACACCGGTTATAATAGCCGAAACAATTATACTACTTCGCTTGCCTTGTTCTAAATACGATACCAGGTAATAATTCAGAATTAGCAAAAGTGATGAAAGCAACGGATCTCGTAACAATGTTGTTACAAAAAAAGCATACGGTACAAATAGTGCAAAAACCAGACTTATCCAAAATGAGGTTGATGAGCTGAGTTTATACCGCAGTGTTTTGTAAAAGAAAATCAATGCTATTGACTCTAATAACGCATATAACAAGCGGGCAAAATAGAATTCGCTATGCTGAGTCTCTATTGAGCCATTCACATACTCTTGTTTTGAAATATAGCTTACACTCGCACCCATCCAGTCTGCTATCTGGTAAGCATACGAAATAAAATAATTATTCCCTGGCTCTCTGAAAAAGTTTTCAGTCAATGGCGATTCTGCCCGGTTTGAATGAATATTAAACTTTTGCAGATTCACCGCATAGGTATGGTACCCCGTTGCATCCGGTGCTAACTCATGTATATTGAATGAAAAGGCAATTATCACCCTGACTATTAAAGCAATTGCAAATAATACGGCTATAGACATTTTCGTATTATTTGATATTCGGTTTACCCTATCCCATTTAATCATAACTGTAACTTTCTTTCTGTCGAAAAGATTTTTTTATCGACTTTTTGGATTAATATCTTGTGTGCTTTATTCAGGCCTGAACTCTTTTTCAAATATTCAACAACTACCGATATGAGCAATGAAGATGATAACAAATATAGAAAAACAACAACAGGATAACTCGATGAATAGATTAGTTTTGGGGCAAAGTAATAAAATAAAAACGAATGGATTAAGAAAACATTCATCGAATGGATGCCCAAAAACGAAAACAATTTATTTGTAAACCCGTCATTTATATTTATTTGTTTTACAACTAATATAAATAATATGGATAATAGTCCATCTAATTTAACCCGACCTAAAAGAGGTATATTCATTCGACAATATACGAATACTAAAAATAACATGACTAGGAAAAGAAATACAATAACCGGATTAAATCTTCGAAAAAACCCAGAAATTCTATTTCGGTCTATCGCGTAGCATATTCCTAAACAAAACGCGAAAAGCCAATCCCGAATAATGAATATATCAAGAAAATCAACAAACAATATCAAAAATGGGAATACAATAAAGATTCTGCTTTTATTTAATACATAGAACAATGCCGGATACAATAAGTAAAGCACAATAATCAATTTTACAAACCACCACGTTTGATTATATGATTGAAAACCAGCCATTCCAATAAAATCAAGAATAAAACGTACAATTACATGTGTTTTATAAGCGTCACCTAATGTCCGGTTAAACAACAAAGTACCAATCAGCACAGAGACAATAAATATGACCCAAAAGTTGTAATAAAGCTTTGACAAACGCAAAAAATAAAATCGCAGGATGCCCGGTTTACCTGATTCAGTTTTAACACTTAATCCATAACCACTTAGTACTAAAAAAAAGGCCACACATATTTTTGACAAATGAGCAAAAAACACAACTGTCTGTCCATATTCCGGATTATTATAAAACAGATGATGCCACAACAACATGCAGATTGCTATTCCTTTCAGAAACAAAGAATCATTGCCGGTGATTGAATAATCAGTATTTTTATCAAACATAAATAACATTCATTATTATTAGAACAATTGCCTCTCCATTTCTCCATAACTCACCTTTCCACCTGAAGTTCGCGAAATTGCATCCACCACATGCAGAGAGACAGAAGTCGGATGTATTCCGGTATTTTTACAAATTGTATCTTTTATCTGAAGCGATAAGGCTTCGTTGGTCACAAATATGTGAATGACATTCGCCCTTTCCAGCACAGCGCAATCGGGCGTAAACGCTTGTGCTATTGCCTCTATATCGTCGAGCGAAATGCGAACACCGGAAAGCTTGACGTAACGGCTTTTGCGGCCTGAAATGTAATAATACCCTTCTTTATCAAAAAAGGCCATATCGCCGGTACGCAAAAAACCATTGTTCTCATCGCCTCTGGACAAATCAATATTTCCGGTGGCGTAACCCATAGAAACATTGCGGCCTTTGTAGCACAACTCCCCCACCACATCAGGCTGACAAACCGGCTCTGACTGGTCAGTGAAAAGAAACAACAGTCCTCCCGGTATAGCCTGCCCGATACTGTATGGCCTAAGCGCCACCTGATCGGGTGCCAGATAACTGATACGAGCTGTCGCCTCGGTCTGTCCGTACATGATATAAAAAAGCTTACTATGCATAGCGCAATGTCCGGCAAACTCAGCAGCCAGTTCCGGTCGAAGTTTTCCACCGGCCTGCGTTATCACTTTCAATGAGGGCAAATGCATTTCGTAAAAACCAATTCTTTTGAGAAGCTCTACCATATGCGGCACACAGGCCAACGATGTCGCGTTCTCTTTTTCGGCAAACGCCCAAAATTCAGGTTGAATCATTGATCGGTTTGTCATCAATAATGTTGCACCACTCAAAAGGTGAGTATGAATAACCGAAAGACCGTATGCATAGTGAACAGGCAATGAGGTTATAGCCCGATCTACCTCTCCTATTTCGAGATATTTGATGATTGATTGTGCGTTCGATTCGATATTGTCGTAACTGATACGAACCATTTTGGCACTTCCGGTTGTGCCCGAGGTTGTGAGCAAAAGGGCCAGATCAGGGTGCTTCGGGTAGGTTGGATAATCAGTCTTGTGCAATGAGTAACCAAATGCAGAACAGATTTTTTCACCGTCAGACTCTCCTTTTGCATCCGGTGACCAGAGATAACCAGGTTGGTAAATTTGCATCAACCGGGACAGACTCTCTCTGCTTATCGACTCATCCAGCAATACCACCACAGCCCCTTTTCGCAGGAAACCAACATAGCCGGATAACCAGCCTATACTGTTGTTGCACAAACAAAAAACAAGTTCTCTGTTTTCGATATTCCGACCAACAGAATCAGACGCTAACCTAAGCTGCTCATAGGTGAGAGAAGCTCCATCATCGCTAACGACAACTATCTGATTGGGTAATCCATTCTTCAACAGATCGAGCATACATGCCTATTTGTCAATATTGATGTGAATACCGTAGTCCGATAATATCGCTACGCCTTTGCGATAAGACGTGAAGCCCATGATATCACGAGGCTTCAGTTGAACGGCAAACTCTTTCTCTATCAAATCAACCAGTATCATCTGCCCCACAGAATCCCACCCTTCTACCCTATCGGATGAGAGCGTCTCCGTTTGTGTAACCGGTTTTCCAAAGGCCTGCTCAAAGGCCTGATTGTATCTCTCCTGATTATTCATTCTTTCGGGTTAATTGGTTGAAACAAATTCATTTTTTCGCCTGAAAATGCAAAAAGAACTGCACCGGCCAGAGCGACGCACAAGAGTGCAAACAGTGCAACAAGTGCCATGGCCAGCCCTTCCGATTCAGAATATCCCGCCATAGCGAAAAAGAAAACCGACAAATTTTCCCGGATTCCCAGACCATTGATGGCAAAAGGCATGCTCAGAATAGCCACCGAAATAAGCGGTATATAAATAAATGCAGCAACCCAATCGGTGTGGATGTGAAGTGCCGACATAGAAAAAGTACGTAGTTGAATTAAAATAAGATAATTGAGAAGTGTAATTCCCAATCCTCCGGCTAATCTCTTTATGTAGAGATCTCGCGTGCGAATGCGCAATAGGTAAATAAAGCCCATTATACGTTTGATAAAGCTGAAACGAATCTTTTCCTCCGGATAATGGGGCGAAAAAAACAGAAGCGTCAATACCAAAACCATCCCCACCAGATAAATATAAATGCCGGTGTACACCCGACTATCTGTAATATAGTCGCTACCGGTGATAATGCAGACCAACGAAAGAATCAACAATCCGGTAAGACCAGCCAGGCGGTCGCTCACAATGGCACCGGCCACCTCTTCGCCGGTGTTTGCATTGTTCTTCAACACACTGTATTTGTATAAATCACCTCCCAGTTGTGCGGGTAAGAAATGATTAAAAAAATAGACTTTCAACATCATCGGCCACAAACCGGATGCCGTGCCACCGGCAAACAAAGATAAACGCCAAGAGGTGAGATAAACTGATAAGAACATTAAGGCAACAGTCAATGTCAGATAACCGACATCTACGCCCAGCATCAATCGATACAGCTCCGGCAAATCGACCCGGGAAAATATAAACCCGAGCAAACCCAAAGCAACCATCAACTTAAGAAAAAAGAGAATGTATTTCTTCATTTCTCAGATATACTTTCTTTTTGCATCTCTCTCCATACTTCGTCCGGAGTATATGCGGGCTTCCACCCCTGCTCCCGAAATATTTTACCGGAATCCATACCATATTTTGTTTCATCTGCCTCTTTAGCAGGATGAGTTTCAATTTTCAAATCACCAAATGCGCCGGATATTCCACTGGCCAGCTCTCTGTAGCTGATTGGTTTGTCCCATGCTACGTTGTAGATTCCTTCGGCTTGTCGCTCCAGCATCACCCCAATCAATTGCACCAAATCGCCGATATAGAGATAGGGATGAGCACCTTCTCCTGAACCCCACAAATCCAAGGATAATCCTTTTCGGGCATTCGCCAGATAGGTGGACACCACATTTCGTCGGGTTTCGCCACTGCCAATCAGCTGACCGGGACGCAATACAACCAAACGGATACTGTTTTGAGCTGCAAATTCCTGAGCAAAACGTTCAACCCGGTATTTCGACCGACCATAACAGGTATTGCTCCGGGGCTCCTCATTCTCGTTATAAGGCAGGGTATTGGTCGCACCATATACACTTTTAGAGGATAGGTGAATAATTTGCTTCACACCACATTTCAGAGCAAACGAAAAGACCTTTTGGGCGAACTCCATATCGGACAGATAATGGGCATCGCAATCCAGATTTGCATCCATGGGTGGTCGTGTGGCTGCCAGATGAATGAGTGCATCGGCCGACTCTGCTTTGTCTAAAACAGAATTCCGGTCCAACACCTCCACACTGTGTTTCTCTGAGAGGTAAGGCAACAGAGCCTTTCCCACAAATCCACCTCCACCTGTGACTAATATTCTCATTGTTTCAGCGATAGATTGTCTTTACTTTGGCCGGGTTGCCTTGTACTATAGCCTTTTCGGGAACATTCTGAGTGACTACACTACCTGCAGTCACAATGGCATTTACGCCTATTTCGGATACGCCGGGCATAATAATGGCACGGGTTCCGATCCAGCTCGATTTCCGAAGATGTATTTCGGTCGGGATTATCTCCCTCTTTTTCCGGTGATACAACCACTCTTCTTCGCCCACAATAGGATGTGAGTGAGAATAGAGGGCAGAGCCTTCTGACAAAGAGACCATATCGTCAATCACTACTTTACCGGAGAAATCAATGTGCACATTTCTGGCTAAAAGTACGTTATTACCAATAGATATACTTCCCGACAACATGCGGTGGGTTCTGCTCAGTCGCACTCCGCTCTCCACATGCAAACCTTTACCGGCACCGAAACTAATCCGGTAAGCCAGATTACGCAACGTTTGCAATCCGGGGAAATCGAACAAAGCGCTACCAAAAACCAATTGAATCAATCGTCGGAAACTCTCTGTCAGGAGATATATACAGGTTTTCATTCCGTATCTTTCGAATATAAAAACAGACCCACTTTTTCCAACCGGCCATTCACAGGTCGTATAGTTTCATTTTCAGCGTAAAAGAACGTTTCATACACCAATTGATTAGCCAATAACGGATAATCATTTCGATGAAACGGCACTCCGGGCTCCCGAAGGGCAAACTCAATTTCATGCTTAACAGGAGTTCCGGCAGGTTTGAAATCAATCTCTTCACCCATCAAAACCCGAAATGTAAGATCAAGTAAATCAATGCCGTATACTGCCTGTATGAGTCGCCACAAATGACAACCATCCAAACGTGGTGTCAGTTCAATTATCTTCAAATCGTTATCGTTGTATTTCATCTGAAAATAAAGGGGGCCATTTTCGATACAGAACTCCCGGGCCGAAGCCTCAACCAGACGAAAGACCTCAGGCATCCACTTAGGAGGCAGGGTCGAAGGCATTCGATGTCCACGGGGAATTCCACCGGGATATCCATCAACCACCAGACGGTCGGAGATGAAACAATATTTCATTTCGCCCCTGTAGAAAAAGGCATTGACAGAAATCTCCTGCCCAATCATATACTCCTCTACAATCACCCGGCCACTTCGCGAATAGCCTTTGGCATCGTCAAAATATTTATCCAGATCAGCGTCGGAGAATAACTCAACCACCCCACGTTGTCCCTGACTATCTGTAGGCTTTATGATAGCAGGATAGTGATACCAATCGGCCAGTTCCTCCCGTTTGGCAACTGAAACGAAAGGGATGTGTGTTATTTTACTCTGCGACAATCGTTCACGAAGAACCGTCTTATTGGTCACCGACTCTACCGTACTTGAGTCGAACCAGACCGGTAGCCCCAGCGACTTAGAAACGAAACTGACAGCCGGTAACGCAAAATCGGACCCGGTAGAGTAGATAAAGTCAATGCCATTTTCATGGCAATAGTTGAGAATACCCTCTTTATCCAATATATCCAGCTCTGTAAAAAAGTCGATATATTGCAGTCCGAGCTGAGTTTTCCGGTTAGCAGCCACGTGCACCTCGTATCCCCTATTTTTCAGGTAAGCGATAGCATCGAGTTGAGAGCTACCCTGACCGACAATTAGAAATTTATGTCTCATTCTTTTTGTTTAACGATGTTATGAAGCCACTTTATTTCACAACCGCTCATCTACTTTATGAGGCTGCAGGAAACCTTTCACATCATAAACAACACTTTTACTATTTTGTAACACAGACAAATCCAGTTCGGCAAAACGGGCATGAGATACAGCAAGTACTACCACATCGTACTTTTGATTCACAGGCAGACTATCTGTTGTCACAAGTCCATATTCGTGCATTACCTCTGCAGGTTTAGCCCACGGATCATATATGGTTACCCGGGTACCATACTCTTCCAGCGACTTCACAACGTCTACCACCTTCGAATTGCGCACATCAGGACAGTTCTCTTTGAAAGTAAAACCCAATACTAAAATTTCGGAATCTTTCACCGATATCTCTTTGCCAATCATACATTTCACTACACGCGAAGCCACATATTCCCCCATACCATCATTCATACGACGACCGGCCAGAATAATTTCGGGATGATATCCTACCTCCTGCGCCTTCTGCGCCAGATAATATGGATCTACGCCAATACAATGCCCACCCACCAGGCCTGGCTGAAACTTCAAAAAATTCCATTTAGTAGCAGCAGCCTCCAGTACAGACTTAGTATCGATACCCAATCGGTTAAATATTTTGGACAATTCGTTAACAAAAGCAATGTTAATATCGCGTTGCGAATTCTCTATCACCTTTGCCGCCTCGGCTACCTTGATTGAAGGTGCCAGATGCGTTCCTGCCACAATAACCGAACGATATAGCTCGTCCACTTTCTCTCCGATTTCCGGTGTCGAACCCGAAGTTACCTTCTTAATCTTCTCTACAGTATGCTCTTTGTCGCCGGGATTGATACGCTCGGGCGAATAACCAGCAAAAAAGTCAACATTAAACTGTAATCCGGATATTTTCTCCAGTACCGGAATGCAGACCTCTTCTGTCGCACCCGGATACACGGTCGATTCGTATATTACAATGTCTCCTTTCGACAATACCCTGCCCACCGTTTCACTGGCTTTAATTAGTGGTGTAAGATCGGGCCGGTTATTTTTGTCCACAGGAGTGGGAACTGTTACTACAAACCAGCTACAATCGGTCAATACCGTTACATCAGTAGTGCAATGCAACCCAATTTTTGACTCTCCTATTTCGGAAAAACTGATCAATACACTCTGCAAATCAGCCGTTTCTACTTCCAGAGTATCATCTATACCTTTCTGCAAAGCATCCACCCGTTTTGTATTGATGTCGAAACCCACCACCGGATACCGGGTGGCAAAAAGACGTGCCAGTGGTAGCCCCACATAACCCAATCCAATTATTGCAATTTTATTCATGCTTACAATGTTCTTATATAATATTTAACAGCCTCTCTCAATCCAGATTTCAGGTTGAACAGCGGTTTATACCCTAATAATTTTCGGGCTTTATCTACAGATGCCAGCGAATGCGGAATATCCCCGACTCTGTTAGGGCCATGTATCACCTCTATACCGGCAATCTCTGCATCATACTCTGAGAGCAACTCTTTGAGCAAACCCACCAAATCATTCAGCGTGGTCCGATCACCAAAAGCCACATTATATACCGTATTTAGGGCCTCCGGTTGAGTAGCAAGCAACGCGAGCTGGTTCATTTGCAACACGTTATCAATGTAAGTAAAGTCACGTGAATAGTCTCCCGTGCCGTTTATAACCGGAGATTGGTGGTGTATTAACTGTTTCACAAAAAGAGGAATTACTGCAGCATAGGCTCCATTCGGATCCTGGCGACGGCCAAAAACGTTGAAATAACGCAATCCGATACACTCCAGCCCATAGGTCTTGCTAAACACATCGGCATAGAGCTCATTCACATATTTGGTGACAGCATAAGGCGATAACGGACGGCCTATGCGCTCCTCCACTTTGGGCAACTCTGTCGAATCTCCGTAAGTAGAAGAACTTGCAGCATATACAAAACGCTCCACTCCCGCATCGCGCGAGGCTACCAGCATATTCAGAAATCCGCCCACATTTACTTCGTTGGTAGTAATAGGATCGTTCACCGACCGGGGTACCGACCCCAGCGCCGCCTCATGCAACACATACTCTACTCCCTCTACCGCTTTGCGACAATCATCGAGCAAACGAATATCTCCCTCAATTAACCTAAACAGCGGATTAGACAGCAACGGCTCTATGTTACTCCTGTTGCCTGTCGCAAAATTGTCCAGGCAAGTCACTTCGTTGCCCTGTGCCACCAGGCACTCACACAGATTCGAACCGATAAACCCGGCTCCACCGGTGACCAATATCTTTTTGTTGTAAATTTTCAGAGTATTCATCTCTCAATATTTTCGTTTCAGATAAGTATACCAAAGGTACGTCACTCCCACTACGGAGCAACCAAATCTCTGCTAATATATGATAAATCACAAGGCTAACAAACCATCATATCACAATATAAATAAGCACATTAACCAAGCAATAAAACTAGTTCTTACTTTCGAATAACCTGAGTCAAATCTACCGATACAGAAACACCCAGTTGCTCTAACTGGAGTATCAAAAAACGTTTTCCTACTCTTTGAATTTTCCCGGACATTTCTTTCAGAGGACCGCAAGCGATCATCACCTCATCTCCTATTCCCATGGACAATTCCTTTTCGGCGGCTTTTTCAAGAAACAAACGAATTTGTTCAATTTCTTTATGCTGAACAACAGCAGGTTTGCCAGAATAATAAACAATACGAGAAACTCCATAAACCTTTAAAAGTTCCCTGAGTCTTGATTCTTCTATTTTAACGAAAATGTAAGAATTGAACAGAGGTACTTCTACCATTTTAATCCGATCAGACCACTTTCTGGGCGATAGATGCAACGGAAGATAAACCTCTACGCCTTCCCGCTCTAACCGATCTTTCACTTGTTTTTCTGCTCTTGGCGAGGTATAAAGAGCATACCAGTTATTATGTTCTTGATTCATGTATTTATCCTTTTCTAATCCATTTCAGGAATCTGTTTTTTTTCACCCGCTGCTGTTTATCGTTGTAGGTATAGTTACCATACCGATATACTCCGCCACTGTAGTATCCTCTTCTGGTTGTTAAATCAATATCATTTAAAACTAAATAAACCCGGGATAAAGAATTCTCTTCAATGCTGCGATTAACAACATCCAACTCTTGTTTGTGAGAAACCCCAGCTCTGTATATATAGAGCGTAATATCCGATATTCTGTTCAGCAAATATGTATCAGAAACCAATCCGACAGGCGCACTATCAATCAGGATATAATCATACTGGGTTCTGAGCTGTGTAAATAGTTCATCAAGTTTATCTGACAACAATAATTCATTTGGATTAGGAGGTTCAACACCTGAAGGCAAGATGCTTAAATAAGGGTATTTTTCAATCTTAAAAATAAAATCATCACAATTAGGTGCTTGCTCCGATAAAAAGAGTGAAATACCATCTTTATTGTCTAATCCAAATTTACGGGCTAAACGAGGTTTTCTTAAATCCAATCCCACAAGTAGAACCTTCTTTCGTGTCATAGATAAGCTGACAGCCAAATTTAGACTGATAAAAGTTTTACCATCTCCCGTATCCGTTGAGGTAATCAAAATTACTTTATCTTGATTGGCCTTCATAACAAAATTTAATCGGGCACGCATAAAATTAAAAAGCTCAGTCGCAGGATTAATCTCAGGGCCTACAACAATATCTGTTTGTTGAGGTTCAAAATGAGGCATTTCGCACAATACCGGCAACTCAGAATAACGCTCTAAATCCCGGCGATCGGTAATATGAGTGTTAAAAAGATAATAGAAATAAATAACCAGAATTGGAAAAAACAACCCAATCATAAAGCTAATTATCAGAATCATATTTCTATTTGGCGAAATCTGCCCACCAGAAGTAGGTTCACTAACAACTCTTGCTTTTGGAGTGGTAACTGCCATTGAGAGAACAGTCTCTTCTCTTTTTTGCAATAAAAACAGGTACAATTGCTCCTTAATTTGTTGTTGCCTTTTAATTTCTATAAACTCACGCTCTTTTCTGGGAATATCATGTATTTTATCCTGCATCAGCTCATCCTGCATTTTATTTCCACTTAGTTTTATATTGAGGGCCTCTCTCGCATTCTGGATACCGGTATAAATTGCTTTTCTGGCTGCCACTATCCTGATAGTCAATTCATTCAGTAATGGACTCTCTTCACTGGATGCTTCCTTAGTTTGTTCGCGCCTCACTACCAAAGTGTTATAATCAGCAATCATTGAAGCAAGCCCCCTATCAGTTAAGCCCAAATCCGGAATAATCGAATTCCAACTCGCATCGCTACGCATAAACTTATCAATATATTTAATCTGATCAATTTGATTTTCCACATCACCCTTAATTCTTTGATAATCACCGCTTTTAGCCCTAAAAATATCAGCGTCAGAAGAAATATCCGTAATCTTGTTTTCTTGCTTATATGATTCAACATTCTTTTCTACTTCCGCTAATTCACGGGTAAGAACCTGCATTCTATCATCAATAAAATGAGCTGTATTAACAGCTGATCTATTTATTTGTGCAATGGCATCCTCGTTGTATAAATCAACTAACCTTAGCAAAATATCTTTTCCTTTTTGTTGATTTTCTATCTTAAGAGATAAAGTAATAACCTCATTCTTCTTCCCAATTTCGGCAGACAATGCACCCAAATATGTAGAAGAAACAGATTTGGGGTTACGGATATCTACTGTAATTGCCTGATTTACAGTCTGCCCTTTTTCCCGGGGAAGTAGCAATAAAGATATCATTGGAAGATTTAATTCAGCAGGTAAACCATTCAATTCACGATTAAAACTATAATTGCCACATTTTCCTGAAACAAAGAATGTGCCATTAACATCAGGCGAAATATTAAGGATAATTGGATCTGCTAATTGCTCTAATTTAGCACTATCCGGCTCCACAATCAAATTATTAGCACCATAAATATCACTCTTCTTATTAAAGAAGCCCCATTGAAAATAGTTGACTGATAATTTTAGAGAACGAATAACATTTGTCATTAAACGGGGGGAACGAAGCATCATTAATTCATTTTGGGCATCACTTACCCCGGTTTTAATCCCCAATTCATCCAACACGGCCATCTGATCTGTGGCGTTTTTTTGTGAATCAATAATTAAAATTGAGGAAGAAACTTTATAAAGATCGGATTGCATTTTATAATAAAAGTAACCCACTATCAAAGAGAGTAAGACTGAGATAATAATCCAGCGCCAAAAAATAAAATATTGCCAAAATATCTGACCAAGATCAACCTGTTCATCATTTCGTTGGTTTTTTCTTTCTTTTTTATTTTTTTCATCCATACATCCAATCTTTACATAAATTATCTAAACAGTTTTTTAAATTATCATATCAACAACTGTTTAATCATACTGCTATTACTAAAACAAAAAATACACATTATAACTGGTGTACTTATGAGCTGAGTTCTAGCATTTTGAAAACAATATAAAAAAATTAACAAACAAACATCAAATTCAATCAAGCCTCAATTTTAAACTCCTTCAAATTATCTCTGCTTAAAAACAGGGCTATTATCAACGATCGGCCTTCACAAAGATACAAAAAAAAAGGAAAAAACATTAGATTTGAGACCTTATTTCATCGAATCCATAACAGGATTCTTTATTCAAATTCAAATTAAAATGGGTGATGATATGTCAAACAAAAAAACACTCAACGAGTCAATTTATCATTTGGTCTGTTTATATGATATTAAAAAGAATAATTGGAATTCAAAAAACATATCAGACGCACCTAAAACTTGAATAACTGCTCAAAAACAATTAATAAATAGATCAAAAATCTGGTATTCTAAAAGAATGAATATATGATATTCGCAATTAACTATTATCAAGGATTCGAGAAAAGAGAAAAAAATAAGCAGGTTTATCTTCGAGCCAAACCAGAAAAATTCATCAAATATATCATCAGAAATACATATCAGCTTATTGTTTCTTATTATTGAAAGGTTTTACAATTTTCGGATATATCAAATTTCTATTATCTGATTGCTGATTCCGAAAATTCTCGTTCTTCAACAATAACTTTGAGTCAAATAATTTTTGATTTGATTGTTCTTGATCGCCAGCACCAACGATCTCTTTACAACCATAATTCAACGCCTCTACAATAGAAGAAATTTGAAGTCCTGACAGAGTTGTTTCCACAATAATTTCTCGTTTCTCAAATAGTAATTCGACACCATAAACCCTTTTCTCCTGCAGCAACCGTTTCTCTATCTTTCCCGAACAATTTCGGCAAGTAACCCGCTCAAGTTTAAACCGACGAAAAACAACGCCCGAATTGGCTTTCTTTCGCCACAAAGGGGCTAATCGCAACCACAAATTTTCTGACAAAAACCAGAGAATCAACCCCGAAAGCAGCACAACAGAGGCCCACTGAAAGAGATTATATTCCACATTGTGGTTGTGCAAATGTCCCGCATGGTGCTGCAACGATGTAATAAAATCGCCGGAAGAAAAAATGAGATTTGCGATCCAACCAAACAAGAGAGACGCAAACACAATACTGCCCACATAAATAGCAGAAAAACGGACAGAGATCGATTTTGCCAACAATACAATCCCCGCAATATTGGTAGCAGGCCCAGCCATAAGCAATACAATAGCTGCTCCGGGCGAAAAACCTTTGAGCAACAACACTAATGCCACGGGTATAGAACCGGTCGCACAAATGTACATCGGTACTGATATAAGCAACGCAAGCAACATATCTATTCCGGGATATTGCTCAAAAAGCAACGACAAATCATCGGGCAAAAACAAATTGAGCAGAGCAGCCAGTACAAGACCAATAATCAGCCATTTGTACATTTCCCGAAACAAATCGGTAAACCCATACCGGATTGCCTGATATACATTTTTCTTCCTTCCGACTGACTCATCAGCACAGGTAATATTTGAAGATGAGCTTTTCTCAACTACATTTTTATCCAACAGATTCATAATCACTCCTCCCATCACTCCGCTGACAAAAGCAATAATTGGTTTGGCTATGGCAAAGGGCAAACCCAACAGAGAATAGGTCGCCAATATATTATCCACCCCCGTTTGAGGTGTGGAAATTAAAAATGAGCTTGTTGCGCCCTTTGATGCTCCTTTCTTGTGCATCGAAACAGCCATAGGCAATACACCACATGAACAAAGAGGCAAAGGTACGCCCAGCATTGCCGCACAAATGACAGATGAAAAAGTTGGTTTCGACAAATATCGTTCGCTCCACTCCTCGGGAAACCAAACTTTAAAAAGTCCGGCAAACACAAAACCTAAAACAAGCCAGGGCGACATTTCTAGGGCAAGCCCCCCCAGTGCCACCAAAAAATCCATCCAATATCCGGTAATAGCCTCCATAACAAAACTATTTATTCGTTTTATCTTCCGATTTTAATGTCAAATCCCGCAACGTACAATCTTCGCCACAGCCACCACAACCCGACGGCGCCTTCGAGCAACCATCTTCCGATTTTCGTGGACGAAGTTTTCTGAATATCCTGAGCCCCACATAAATAGCAGAACCACCAATCAACAAAGCCACAATTATTTCCTGTATCATATTAATCATTTATTATTCGTTTAAAACAAAGATCCAATCTGATATATCAGAAAGGTCATAATCCATGCCGTTGCCGTGGTATAGGCCATCGAAAATATTGCCCAACCCCATCCGGCCTCTTTTCGTATTGCTGCCACAACCGCAATACAGGGAAAATAGATCAGAATAAACACCATCAAACCAAAGGCAACAAGCGGTGAAAAAACGGGCTCTCCCACTCTGTCTCCCGACTTAAACTTTTGTTGCATCAGGTGCTCCTTCAAATGCCCGGTATCTTGATCTCCACTCAGATCGGTCTGATAAAGAATACCCATTGTACTCACCACAATCTCTTTGGCTGCCAGCCCGGTAACAATGCTGACACCAATTTTCCAGTCGAAACCAAGCGGACGGATAGCGGGCTCTATCGCATGGCCAATCTGACCAATATAGCTTTTCTCCTGACGTTCGGCCTCTTTGGTCATTTCCAATTGTTTTATCATTTCTGCTTTACCTGCACCATCCAGTTGTTTATCCTGTTTAACGAGAGCAATCTCGGTATCATACGACCGCGAAAAAGTGATATCTTTGGGATAATAACTCAATGCCCAGATAAGGACAGATGCCACAAGAATCAATGTACCCATCTTTTTGAGGTATTGCACCGCTTTGTGCCACATATGTATGGTTGTATTCTTCAATGTCGGTACCCGATACGGTGGCAATTCCATCACAAAAGGCTCTTCCCGTTTCGAAAAGAATAATTTTTTCATAACAAAAGCCGAAATAACTGCAATCAGCACCCCGATGAAATAGATTGAAAACAAGACCAGCCCCTGATTAGAAGGGAAAAAAGCACCAATCATCAAGACATAAACCGGTAAACGGGCACTACAAGACATAAACGGGATAATCAACATTGTCAGCAACCGGTCTTTCTTGCTTTGCAAAGTGCGGGTAGCCATCACAGCCGGCACATTACAACCAAAGCCCATCAATAAAGGAATGAACGACTTTCCATGCAAGCCCATTTTATGCATAATTTTATCCATAATAAAAGCAGATCTTGCCATATAGCCTGTATCTTCCATCAGTGAGATGAAGAAAAAGAGCAACAAAATGTTGGGCAGAAAAATGAGAACTCCACCTACTCCTCCAATTATTCCGTTCACAATCAAATCGCGCAAAGAACCATCCGGCATCCACTTCGCCACTGTATCGCCAAACCAGGTTACACCGGCCTCTATCCAATCCATCGGATAACTTCCCAGCGTAAAAGTGGCCTGAAACATTAGCCACATAAAGAAAATGAAGATCGGAAAACCAAAAAACTTGTGAGTCAGAAAATTATCCAGCTCAGCAGATTTCTTTATTTTTGAGACCACCGCCTCTTTATACGTTTCGTTTATTGCGCCTGCAATAAAACCGTATTTAGCATCTGTCACCACTGTCTCGGTTGGCTCCTGATAGATGCGCTCAATCCGGTGAGATTCTTTGGAAACGAGCGATAAAATCTCTTTTCCATTGGGTAACTCATTGATTATACGACGAAAAACACGATCATTTTCCAGCAACTTTATCGACAAAAACCGTGACGAATAACGATCTGTAACCTCTTTGTTTTTCCATATTTCAGGTTGTATTTTTCGTATTGAGTCTTCAATCTCATCACCATAATGAATATGCACATGCCTGAGCACAGGGTCTTTATCCTCAAACACCTCAATTACCCGGTCGAACAACTCTTCGATTCCCCTGCCTTTGGCTGCTACTGTGGGGATAATCGGAATTCCAATCATTCTTCCCAGAGAATCATAATCGAAAATAGCACCCGATTTCTCCAGCTCATCATACATATTTAAAGCCATTACAACCTTGATATTCATATCTATCAGCTGTGTTGTCAGGAAGAGATTTCGCTCCAGACTTGATGCATCGACCACATTAATCACAACATCCGGCATCTGATTGAAGATATGCTCGCGAACATACAACTCTTCGGGCGTATATTCGGTAATCGAATAGGTACCGGGCAAATCCACAATCTCAATATTGTATCCCTTTTGTTGCAATGCAGCAATCTTCGCATCGACAGTAACGCCACTGTAATTGCCCACTTTTTCGTGCGAACCGGACGCATAGTTAAAAAGCGAGGTTTTTCCGCAATTGGGATTACCCACCAAAGCAACATTGATTGTCCGGGTCTTCTCCTGAATGCCCCGCATAGCCTCTACGGCAAATGTTTCGCTTAAAAAACTCTTCCCCAACTCTTCACTGTCATCCAAATGAACGACCTCCACCAAAGAAGCCTCTGTACGTCGCAGCGACACACGATATCCCATTATCTCATACTCAACCGGGTCTTGAAGCGGGGCATTTTTTATCACTTTTACCCGTTTACCTTTGACAAAACCCATCTCTGTAATCCGGCGACGAAAAGAGCCATGCCCCAATACTTTTGTAATGACGCCCTCTTCACCGGTTTTCAAATCGGAAAGTTTATGTGTATGTATCAATTGTTCTATCATAGTAAATACGTTTATTAAAATTCTGCGCCAATACGGCATACCGCAACCATCGCATTATTGAGTTTTTGTTCTGTTCCCAAAGGATTGACAACATACTGAATATCAGGTTGTATGTATATTTTATCAGATATGGCAGCCTTATAGCTCAATTCAACAGCAGTTTCCGAAAGCGTATTATCTCTGAAATCCGAATGAGCAAAAGCCAAACCAATTACATCATTCTTCCGCTTTCCAACACCATACAAATTCACGCCACAACCGATGTATAAATGGTGATTAGATTGTTTCTGAGGCGCCCAGCCAAACTGCGAAAAAAGCCCCAAACCGCCATCTCCACCCCGCCTTTTCCAGATCATTTGATCGGCAACTCCAAAAAAACCAACCTTATTTTCATCCGCGTGAGTCAAATCAGGGGCATCTATCAATATATGTTTGTGCCAATATAATCCGAGTTTATAACTACCCTCTAATTTTTTATGGATTAGTATATCTTTATGAATTTCCGAAAAATAGATAAACCCATCTTCTTTGGTCAGATTCCAGGTCAGATTATAGGTATTTTGCTCAAAATCAATAGGTTCACCGTCATATATGGCATTCTTCCAGACAAACCCATCTGCAATATTGTATTTTATCGTTAATCCAAGCGATGTTAACGGGAAAATGGGTGAAGAGATATTTTCGGCAATAGTAGAATGAACACCAAACGAACTGTTTATAAAGTGGGCGCCATGATCGCTTCCGGCAAACTCAACATTCATATCCTGCAATCCAACAACAAAATTCAGTTTTCGAATAGTCTGAGTAAATTTCATTTCCATAAAGAAGGTGTGATTCCCGGCTTCAATATTCGAAAACCCCTGAAAATCACCCACGAGATTCTCAGAAGGAACATCGCCATGCGTGTTTACCAGCTTTGCCGAAACAGCACCACCTTTCCACAACCCGGCCTTTTCAGTATCGAAATTGGCAGTTATGCCCAACAAACCCAGGTAGGCCGTACCCTTTTTTATTCCACCAGACTGATTCCACACACCATCGCCTAAATAAATAGCTCCCACCGAAAAAGACTTTTCCGCGTCACCATTATCATTCTCAGCCTGTATGGTCTGATAAACTAAACTCCATATAAAAAACATCATCAAAACACGTACTTTACTCATCATCTTTTTCCGTATTAATTTTCGATGCAAAGTTGCAACATTTGCCATCAGCTTCCAATCCCAATTATTAACCAAAAATCAATTTTTAATCCCTCAAAATAGGGATTAATCAATCCGGCAAACTATTCAAATCCACAAGTCCCTTGACTACGGCAAAAATTGTCAAACCCGAAAGCGACTTTATGCCTGTTTTGAGGGAAATATTCTTTCGGTGAGAGATAACAGTGTGCGTACTGATAGACAATTTATCGGCCACCTCTTTGTTCGAAAGCCCCATTATCATCCACCTCAGCACCTCTGTTTCGCGGTCGGACAGAGGCTGTTTTTCCGTTTCTTCTTCTACCTTATTCTGATCCAGACAGTTTCTGACAACAGAAAAAATAACCGATTGGGTATCAAATAACGAAATCTGAGCATCAAAATTACTCAATAAATTTTCATCCACCCAATTGTATTTCAAAGCAATCCAACGTAACGATGAATAATCTGCTTTTATGCTCTGAAACTGTTTCTCGATATTAAAAACAAGTACCGGATTCAGTATAACCAAATCAATCGTATATTTTTTCAATAAATGGGGAATTTCACTCAAACTCGATACAGGATAAAACTCGAATCTATATCCCGTAGCAGTAAGGGTTTCTCGCAAACCGGCAACCACAAGCGCAGATGGGTCGGCCACTACCATATGTACAGTTCTGTTACCCATGCTGATTCTTCAATTGCAATTCCATTTGTTCCACCATCGGTATCAAAAGAAAATCTTCGATCTGCGAATGAATGTGCAAATCAAATTCAAGTTCAGACAGAGTAAAAAGCAGCTTTCGCCTGATCTCCCGATCGCCACCAACAGGTAAATATTTCACCAGTAAACTCTTCAAATCCGACAGTTTCTCCTCAATATTATCGTGATGATCCCGATACTGAGATACGGAATAATTCAAAGACAATGAAGTCGTTGCATCTCCTTTTAACCGGGAAACCAAACCTACAATATATGGGAAAACTGTACTGTTTTCATACTCCAGGTGCTCCCGAACTTCATCAAAGTATTTTGTAAAGAACCGGTCGAGCATCACAATCTCCGGTATCGGATTTAATTGATTGATCTGCTCTATGTAATACTTGATTTGCGGGTATTTCTCCTCGTTGTAGAAAGTATGAGACGATCGAAGATAATTGATAATTGATAAGGTATCCTCACCCTTGTAAGGAATATTCGAAATAGACTTGTCGCCATTGAATAGAGAAACAAACAAAATAAATATCTCCGGTCGAATACGATTTTCATCACACACCTGACCGATTGTTTTTTCCTGCAACATGAGATCAATATTAAAATGATCCAGTAGCAACAATAAATATGAATTGTACATGACCAACTCGGCAAGAATTGATTCGCGCGATACTGTTGGAATATATGATGCCTGCATATTTCACCAGTTATTATTAAAATTAAGACAATGATAACTGACTATTTAACAGAAAACTGTTAATCAAAGTTCACTCATTGCAAATAAGCCCTTACTTATAAGACCTTGAGAGAAAAAAAAACTATTTCAGAAAACCGGATACAAACGTCTCTATAGCTGTGTGATTAATTTTGGATACACTCTCAGAAATACCCGCAATCTTCTTAATAATGGCCTTCTCCAGAAAATTCATTTTTTCAAAACGAAACTCGCCACCCATAACTCCCTGTGATATTGCCCTTTGGCGCAAATCAGATGAAAAAGCATTCTGAAACTCACTCTCTAATTTCGCAGCATCCGGCTCCATTCCACAAATAAAAAGGCCTAATCTACGATCCAACAACGCCTCCTTGTTATTCTCGCAAAACCGCTTCAGACGCTTTTGAACCATTCCGGCGTGTATAGAACCACCCAAAATTATGCCATCGTATGTCGATATATCGGGATTCTTTTCGTATCTCAGGTTAATCAAATCTGTCGAACCGGAAATCTTTTCTGAAATCAGACCCGCTACCCGCTCTGTTGTTCCGTGTTTTGAGATGTAAATAATTGCTGTTTTCATGCCTATTTCAATCTTATTCTTATTTGGTTATCGACTATTTTGAGCGAAACATTTTCTGATAAGACTTAAAATGCTCAGCCCACCATGCCGGAGATGATATACGCTCTCGCAGTTTGTCGCGAAGCGGTTTATCGGTCAATGCCATCCATACCACCTTAAAATAACTGTACCGGATTTTGTGAAACAAGTCGTGTAACCGACTATTGACAAAAGAAACCTTCGGATGAGACTGAAAATATTCAAACTGACACAAATACCATTTCGCACGCCAGCTTCGGGTCGTAAAAAAGGTATCGTCAAGATCAAAAAATGTTTTAGCTAAAAGAAAATAGGCAGTCGCTCTATTTTTTCGTGGCATCAGCCTGATTGCCTCATTCAAAGGAACACGATCAGACAACAATAATATATCATACAAATTGCGCAAAGATGTTCTTCTGTAAACATGCCCCTTGTCGCCCAAATGACCGTGCGCAAAATTATGAATAATCTTATGAAAATCAGATGGTACAACATACTTCAGCTGATTATCCGAAATTTCTTTCTTAGCAGATTTCACATCCGTGTATGAGAGTACTCCTTTTAATCCAAAATCCAGAGGTGCCTGATGAACCTCTACGTCGGCCAATTCATTGGGCGAATGAAGCCTTGGATAATGTTTCATCTGGCCGGGTAACCAATAATTCCCGGGGCGCATCACATAGCCCTGAGCATAAATAGCTTCTACTGCAGCATCGAGCTCGCTTGGTGAAACAAGAAAATCAATGTCCCGTACAATACGCTCACCGATATCCGAATAGAGGCCATCCGCCAGACCAGCATTTCCTTTCAGGTATGTGGGTTGAATACCGATACCGTTGAGCAATGCAGTAATACGATCCATCTGACTCATTATCTGACGATTGCGCACAACATTCATTTCAAAAACCATCTGCAAATATTCATCCAGCCCTTCGGGTAAATATCCGAGCAAACCGACCTTTTTAAGTTTCAAATAAATAACCTGCTGCACATAATGAATTCCGGACAGATATACAAATCTATCCCAATTTATGCCATCTGATTCGAAAAGTCGGATTAACACCTCCCGTCTTCCTGCAACCCGATCAACAGACAAACATAATCCAATACAACGAAGAATTTCATAATCAGACATACACATTACCTGTTTTTATCTCTTTGGAAACAATTGCATTACCGCATCAAGTGCCTGATTATGATCTGAGTATGTCAGTTCAAGGAATTCAACATGATCGAGCCAATTCATAAATGAGCCAACCGAATCAGGTATAGGATTTACCCAAACTTCAGTAAGAAGAATTTGCACAGCATCTGTTTTATCTATTTTACGAAAAACAAACGAAGCATCAGCCTTATAATTAATCAAAACAACATATTGAACAGGGAAAGATGATCGGTCTGTAAAAGGTTCTGAAGGGGTAAGATAACGCACCATTTTACCGGTCGAAGCCAACTCTTCTTCTTTTTCGACCAGCTGAGGATAATAGGGTGTCAAAATGGGCAATGCACCATTTTTCACAGAAATTGAGAAGGGAAAAGAGTAAGCCAAACCTGACTGATCCACAGAAATAAAATCATCTGACAGCAATTGATAACCATGTGCCTGCAAAAGCGATGAGAAGGTACTTTTTCCACTACCTGCTGCGGCTGAAAAGAGCATTGCCCGCTCGCCATCCGTCACACCTGAAGCATGCAAAGTCATCATCCACTCTTTTTCGTCCTTACTGTACATCGAATTCATTATTTTCCCCCAAACTGCACCTTTAAAATAGGCCAAATCATCGCGAAGCCACCGCTCCGTCTCATTATCGGGCAAAGTAAGGTAATATGCGTCTTTATCGGAATAGAGGTCAATGGTATAAACGTCCGGGGGAACGATATCCGATTGATTATGGACAAGCATGGGATGAAAATTAAATTTCAGAAACTCGGAATAGTACCGCAGAGAAAAGAATTTTCCATTGAAACAATATGTACTTTCAAAACGGGGTATCCGGTTTATTTCATGGCCTTGACATTGAAGCCTTTGGTACATGTTCTGATTCTCCTGATCTGAGGACAATTGAGTAAATGATACTTCCAAATCATCCACAAATTGCACACAATCATCCTTTTCAAAACCATAACGAATAGCACAGGAAGAAATAATTATTGATCGGTTATCCCCCGACAATAAGCCCAGAAGCACAAACCAAACCGGCTCCTGAATGATCAGAAATTTACGGCTTGCCTCAAACCAAATCAGAAAAGCATCACCCAATTCACAACACAATACCCTTTTATTCTGAAAGCAGTAATCCATAACCACCTCTTTATAAGACTCTTGCATATTTCATGTATTATATAAAAAAAAATTCTGAAAAGCACGAAACTCTCCAGAATCAATATCCTGTTAAAAAAAATACTAATATTATTGCCACACCGGTGAACCACCACCTCCACCATCATCCGTATCATTGGGATTCGACGGTGTTGTAGTTGCCATCACAGCCTGTGGTGTATTCAACAATACCATCATTGTAGCAGCAGACAAAGTCCGGTATCCTAATTTCTTTAAAGCTTTTCGACGATCCATCAATTCAGCATCTGCGTTCTGCTCATCTATTTTTATTTCATCCTTTGTTACCATATACCCCTAGTTAAGTAAACAATATTCAATAATCAATTAACAAATCTGACAAACAGGTAGTTTAAGAATAAATTCTTTTTTAGAATATTTCCAATAAATTCATACATTTGCTAGACGTTACAAAAGTAATCATTTAAATTGAAATACAAATACTCCAAAGAAGAATTTAACAAAAAAAGCCCTCAATTACCCCTATTCTCAACAAAAAAGTCATCCATATGAAATAAAAAAGCATTTACTTCTTTAACAAATCAATTATTTCCTGTTTATCGGCTAACCGCTCTTTCAAAAGTTGGTTTTCTTCTTCAATCTTAACAACACGCTCAAGCAATCTCTCCCACCTACCCACTTCATCCAAATCAGTATCAACTTTAACCTCATCGTTGTTTATAAACAGCAAATCGGACTGACGGTACAACATATCCGAAATATAAATAAAAAAATTGTACTGTAAAACCTCACCAACCTTTTGCAATAATTTCGTATCAATAGATTCTCTCCTGAAAATGCTGTACACATTATTCCTGTTTGTGTTTATCTTACGGGCAAATTCTACAACAGGAATATGCCTATCTCGCAAGACCTCCTCTATCTTTTTGCCAACATGTACCATAATGCCTCCTGTAATTAATTAAATTTTGCAAATTTAGCGTAAAACAAAAAATTAAGCAAAAACACATGCAACAATTAACATATCGTTTTGCAAATATTTTTTACACATGTTGTATTTCTGATTGAATATGCACATGATAATAAGACATACTGCAAACAAAGAATAAACCAACAAACACACAATAAGACCACATTATTTATTCTTTATAATCTCAAATCAAATATTACAAGAAAGGTAGAAGAATAATTATCCGGCGACTTCTGCCAATCATCCACGTATGTAAATATACAACCAAAAACGACAACATAACACCATAATCATTTTAATTACAGAAGATTAACCTAACACTCAACAAAAACAATAAGATCAAAACCAATCCTCAAATCTATTAAAAAAACTATTTAAATGAGAAAAACAAAAATGCACCGCATCAAAGACTCTATTTCAACACAAAAGAATCCTTTAAAAATTGAGATTGTACCAAAAATCGATATTTAAAAGCTCCGCAGTTTAAGTTTAAACCAATTTTAATTAAAAAAAAGAGACTACCGAAATATTCGATAGCCTCCTTTTTTATACAAATAATTCTTATAGAATTACATCATGCCGCCCATTCCGCCCATACCGGGTGCCATAGGTGGCATGGGGTTATCTTCTTTCTTTTCAACGATAACACACTCAGTTGTAAGGAACATGCCGGCAATAGAGGCTGCATTTTCCAACGCAACACGGGTTACTTTTGCGGGGTCCACAACGCCTGCTGCAAAGAAGTTTTCGTACATATCAGTACGTGCATTGTATCCAAAGTCATCTTTACCTTCGCGTACTTTTTGCACAACTACTGCACCCTCTTTTCCTGCATTGAATACGATTTGACGCAATGGCTCCTCGATAGCTCTTTTGATAATATCAATACCGGTTGCTTCATCATCATTCACTGCTGTAATCGAACTCAAAGAGTCGATAGCACGAATGTATGCAACACCACCACCGGGAACAATACCCTCTTCGATAGCAGCTCTTGTAGCGCATAGAGCATCATCGACACGGTCTTTCTTCTCTTTCATCTCTACTTCTGAGGCAGCACCTACATAAAGAACAGCAACGCCACCGGCTAATTTTGCCAAACGCTCCTGCAATTTCTCGCGGTCGTAGTCGGATGTGGTGGATGCTATCTGAGCTTTGATTTGCGAAACGCGAGAAGCGATTGAATCTTTGGCTCCTGAGCCATTTACAATCACTGTATTATCTTTGTTGACAGTCACCTTCTCTGCTGTTCCCAACATTTCGAGAGTCGCCTGCTCCAATTTGATACCTTTTTCTTCTGAAATAACAATACCGCCGGTCAACACTGCAATATCTTCCAACATCTCTTTGCGACGATCTCCGAAGCCGGGTGCTTTAACCGCACAAATCTTCAAAGAAGCACGCAGACGATTTACCACCAAAGTTGTCAACGCATCGCTATCCACATCTTCTGCAATAATCAACAAAGGACGACCCGATTGTACGGCAGGCTCCAATATTGGCAGTAACTCTTTGAGGTTCGACACCTTTTTATCGTGGATCAGAATGTAAGGACGCTCCATTTCCACTTCCATTTTCTCAGTATTGGTCACAAAGTAAGGTGAAATATATCCACGGTCGAACTGCATACCTTCTACCACCTCGATGGTTGTATCGGTACCTTTTGCCTCTTCGATTGTGATTACACCATCTTTCGACACTTTGCGCATAGCATCAGCAATCAATTTTCCGATAACCGCATCGTTGTTGGCCGAAATAGTAGCCACTTGTTCGATTTGCTCGTAATTTTCGCCAACAGATTTAGCCTGAGCAGCAATGCTTTTCACCACTTCGATGACAGCTTTGTCGATACCACGCTTCAAATCCATCGGATTAGCACCGGCAGTTACGTTTTTGAGACCCACACTCACGATCGACTGAGCCAAAACGGTAGCAGTAGTCGTTCCGTCACCGGCATCATCTCCGGTTTTAGAGGCCACCTCTTTAACAAGCTGTGCGCCCAGGTTTTGGAATGAGTCGGTCAATTCAATCTCTTTGGCCACAGTTACACCATCTTTGGTAATGTGTGGTGCTCCAAATTTTTTCTCGATAATTACATTACGACCTTTTGGGCCTAATGTTACTTTTACTGCATTTGCCAATTCGTCAACTCCCTTTTTCAATTGGTCGCGGGCATCAATATTGAATAAGATTTCTTTTGCCATAGTTCTGTATGTTTACTTTTAGTCGATTGTTATTTTCTGATTTTGTCGCATTAAATAATTGCCAAAACATCCGATTGACGCATAATGAGGAATTTTTCGCCCTCTAACTCCAATTCTGTTCCGGAATATTTTCCGTAAAGAACCTGATCTCCGGCTTTCAAAATCATCTCTTCGTCTTTGGTTCCGTTACCGACAGCTACCACTTCGCCTTTCAGGGGTTTTTCTTTTGCTGAATCGGGAATAATAATTCCACCAATGGTTTTCTCTTCGGCAGCAGCCGGTTTAACGAGTACTCTGTCTGCTAATGGTTTTACATTCATAACACTACTATTTTAAGTTGATTAATAATTATTTTTTCGACCGCACGTTTAAGCTGCGGTTCTGATTTTTTTATTGCTAAAAGTGTGCCAAAGCGAATTTGGCAGCTACGGAAATATAAAAAGTGACAAAATTGGCTGATTTGCAAAAAAACAGATGCTGCAACTGACAAAGTGACCACTTTACATGGCCAACTTTCGCAGCTTAGGAAGGTCAGTTAATGTGATTTTTTTTCGTTCGAGAGCAATTATTCCCTCATCTTCCATCTCTTTGAGTGTGCGGGCAAGCGAGGGACGCGTAACGCCAAATACATCGGCCATCTCCTGTTGTGTTTCATCCAATACAATGGTGAGCGAATCGGCCTGACGGGAACGTTTTAAGAGAAAATCTGCAATTTTTCCCTTGATAGTACGAAAGGTAAGAAAATTGATTTTTTCGGACAAGAACTTGCTTCGATTGCAGATAACAGTCAGGTAGTTATGCAGAACAATCTTGTTTTTCTGCAAAATATCAGAAAAGAGATCGCGACGCAAAAAGAGTATTTCACAATCTTTGAGCGCAACCACAGAGACAGGAAGTTCATTTTTTTCGGCATACAAAAATGCGGTAGCTATCGCGAGGGGCGACGAAATCTCTTCGATAACAATCAATCGACCGGAATGATCGACCATTTGTCCCTGAACAGTGCCGGTGAGTACAATCATCAGATGATTGCATTTTTCGCCCTGTGTAGCAACAACATCTTTTACTTTGTATTTTTTTATCTGATACAGACCATGATTAAATAGCAACTCTGTGTCGGCCACCGTCAACCCTTTGAACAAGGGATTTTGAATGATTGTTTCATACATATTATATATACAATTATTTCCTGTCATTATTTTTCCTTACAAATTTACGCAAAAAAAATGGGGAATGTAACATTCGTTACATTTTATGGCATTTGCATCTCCTACCTTTGCATTATCAAAAAACGAAACAACTATGAAACGAACCATTATTAAGATTGACGAAGCAACCTGTAACGGATGCGGACTGTGTGTTAGCGGATGCCACGAAGGTGCATTACAACTGATTAACGGAAAAGCGGTAATGGTGAGTGAGCTGTACTGCGACGGATTGGGCGCATGCATTGGCGACTGTCCTGTGGGCGCCATCACTCTCGAAGAGCGGGAAGCAGAACCGTACAACGAAGTGGCTGTTATGGAACGCATTTCGCCCAAAGGCGAAGCCGTTGTACATGCGCATCTGAAACACCTGAAAGATCACAACGAGCAGGAACTACTGCGTCAGGGAATCGAATTTATACAAAAGAGTAATTTACCCATATCATTAGATTTTATTATGGAAAAAGAGCAACAACCCGAAGAGAAAGCATGCGGTTGCCCGGGTGGTCAGCCCAAATTTTTCGCTAAACCGGATTTAAAACAGAGCGTACGATATGCCTCAGAATCTGAGTTGCAACAATGGCCTGTGCAGTTGCATCTACTCAACCCACAAGTGCCCTACCTGAAAGGTGCAGACCTGCTGTTGGCTGCCGATTGCACTGCATTCGCCATGGGTAATTTCCATAGCGACTATCTGAAAGGCAAACGTCTTGCCATAGCATGCCCCAAACTGGATGATGGTAAAGATATCTATATCAACAAACTGACCTCGATGATTGACGATGCAAAAATAAATACACTCACCGTGATGATTATGGAAGTTCCCTGTTGCGGTGGACTTCTTCAAATAGCCCGAAACGCAGCCACAAAGGCCACAAGAAAAGTTCCTGTAAAATTAATCATCGTCGGCTTGCAGGGGCAAGTAATCAAAGAAGAGTGGGTGTAACCGGGGTTAATCTGAATCGAAATTATATTCAACAAAAATACAAATAAACTAAACCGAGAAAAGATGGAAAATATGTTCTGTTTTCAGTGTCAGGAAGCAGCCAAAGGCACTGGCTGTACGATAAAAGGGGTGTGCGGAAAAGATGATAAAACCGCAAACATCATGGATTTACTGGTGTATGTATGCAAAGGCATTTCTGTTGTCAACGAGCAACTGAGAGCTAATGGTGTATCTTACAAAGAGGTAGATCACTTTATACTCGATGCTCTGTTTTGCACAATTACCAATGCGAACTTCGATATCGAAAGCATTTCAGCACGTGTGACCAAAGGGGTAGAATTGAAAAGCAGGTTGATATTGGCCGCCGAAGTTGCAGGTATTGCAGTTGCTCAGATTGAAGAAGTAACGTGGAACGGCACACCGCAAAACTACGAAACTGCTGCCAAACTGGTTGGTGTATTGAAAGAAAAGAACGAAGATATTCGTTCGCTGAAAGAGCTGGTAATCTATGGTCTGAAAGGTATGGCTGCTTATGCAGAACACGCTTATAATCTCGGATTCGAGAAAGAAGAGATCAATATATTTATACAACATGCACTGGCTCAGACTACCCGTGCAGATATACCGGCAGACGAACTGGTAGCTCTGGTGCTTGAAACCGGCAAATTTGGTGTGAATACAATGGCTCTGCTCGATCAGGCCAATACAACCCGATACGGAAATCCGGAACTTACTCAGGTAAACATTGGTGTTCGCAACAATCCGGCGATTCTGATTAGCGGTCACGACCTGAAAGACATCGAAGAGCTGCTGGCTCAAACAGATGGTACAGGTGTGGATGTTTATACTCATAGCGAAATGTTACCCGCCCATTACTATCCGGCTTTCAAGAAATATACTCACTTTGTAGGAAACTACGGTAACGCATGGTGGAAACAGCGCGAAGAGTTTGAAAGTTTCAACGGACCGGTGGTGTTTACAACCAACTGTATTGTTCCACCTCTCGACAATGCAGGATACAAAGATCGCATTTACACAACCGGCGCAGCAGGTTTTCCCGGATTTAAACATATTCCTTCCCGCGAAGATGGCAAAACAAAAGATTTCTCCGCCGTAATAGAGCAGGCGAAAAAATGTGCGGCACCCACAGAAATTGAGACCGGAACAATCGTAGGCGGATTTGCGCATGAGCAGGTATTTGCGTTAGCAGATAAAGTAGTAGATGCTGTGAAGAGTGGTGCTATTCGCAAATTTGTAGTGATGGCCGGATGCGATGGCCGGATGAAAGACAGACATTACTACGAAGATTTTGCCACAGGTTTGCCGCAAGACTCAGTGATACTAACAGCAGGATGTGCCAAATACCGATACAACAAATTGCCTTTGGGCGACATCGGTGGTATTCCACGTGTGCTGGATGCAGGTCAGTGCAACGACAGCTATTCGCTGGCCCTGATTGCGCTGAAACTGAAAGAGGTTTTCGGATTGAATGACATCAACGAATTACCAATTGTGTACAACATCGCGTGGTACGAGCAAAAGGCAGTCATTGTATTGCTGGCACTTCTGCATCTGGGTGTAAAAAATATCCACCTCGGCCCAACACTTCCGGCATTTCTATCTCCGAATGTGGTAAAAGTGCTGGTTGAGAATTTCGGAATTGGTGGCATAACTACCCCCGAAGAAGATTTGGCGGCGTGGGTTGGATGATAACCGTCTAAAAACACAAAAGAGCCGTTTACCATCAATGGTAAACAGCTCTTTTTCATTATTTCATATACATTAAAATGCGCTTTTGTATATTGCCAAAATCTCTTCAACGCTTGTATCACGTGGATTTCCGGGAGTACAAACATCATTGAACGCAGAAACAGCCAAAGCCTCAAGATCAGCTTCTTTCACTCCTATCTCACTTAATTTTTGTGGGATACCAATGCTTACAGCTAGCTCCTTCACCGCAGAAACAGCCGCTTGAGCTGCCTCTTCGTCACTGATGGTACAAACAGCCACACCCATTGCGGCAGCAATGTCTTTGTATTTGGCCATAGCAGCCGGCATGTTATATTCCATTACATAAGGCAACAAAAGAGCATTGGCGACACCGTGAGGGGTATCGTAAAATGCGCCAAGAGGGTGAGCCATACTGTGTACTATACCCAAGCCAACATTCGAGAATCCCATGCCGGCAACGTATTGAGCAACAGCCATTCCGTGACGTGCATCCAGATTTTCGGGCTCAAAAACAGCTGTTTTCAGGTGTTTGGCTATCAACTCGATGGCTTTGAGCTCAAACATATCGCTAATTGTCCATGCGCCACGGGTGATGTATCCTTCGATAGCGTGAGTCAGCGCATCCATTCCTGTTGCAGCTGTCAGTCCTTTAGGCATAGAAGTCATCAGTTCTGCATCGACAATAGCCAATACCGGAATATCGTTGGGATCGACACAAACCATCTTTTTCTTGTTCACCTCGTCTGTAATCACATAGTTGATTGTCACTTCGGCAGCAGTACCGGCAGTGGTCGCCACAGCAATGATGGGCACAGTGCGTTTTTTTGTATCCGCCACACCTTCGAGCGATACCACATCGGCAAACTCAGGATTGGCGATGATGATACCGATTGCCTTTGCCGAGTCGATAGATGAACCACCACCGATAGCAATTATCAAATCCGCACCACTTTTTTTGAATGCTTCTACACCATCTTTCACATTGGTAACAGTGGGATTGGGCTTAATTTCATCAAACATTTCGTAAGGAAACGCAGCAGCATCGAGCACATCGGTCACTTTTTTGGCAATACCAAATTTCACCAGCTCTTTGTCTGTTACCACCAATGCTTTGCTGAAACCACGACGGGCAATCTCTTCGGGAATAACCGTTCTGGCTCCCGGTCCAAAATAGGACACTTCGTTTAAAATAATTCTTGAAATCGACATAAGATTTGTTTTTTGTATAATTAGAGATAATGATTAATCAGATAGAAACGGTGGAAATTATTTTCGCTTGGACATTCGGCCACTAATACGGTAATAAGCATCTACAACCGGCTGCCACAAATCATAGTAAAGAAGAGACAGATAAAAACCTCTTTCACCCCAACAACGGGCTATTTTATTGATGATAAATGCCTGCACAAGCAGTCTGATTAAAAAACCGGCAAACACAACACCCCACCAAAGCGGCTGATCGAGCGAGAGACAAACAACAAAAACCAGCGATAAATAAAAAAGGTATCTGGAAAAGGTTTCGAAACCAAGCATCAACGAAGATGACTTTCTGAAATAGTTTGAGGTGATACCGTGAGCCCGTTTTTGCTCACTCCAGGCTTTGCCAAACAGATAGTAATTGGCACGGGTAACCGATTCATTCGAAACCTCAACCCGGGTATTATCTTTGTTAGATACCTGATTAATAAAGAGATCATCGTCTCCATCGCGCAAATTAAGATGTCCCGAATAACCTTTATTTTTGAAAAACAGCTCTTTTCGATAAGCCAGATTGCGACGAACACCCATGA
>CAZHNZ010000026.1:0-34044 GCA_964534355.1 uncultured Parabacteroides sp.
ATGGTGTCAATTTCAAAAGAGAGGTTTTTGCCTCGTTTACCGATCAGGTAATCGTGATCCGACTAACAGCCGACAAACCCGGTAAAATCAGTTTTACCGCATCGCTCGACAGACCATCAGCTGTAAATATTTCGACCGAAGCAAACAATTTACTGAAAATGGAAGGCACCACAAACGACCACGAAACGGTGAAAGGCAAAGTCAATTTTCAGACGTTGGTGAAGGCCATTCCCGAAGGGGGAAAAATGGTGGCACAAAACAACAAACTCATCGTCACAGAGGCCAACAGCGTGACCTTGCTCGTATCCATTGGCACCAACTTTGTCAATTATAAAGACATCAGTGCCAATGCCGCAGAGCGTGCTGCAAACTATCTGAACAAAGCTTCTGTAAAAAAATACAAGCAGATGGCTGCTAGTCATTCGGCCTTTTATCAGAAATATTTTAACCGCGTTAAGCTTGATTTGGGGCAAACCGATGCTGCCAAAAAGACAACCGATGTGCGCATTCTTGAGTTTGCCAAAGGAAACGACCCAAGTTTGGCAGCTCTCTATTTTCAGTTTGGGAGATACCTGCTCATCAGTTCGTCGCAACCCGGCGGGCAACCGGCTAACCTTCAGGGAGTCTGGAACGATCAGCTTTTTGCCCCGTGGGACAGCAAATACACCGTAAACATTAATCTGGAGATGAACTACTGGCCGTCGGAGGTTACTAACCTGACCGAGATGAATGAGCCATTGATACAGATGATCCGCGAACTGGCTGTGACCGGTAAAAAAACCGCCACCGACATGTATGGCTGCAATGGCTGGATGCTGCACCACAACACCGATATCTGGCGAATTTGCGGACCGGTAGATGGCTCATTCTGGGGCATGTGGCCGATGGGTGGCGCGTGGCTGAGCCAACATTTGTGGGATAAATATGCCTTCAACGGCAACAAGGAATATCTGAAATCCATCTACCCGATACTCAAAGGCGCGTCGGAGTTTTACCTCGATTTTCTGACCCCGGAACCGGCGAACGGCTGGCTGGTGGTTTCGCCCTCTGTTTCGCCCGAAAACGCCCCCGCCCTGCACCCCGGCGAATCGATTACGGCGGGAACAACGATGGATAACCAATTGCTTTTCGACCTCTTTACCATCACCGCCCGGGCGGCAAAATTGCTGAACACCGATGCCGAATTAACCCAAAAAGTAGAAGCAACAAAGGCAAAACTGGCTCCCATGCAGATTGGCCAACACAGCCAATTGCAGGAGTGGATGCACGATTGGGACGATCCAAACGACAAGCACCGCCACGTGTCGCACCTTTACGGGCTTTTCCCTTCGAATCAAATTTCGCCCTACCGCACGCCTGAGCTGATAGAGGCTGCCCGCAACTCGCTCATCTACCGCGGCGACCCCTCTATGGGCTGGTCGATGAACTGGAAAATAAACCTTTGGGCACGTCTGCTGGATGGCAATCACGCCTATAAGCTGATGACGGATCAGATAAAACTGGTCATCAAAGATACAGGTAGAAAAGGATACTGGGATGCGGGTGGAACCTTTGCCAATATGTTTGATGCCTGCCCACCGTTTCAGATTGACGGAAATTTCGGGTTTACCGCCGGCCTGAATGAAATGCTTCTGCAAAGTCACGACGGCGCCATTCACGCATTGCCCGCCCTACCCGATGTCTGGCCAAATGGCCGTGTAACGGGACTTCGTGCCCGTGGTGGCTTCGAAATAGCGGAGATGGTCTGGGAAAATGGCCACATTGTAAAGCTGGTTATCAAATCGAAATTGGGTGGCAATTGCCGCATTCGCTCTTACTGGCCATTGTCAGGAAGCAAGAAAATCACTGTCGCTTCGGGCGAAAACAGCAATCCGTTTTACCAAACTTTGGAAGGCAAAAAACCATTGATATCGGCTCAGGCAAAATTAAACGGCCTGGATTTGAAAAAGAGCTATCTCTACGATATTCCTACCCAAGCGGGTGAGGTAATCACGCTTATTTCAAAATAGAAAGATAAAAATTGGGGTTCGGCACACGGGATGTGACGGACCCGGTTTTTTTCTGTATCACACATTTCCCACCCCCGTGTTACAAACAGGATAGAGATGGGCACACGGCAAATGCCGGAAATCTACCGGACACAATAACTTTGTAGCATAATAACAAATCGTTCCATTTGCTCAAATAATACTATTGTGAACAAACTTTATATCATCGCACTTCTGCTATTAGCCGCAAATGTTGCTGCTTTTGCCCAATCGGCTAAAGGAAAATATACGGATAACTACAACGTTGTGTGGAACAGCCAAACCAAAAATTCATCCGAATCGATGCCCTGTGGCGGTGGCGATATCGGGCTGAACGTATGGGTCGAAAACAACGAGATTTTGTTTTACATGGGCAAATCGGATGCTTTCGACGAAAATAACGGGTTGCACAAGCTCGGACGGGTAAGGGTGAAACTGTCGCCTAATCCGTTTGGCGAAAGTGGGTTCAGACAAGAGCTCGATTTGAAAAGCGGAAGCGTGAAAATTTCGGGCAAAAACGGCAAAACAAACGTTGAAGCCCTGCTTTGGGTCGATGTTTTTCGCCCCGTTATTCATCTAGAAATAAAATCGGACAAACCACTGACCGCCGAAGCCACATACGAAAGCTGGCGCACCAATGACTTCAAATTGCGGCCCGGTGAGAATTTTCAGAATTCGTACAAATTTGCCCCCTTCGATACCATTTTTACCCTGAAAGATGTGATGAAATTTGAGGGTGACCGGGTGTTGTTTTACCACCGAAACAAAAGCTTAACCGTATTTGATGCCAACGTAAAACTGCAACAACTGGATGCCGTTAAAAACCAACTTTACAATCCGTTGAAAAACCTTACGTTTGGTGGCATAATGCTGTCGGACAATATGGTAGCAGCCGGCAACAGCAAAGGCCGGTATGTGGATACCGATTTCGAAGGTTGGAAAATGGTGAGCAAAACGCCGGCGAAAAAGCAAGAACTAACCATCTGCCTGTTTACCCGTCAAACCGAAACATTGGCCGATTGGCAATCAGGGCTCAACCAAATTGTAACCAATGCCAAAGCCAACACAAAAACAGCCAAAGCCAAAACTCAGGCGTGGTGGCAACAATTCTGGGAACGAAGTTACATTCAAATTAACCCCGAAAACAGCGATGTATCGAAACCCGCCTGGCAGGTTGGTCGCAATTATCAGCTGTTCAGATACATGCTGGGGTGCAATGCCTTTGGCACATCACCCACCAAGTTCAATGGTGGCGTGTTTACCTACGACCCTGTTTTTACCGATGGTAATAAGAAGCTGACACCCGATTTTCGCAACTGGTGCGGGGGGACAATGACCGCGCAAAACCAACGGCTGGTCTATTTCCCGATGTTGAAAACCGGCGATTTCGATGCGATGAAACCTCAGTTTGATTTCTATCAGAGAGCGCTGCGCAATGCCGAAATTCGCACCGAGCAGGCCTGGGGTCATAAAGGAGCCAGCTTTACCGAGCAAATGGAAAATTACGGTTTGCCCAATCCGGCCGAGTATGGTTGGAATCGTCCGCAAGGTTTCGACAAAGGGCTCGAATACAACGCCTGGCTCGAATATCTGTGGGACACGTCACTCGAATTTTGTTTTATGATTTTGGAAACAAACCGGTATGCCGGCAAGGATATTACACCCTATATGCCTCTGATTAAAAGCTGTTTGACCTTCTTCGACGAACATTACCAATACCTGGCCAAACAACGGGGAAACCGCACCCTGACCGAAGATGGAAAGCTGATCATTTTCCCCGGAACAGGTGCCGAAACCTACAAAATGGCTTACAATCCATCATCAACCATTGCTGCGCTGCAAACCGTTTTGAAAGGTATGCTGGCACTGCCATCGGGCTATTTGTCTGATAACGAACGAAAAGACTGGCAGGCCATGCTAAACCGCATTCCCGCTATTCCGCTTCGGCAGATTGACGGGCACACCTGCATTTCGCCCGCCATTACGTGGGAACGGATACAAAACGGCGAATCGCCACAGTTGTATCCTGTTTTTCCGTGGCACATCTACGGCGTGGGGAAACCGGATCTCGAAATTGCCCTGAACACATGGAAATACGACCCCAAAGTAATAGAATTTCGCAGCGCAATGGGCTGGAAGCAGGACAATATCTGGGCAGCCGACCTGGGACTAACCGACGAAGCAGCCGATTTGTGCATAAAGAAATTGCAGGACTCGGGGCGCCGCTTTCCCGCCTTTTGGGGACCCGGTTTCGACTGGACACCCGACCACAACTGGGGCGGTAGTGGCATGATTGGTTTGCAGGAAATGCTGATGCAAACTTCCGACGACCGGATTATTCTTTTCCCGGCATGGCCGAAAAACTGGGATGTTTCATTTAAAATGGCTGCCCCCAAAAACACCACCGTAGAGTGCATTTATAAAAATGGAAAAGTAGAAAAACTGATTGTTTTGCCCGTTGGGCGAATGAAAGATGTGGTTTTAATGAATAAATAACTGAGACAACGATGACCAGATTAACAAAAATAGTTTCCACATCCGGAATATGGATGCTCACGACCCTTTTTTCCACAGCGCAACAGCCTGTCAACGATTGGGAAAATCCTGAAATTCCCGGCATCAACAAAGAGCGTGCACATGCAACTTATTCGTTGCCAAATGAAAAAAGGAGCAATCCCCGCATTATCTCGCTCAACGGAATGTGGAAATTTAAATGTTCGCCAAATCCGGAGTCTCGCCCGGTTGATTTCTACAAAACCGACTATCCGATAACCAACTGGGACAATATTCAGGTGCCCGGAAACTGGCAAATGCAGGGCTTCGACAAACCGGTATTTACAAATATCACCTACCCTTTTCAGCGGGACCTGCCCAAAGTAACGAGCACCCCGCCCCAAAATTACTACACCTATACCCACCGAAATCCGGTGGGAAGCTACTGCACCACATTCCGACTCGACGCAGAGCGGGACAATAAACAGATTTTTCTGCATTTCGGTGGTGTGGAATCGGCTATGTATGTTTGGGTGAATGGACAGAAAGTGGGTTTCAGCAAAAGCTCGATGACACCTGCCGAATTCGACATTACCCCTTATGTGAAAACGGGCGAAAACAAACTGGCGGTAGAAGTTTACCGCTTTTCAGATGGCAGCTATCTCGAAGATCTTGATATGTGGCGGCTGAGTGGTATTTTTCGCGATGTGGATTTGATGATACGCCCAAAAACCTACATTCAGGATTATCAGATTTTGGCACAACCCAATGAGGATTTCTCGAAAGCTGCATTACAAATAAAAATAAATGTAGAAAACCGCTCGCTGCAATCGGCCAAAAATATGACAGCAGAGGCCTATGTTTCAGGAAATAACAGAATGGGCAATCCGGTTGACATTCGAATAACTCAAAAAGCAGGCACGATAAAGAGCAACGAAAATGTGCAGATTTCGCTGGATGCGGTACTGAACAATCCGAAACTCTGGTCGGCTGAGACCCCCGACCTATACAACCTGACCATACACCTCAGAAACAACAAAAAAGAGATTTTGGAAACCATTCGCTGGCGTTTTGGGGTAAAACGGATTGAGACAAAAGGCGAAGGATTATACATCAATGGTAAATTGGTGAAGCTGAGAGGTGTAAACCGCCACGAACACCATCCCCGCACGGGACGCCACGTCGATATTCAGACTATGATAACCGATATCAGACTGATGAAACAGGCCAATATCAACATGGTGCGTACATCACATTACCCCAATGAGCCCATATTCTATCAGTTGTGCGACGAATATGGCCTTTACGTGATGGACGAAGCCAACAACGAATCGCACGGATATGGCATTGGCAACACCGAACTGGGCGAAAATCCATTGTGGAAAAAGGCACACGTAGATCGCGCAGTGTCGATGGTAGAGCGTGACAAAAACCATGCATCTGTTATCTTTTGGTCGATGGGCAACGAGGCTGGCCGCGGCGCAAATATTCGCGCAATGGTGGAAGCTACAAAGAAAATTGATCCAACACGATTGGTCTATTACGACTCGGACCGGACTGTTTCGGACATATACGACGACGGTTATCTGTCGCCACAAGCCATGGCTAATCTGGCAAAAAAGACCATAGACCGACCCTTCTTTATGCGTGAATATGCCCATTGCATGGGAAATTCGTGTGGCAATTTGCAGGATTACTGGGACCTTATTTATGCCGACTCAAGCAACGTAGGTGGTGCTATCTGGGATTGGGTAGATCAGGGAATTGCCACCGGTATAAGCGATCGGAAATTGCAATACGACGAAAATCCGTCCAATCTCAAACTCAAAGCCAATGAGTTTTGGGCGTATGGCGGCGATTTTGGCGACCAACCCAACGACAACGCCAATTGTCTGGATGGCATCGTTTCGGCCGACAGGGTGCCACAACCCGAATATTACGAAGTGCAAAAAGTATATCAACCCATCCGTTTCGAGCTGATAAACAGAAGCCCTCTGCAACTGAAAATCACCAACAGAAACTTTTTTACCACACTCGACCCATACGATTTTATCTGTAAAACGATGTCGAATGGCAGAGAAATTGCCACCCAAAAACTGTCGCTCAAAACAGTGCTTCCGGGGAACTCGGAAATTGTCGAAATATCATTGCCCCAAAATATTGAAACTACAAATGAGGAAATTGTATTGAATCTGTTTGCCCAACTCAAACAGGCGACAAACTGGGCCGCCGGAGGCTTTGCCGTTGCCCGCGAGCAGTTTGTTATTCGTCCTGCCATTTTTGCAAAAAACAAAAAAACAGAAACAAATCCGCTGGTGCGCGAAAACGCCACCAACATCACGATAACCACCGACTCATCCATCCTTGTTTTCAACAAAGCCAATGGTGCATTAAGCAGTTGGAAAGTCGATGGAAAAGAGTTCCTGATCGGGCCATTGGAACCCTATTTCTGGAAAACGCCCAACGACAATCAGAAACGTGGCCGCTACTACGAAACACTTGGTAAATGGAAAACAGTAGCCGAAAACCGTCAGGTAGAGAAGGTTACGTTCACGGCAAAAGAGGGAATGGCCATTGTCGGTTTTCGTATGACATTGCCATCTGTTGGCGCAAAATACGACCTCACATATACTGTAAACGGTGCCGGTCAAGTTGAAGTGAATGCATCTTATATTCCCGTAAGCAAAAACATTCCGCAGATACCCAAATTTGGCATGCGGGTGCGCATCCCCAACCATTTCGACAACATCAGCTGGTATGGCCGCGGACCCTACGAGAACTACCCCGACCGAAAAACGGGCTCATTAATCGGATTATACAACCTGAATATCGAGGATTTTATGACCCGATATGCTGCCGCGCAGGACAATGCCAACCGGTGCGATGTGCGTTGGTTTAGCTTTGCTGAGCTATATGGCAATCGCATCAAAGTGAGCGGTTTGCAGCCCCTTTGTTTTCATGCCTGGAAATACAGCGAAGAGGATCTGGAAAAAGCCGGGCATCCCTACCAATTGCCCCAACGCGACTACATCAACCTCAATATCGACCTCAATATACACGGTGTGGGGGGCAACGACTCGTGGGGCGCAAAAACAATGCCCGAATACACCAACGACGGTAATAAGCCCTACAATTACAGCTTTATACTTGAATACCAAAAGAATAAATAATCTATCTAATAATTCTATCATGAAAAAATCATTTTTACTTATTGCCGCAGCGCTCTGTTCTGCACAGGCATTTTCGCAGTTTACAGCCATTTTTGATTACAATCAGCCGAAACAGGTTATCCACGGTTTTGGTGCAAGTTCGGCCTGGCACGGTCAGCTCTCGGATGCAGAAATCAACGCGGCCTTTGGCAATGCCGATAGCACACAAATGGGGCTGAGCATTCTGCGCGTGCGCATCGACCCCAACCCATCGAGCTGGAGTAACGAAAAAGCGAATGCCCTAAAAGCCAAAGCCAAAGGTGCAACCATACTGGCATCGCCCTGGTCGCCACCGGCTTATATGAAAACGAACAACAACACCACCGGTGGATTTCTGAAACCGGAATATTACGCGGCGTATGCCACCCATCTGAAAAACTTCTGTACCGTTGTGCCACAAGTCGATGTCATATCATTACAAAACGAACCCAATATAACGGTAGGTTACGAATCGTGCAGTTGGTATGCCTGGCAAATGATTGACTTTTGCAAAAACAACGCCCCGGCCATCGGTACCCCGGTAATGATGCCCGAAACCTATAATTTTTCCTATAAATTTACTGACTCTATTTTGTTGAATACTGCTGCTCTCGCAAACATCGACTATGTAGGTGGACACATCTATGGCACTTCCAACAGAAGCTATCCGCTGGCAACCACCAAAGGCAAAGGACTCTGGATGACAGAGCATTATCTCAATCCGGACACGTTAGGCACCTGCATGGAAATGGGAAAAGAGATTATGGATTGCCTGAATGGCAACATGAATGCGTATGTGTGGTGGTATCTTCGTCAGCCGGGCTGCAACATCATCAACAGCGGGGGCTCATTCAAACTAAAAGGATACACCATGGCGCAATTTTCGAAGTTTATCCGTCCGGGATATACCCGAGTCAACGGCACCTATCAGACCATTCCCCGAATGAATATGCTATTTTTCAAAGGGCCCGACAATGATGTACTGGTGGTTCTGAATCAGAATACGACAGCCAAATCGCAAACATTTATTTTTAATAATGTCAGCCTCGATAATGCGACAAAATATGTCACCTCTGCAACAAAAAGGCTGACCAAAGATGGGAGTGTAAAAATAACAAACAATACCTTCACGGATAATCTGGATGCAAGAAGTATAACTACTTACGTGATAAAAAGAGTGCCGTCAGCCATTCGCGAAAACGTGGCCGACGACATTCGGATTTACCCCAATCCTGCAGATGATTATATTCAATTATCGTCTGTTGAGCATGTGAAAAGCGTGAAAATATATAACACTGAAGGAATACTGATCCGCTCTGTAAACAAACCATCGGTCTCAACAATCCCGGTTTCTGACCTTCCTTCAGGCATTTATATTGCTGATATTGAGCAAAACAACAGTTCGAAAAGAGTTCGGTTTCTGAAAAAGTAATTGCCCTATTCCTGATTTCCGGTGGCATACATGCCAATGGTGGTACCGATAAAGCCGCCTGTCACTTCGGTGGTCAGATGTTTCGCATCCTCTTTTCCGCCTATTTGCATCCATTTTTGGTTCTTTTCGGCATAAAAGAAAGAGAATGTCTGACCATCGGAGGTGACTTTCAGCTTCAATCCTGAGTTGTTGCTGATTGGGGCCGATGTTGCCAAAACAACCGGCATTGGCTTCGTATCCTGACCGGTTTTCGATGGCGAAACCTTTATCAGCACAAGGCGCGGAGTTCCCTCTTTTAGTGTCAATAGCAGATTATATTGGTACGGTTCATCCCTGAACAGGATAATGCCGGCAGCCTCTTTTTCGGTTTTTGGCACAAAAGAAAGTGACGTAATCGCCTCAAATTTATGGTGTTGAATGCGGCGCAAAACAGCGGCAGGCGTTTTGCGTTCGAGCGATGTAACTGGCAGGCATTTCAGACTCAGAAAGCCGCGTTTTTCGGTCAGGCTATACGGCAAAGTCTGTGGCGTGCGCAGCATCAGCCACTCAAAACCCAACTGCGAACCGGTAAACTGATCAGTGGTGGTAAAATTCCCGCGCAGAATATTTTTGTCTCTTTTCACCCCTTTTCGTTTCAAAATCAATGGAACAGTTTCGTTGCCTTCTGTCATGATCGGAAAACCATCGGCACTCCACCGCACAGGCATCAGAAATGTTTCGCGCCCAAGGTTTTCGTAAGGATATTCAAATGGTCGGCAACCGAGAAAAACGGCCCACCAATCGCCTTCGGGCGTGTCTATCAGGTCGGCATGACCGGTGTTGGAAACAGGATTTTTCCGGTTACGGGGCAAAGTACGCTGCGTCAAAATCGGATTTCCGGCATAGGGTTCGTATTTCCCCCAAATAGAATCGCTGCGGTAAATGACCTCCGAATGGCCGTCGCCGGTGCCCCCTTCGGCAGTCATCAGATAATATTTCCCTTTTATGTTGTAGATGTGAGGACCTTCAATCCAAATCGGATTGTCCTGCGGACGAAAACCGCCGTCGCGCAACACCTTTCGGGGTCCCACCATTTTGTCTGTTTTGGGGTCGAATTCCTGCAACCAGGCCGCTTTGTGGCCGTTGTAGCGCGATGGCACCTGTGGGTCGCCATTGTTTACAATATATCCGCGCCCATCTTTATCAAAGAAAATGGATGGGTCGATACCATTGAACCCCAACCACACCGGGTCCGACCAATTCCCTTTAAAGGGGTCGTCAGTTTTCACCACAAAATTGCCCCCTTTGCCAATATTGGTACACACGAGATAAAACATTTTGTTCTGTTCGTTGTATGCAATGGCCGGTGCATAGAGGCCGGCACTCGTGCCCAATCCGGCAAAGCTCACCTGCGAAGTGCGGTTAATCACATTGCCTATTTGTCGCCAATTTACCAAATCGCGGCTGTGAAAAATGGGTAACCCCGGGAAATAGCTGAATGTAGAATTGACTAAAAAATAGTCGTTGCCCCGCCGGCAAATGGTGGGATCGGGATAGAAGCCCGGACGAATGGGATTGTAGAAACTTTCGCCATCGGGCAGCGGATTTTGTTTGTAAAAATCATCGTTTCCCCGGTAGGTGAAATAGTCGAAACAGGCGCTGTTCTGCGCACTCAGCAGCCCTGTTGCAAAAATCAGGAATGCTGTTGTAATCATCAGTTTGTTTAACATAGTAAAGCGGTTTTTCTGTTTAGCAAATATACAGACAATAGACATTCCCCCATAGCGTGTGTTACAAATTGAACGGATTGTGTTACTTTGGCAACAAACTAAAACCCATTGTTACAAATCAGACAAGATATGTATCTTACGAAACAAACCCGAATGGACAATCCGCTTACTTTTGCAGAACAAATTTATTTCAACTCAATCAATTATTATACAATGAAAAAACACACCCCAAAGAGTCTGTTCGCTCTGTTGTTTGTTTTGACGCTTTGCCGTGTAGCGGCTCAGGAGAAAACACCACTCTACCTAAACCCCGCTTATAACCGGGAAGCGCGGGTAGAAGATCTGCTCAACAGATTAACCCCCGAAGAGAAAATCGGACTGATGATGAATCAGTCGAAGCCGGTCAGCCGGCTCAACATTCCCAAATACGACTGGTGGAACGAGGCGCTGCACGGTGTGGCCCGCGCGGGTACTGCCACGGTCTTTCCGCAGGCCATTGCCATGGCGGCCACGTTCAACGACGATTTGCACCTGACCACCTTTTCGATGATATCCGACGAGGCATGGGCGAAGTATCACAAAGCCATTGCTTCGGATAAACGGGAAATCTACTACGGACTCACTTTCTGGACCCCCAACATCAATATATTCAGAGACCCGCGCTGGGGTCGGGGCATGGAGACTTACGGAGAGGATCCATACCTGACCACCCGGCTGGGGTTGAGTGCAGTGAAGGGATTGCAGGGCGACGACCCGGAGTTTCTCAAAGCTCACGCCTGCGCAAAACATTACGCGGTACACAGCGGTCCGGAATGGAACCGACACAGCTACAATGCAAAAGTGACGGATAAAGATTTGTGGGAGACCTACCTGCCGGCCTTCGGTGCTTTGGTGAAAGAGGGTAATGTGCAGGAGGTGATGTGTGCCTACAACCGGTTTGAGGATGCGCCCTGCTGTGGCAGCGGAAAATTGCTCATCAACATTCTGCGCAACAAATGGAAATACAAAGGACTGGTGGTTTCGGACTGCTGGGCGATTGATGATTTCTTTAAGCCCGGACACCATGCCACGCACAAAGACTCGGCCTCGGCATCTGTGGCCGCAGTGCTCAGCGGCACCGACCTGGAGTGTGGCCGGAGCTACGAATCGCTGATAAAGGCGCTGAAATCGGGACAAATCAATCAGAAAGATATCGACATTTCAGTGCGCCGAATTCTGAAAGCACGCTTCGATCTCGGTATGTTTGATGCTGACGATAGAGTGAAATGGGCCGGTATTCCCTATTCGACAGTCGATTGCGAAAGTCACCGCAGACAGGCTTTGAAGGTGGCCCGCGAGAGTATGACTTTGCTGAAAAACAACAATCACACATTGCCATTAAGCAAAAAGATAAAAACGATAGCCGTAATCGGGGCCAATGCCGACGACTCGGTGATGCTCTGGGCCAACTACAACGGCTTTCCATCGTCCACCACCACTATTCTCGAAGGGATACGACGCAAGGTGCCCAATGCCCGGATAATCTACGACAAGGGATGCGACCTGGTGGAGAAAACAGTCCGGACAAACCTGATGAACAACTTTGCATCGAATGGCAAACAGGGAATGAGTGCCGTGTACTTCAACAATACGAAATGGGAAGGCTCACCCGTCTGCCAAACAGAGGGGATCGAAAACATCAATTTCACCACATCCGGTGGTACACAGTTTGCCGCAAACGTCAATCTCGAAAACTTCACTGCACGCTACACCGGTCTGTTTACGGCACCTTTTACCGGAAAAATCTCGTTTTCGATCAAAGCCGATGATGGATACAGTCTCACATTCAACGGAAAAAAAGTGTTGGAGGCCCCAAATTATTCTGCGGCATCGAAAAAGCAAATCTATTCGTTAGAGATGAAAAAGGGCGAAAAGCTGGAGGTAACCCTCGAATATCTGCAATTATTGCTGAACGGAGACATCTGCTTTGAAGTCTATTCTGAGCGACCTGTGGAATTCAACAGCCTGAAAGAGAAACTGAAAGAGGCAGATGTAATTGTATATGCCGGCGGACTGTCGGCAAGGCTGGAGGGAGAAGAGATGCCTGTTTCTGCCGAGGGTTTCAGAGGCGGCGACCGCGAGAAAATTGAGCTGCCCGCTGTGCAGCAGGAGTTGCTTCGGGAGTTGCGTTCCACCGGTAAGCCTGTCGTATTTGTGCTCTGCACCGGTAGCGCCATTGCACTCGAAGCAGATGAGCCCAATTACGATGCGTTGCTCAATGCGTGGTATGGCGGACAGGCCGGAGGAAGTGCCGTGGCCGATGTGCTGTTTGGCGATTACAATCCGGCCGGAAGACTACCGGTCACATTCTATAAATCGACATCGCAGTTGCCCGATTTCGAGGACTATAACATGGAAAACCGCACCTACCGGTATTTCAAACAAACGCCTCTCTATCCGTTTGGGTTCGGGCTCAGTTATTCCGGATTTGTATACTCGAATGCCAAACTATCGAAGTCAGAAATCAAACAAGGCGAAAGCATTCAGCTATCTGTACAGCTGCAAAACAGTGGCAAATACAATGGCGATGAAGTAGTGCAAGTCTATGTGCGTGCCCTGAACAGACCCAACCAACCCATCAAATCGCTGAAAGCATTCCGCCGCATACATACCCTGGCCGGAAAAAGCCAACAGGTGCGGTTCTCTCTGTCTGCCGACTCATTCAAAACGTACAACGAACGCACCGGCGAAATGGAGATTATGCCCGGAAGTTACGAAATTCTGGTAGGTGGCAGCTCGTTGGAAAACAAACTATTGAAGACAAAATTAATGATCAAATAAGATAACCGGAAGAACCATGAAGCTTCGCAATTATGCAATTATCCTTTGGCTGGCGGCGATGGGGCAAAACGTCTTTTCGCAATACAATGCGGCCGCCCTGAAACAGGCCGATGAGAACAGCAAACTGGTAAACGAAGGGTTTAATCGCTGCACCGCTTATGTAGGGGCCTGGATGAAACACGCCGACCCGGCCACCGGATTAATTCCGCGCAATCTGTCCGACTCAAAGGACTACTGGAACGCGTGGGATGCCGCGGCAGATAATTATCCCTTTATGGTACTGACATCTTCTATTCTTATGCCCGGTTTCTTTCAAAATGAGGCCCGGAATATGCTCGAAACCGAAAGGCGCATTACACCACGCATCGGAAAACTGCCGGATACCTATTCGTTTACAAAAAAAGGATTTCGCGAAGAGGCCATCGACACAAGTAAAATAGTGTTTGGCTCTGCCGAATACATGAAAGACGGGTTAATTCCCATTACCGAATGGTTGGGGAAAAGCCCCTGGAGCGACCGGATGACGGAAATTCTCGATGACCTGCCACGTGTTGGCCGGTTGATTACAGACATCAAGGGCAACTGGCTTGGCAATAGCGCCACGGTGGAGGTAAACGGCGATTTGTTGCAGGTGTTGTCGAGAAGCTACTGGCTCACCGGAAAACGGGAATACCTCAACCGCGCCATCGAAATTGCCGACTACTACCTCAACGACGAGCGTTTGCCCACCAAAGCATCCGGCCATCTGCGCATCCGCGACCACGGTTGCGAAATCATCTCGGGGTTGTGCGAGGCTTATCTGCTGGCTCATTTTGCAGCGCCCGAAAAGCAGAAACAGTGGAAACCCTACATCCACAGCATGCTAAACAGAATACTCGAAGTGGGCCGGAATGAGCATGGCTTGTTTTACGACGAAGTCAATCCGATCACGGGAGAGGTTTCTAACAGTCATTTGGCCGACAATTTCGGATATACTTACAATGCCTTTTATTCGGTTTATCTGATCGACGGGGTACCCGAATACCGAGAGGCGGTGATCAAAGCTCTCGGTTCGCTCAACGCGCATTACAAAAATCACAATTGGGAAAATGGCAGTGCCGACGGTTATGCCGATGCCATCGAAGGCGCATTGAACCTCTACAACCGCGAACCGCTTCCCTCTGTCGCTTTGTGGCTCGACAGCGAGATAAAAAATTTGTGGAGAAGCCAAAAAGCCGATGGCATGATAGAAGGCTGGCATGGTGATGGCAATTTTGCCCGTACCACCATCATGTATTGTCTTTGGAAAAGTCAGGGAATTTTGCCGGATGTCTGGCACAAAGATTTGCAGCTGGGGGCTGTGCCCGATGGCCGCAACCTGCTCATCACCGTGAGCTCTGCTTCCGGTTGGTCGGGCAAACTGATGTTCAACCAACGGGGATACAACAACCGGATGTCTCTGCCCATCGACTACCCGCGCATCAACCAATATCAACAGTGGTTTACCATCGACCCGGGCAAATCGTATCTGGTAAAACGAAACATCCACAACAAAGGTATCCGGCTATCCGGAAGGCAGCTGTTGGCCGGCTATCCGGTCAGACTGAATGCCAATCAGCAACTTCATCTGCTTATTATCCCTGCCGGGAAATAGGGTCGCGCCCATTGAATTAAGTCTGTGTTACAAACAAAGCGGCTTATGTTTCTTATTCGACAGGTAAATGATAACATTCACGTTACTTTTGTAGTATAAATTTTTGCCCGAAAAATCAATCTGATTACACTATGAAACGCATTTACAAAAGAAAACTCTCTGCTCTGCTGATTGCTTTGGCACAAATCACGACTATCGGTTTGTTTGCCCAAAATACGCCACCCTCTTGCGTCATTACTTCGCCGCATAGCAATGCCTGCTTTCAGAGCGGAACCGATGTCACAATCCGGGTTTACTCTACCGATATGGGCGGAAGTTATGCCGCGGGCACTGTTTCCAAAGTGGAATTCTTTCGAAACAATATAAAAATAGGCGAGGCTCTGACTGCAAATGCCAACACCTATACCTTTGTCTGGAAAAATGCCCCGGCCGGCACCTACCGCATTACGGCAAAGGCCACCGACAATCTGAATGAAGTTTCTACATCGGCCGGTGTGTTGATTTCGGTTAATGCAAATGTACCTGTCAGTCAGGGATTGAGTGCAGGAAAAGGAAAATACCTGGCCAACCTGAACGGTTTTAACCGCACCGATTTTGCCACATACTGGAATGGCGTGACTGCCGAAAACAGTTGCAAATGGGGTTCGGTAGAGGGCACCCGCGATGTGATGAGCTTCGCAAATGCAGATAAGGCCTACACCTATGCCAAAAGCAACTATATGCCTTTCCGCTACCATGCCCTGGCCTGGGGCAGCCAATATCCTTCGTGGATTACCACCCTCACCCCGGCAGAATTTCAGGCCGAGATGGAAGAGTATATGTCCGAAATCGCCGCTCGTTACACCTGCCTCGATCAGATTGATGTGTTGAACGAAAATATGTATCTCAACTCATACAACAAAAAGGAACACGCCGCCGGAACGCCCTATTTCAGAGCCGGACTGGGTGGCCCGGGTGTTACGGGTTACGATTGGGTGATCTGGTTATTTCAGAAAGCCCGGCAATATTTTCCCAATTCGAAGCTGGTGATGAATGATTTCGAACTGGAGAGTAACAGTGCCGGATTGAGCGAAATGCTGGCCGTGATAAAGGTTCTGCGCGACAGAAACCTGATTGATGGTATCGGCACTCAGGCCCATTACTTCAATATCGATGGTATTTCGAAGGCCAATCTGACAACAGCACTCAATAATATGGCCAAATCGGGTGTGCCCATCTATGTCACCGAACTGGATATTAAAGGAAAAACAGTTTCGGAAGCGGGGCAACTATTGAGCTACCAAACCGTCTTCCCGGCATACTGGGAGCATCCTGCCGTGGCAGGCATCACACTGTGGGGGTATGTAGAAGGGACTACCTGGGCGGCCGGCACAGGGTTAATCAATGCCGATGGCACCGAACGTTCGGCACTCACCTGGCTAAAATCATATATATCGGGCTTACCGTCGGTTGGTTATCCTTTTGGGTCAATCAGTTCGGCCAATGGAATGAAGCCGGTTACAGTCAACAAGCTCAGAGTTTATCCCAATCCGGCCAAAGATTTTATTCAAATACAGGGGCTGAACGAATGGACCGGAATTGCGATATACAATATGAAAGGCGAAGCGGTTATGCGTACTACAAACAAGAACAAAATCAACATCAGCGCTCTTTCACCGGGATTATATTTGCTAAAAACAGATGGCGGCAAAACAGTGAAATTCATCAAAAAATAGACAAAAGCAAATATAGTATTTGCAATAAATCTATATATTAAAGGGCTCTTAGTCTAATCAATATTATCTTTTTTTCAACGGCGATAACAGGCAGGCGTTTTGCCTGTTTTCGCTTTAAATAGTGTGGAAAAGTTGGCCACCGACGAGAAGTTCAGCTGTTCAGCAATCTCTTTGATCGAGAGAGCCGAATTGAGCAGCAAAGTTTTTGCCCGCTCTATTTTCAGTTCCTGCTGATAAGCCACCGGCGAATAGTGGGTGCAACGCTTAAAGTGGCTTCGAAACCACGAATAGCTCACATTCAGCATACGGGCAATCTCTTCGGGATGCACCGGGTCTTCGATGTGTTGTATCATGATGGTTTTGGCTCTGTTGATGTACTGCATCACATAGTTGTCTTCGGTATCGCTCTGCGAAAGGTAGTAGCCGAGACTAATCATCTGCACAATCAGTCCCGAAAGCATCTGCTGATAGGCGGGATACTGACTGTTTGCCATCGATATCGCATTTTCGAACAACGAAATCATCCCGCTGTGTATGCCAATATTCCACACCGGCTTCTCTTTGCTGAGAAATCCTTTTTCAGCCATTTGATTGAAAAAATCGCCCCTGAAACCAATCCAGTATTCATCCCATCCGGTTTCGGTACAGGGCGAATAGGTGTGCCACTCATCGGGCATAATCAGAAAAAAATCACCCTCATTTATAGCAATTTCACCGCCTGATTGGGTTTGCAAAAACCCTTTTCCCCGGGTGATATATACAAGCATATAATCGTCGAGAACACGCCCTTTCTGCGGATTGAAATAGTAGGTGGCCGGATGATAGCTGTGCGGATATACCGAACCTGCCGGGTAGGATGTAGAACCGGTAGTGGTGGCATATATTCCCCAATCGATATCGCGGTCGTTGCAAATCAGGTAGTGAGTTCTGAGTGAGTCCATGGTTTTCGGGTTAATTTTCTGTCACCAGACAAAATTATTTTGTCACAATAAATAAAAAGAATTGGTTTGTTCTGTTTACTTTTGCAAAGTTAAAATTAAATCTCTCTGTTATCCGAATCTATTCATCATATTTTATCTATACCTTTATGCTAAAACAAATTGCAATTTCCTGTATGGCATCTCTGATGATGCTGACCGCCACCGCGAAAAACAACCCGACACTTCCCCCCGGTTTTCCGGACCGTTCACCCAATTTAGATGTGCTGCCCGGCTTCAAAACCCCACCCAAAGGCTACGGCGAAGTGCCGTTTTACTGGTGGATTGGCGATACACTGACCAAAGAACGCATCACTGCGCAGCTCGATCAGCTGAAAAATAAAAATATCACCGGCCTGCAAATCAACTATTGCCACACCGACAAGGGGGGCGCCACATACGGACTAACCTACCCGAGCCAGCCGGCTCTTTTCAGCGATAAGTGGTGGGAACTGTTCCGCTGGTTTCTGGGCGAGGCCAAAAAACGCGATATGTCAGTCAGTCTGAGCGACTACACACTTGGCGCTGCCGGTCAGGGCTGGTTTGTAGATGAAATGCTGAAAGAGAACCCAACGCTGAACGGAGCAAAACTGCAATTGAAAACATACGATGCAAACGGCAATGAATCTCTGAAAATACAACTTCCGCAGGATGTTATAAGTGCGAAAGCCTACCGTGTAACCGATGGAAAAACAGAGGTTGGCACAGCCGTTGATCTGACATCTATGGTTCAGAATGGCGAACTTCAATGGAAATCGCCCGCGGGCAAATGGCAGATCAGCGTCGTTTATAAGTTGGTGGTGAAGAGCTCTTTCGACCCGATGAATCCGTTGAGCGGACAGAAAACAATCGAAAAATTTTATCAGCGTTTCGAAGACCAATGCCCGGGTGAGGGCGGCAAAGGCCTCAATTTCTTCTTCTCGGATGAGTTGCAGTTTGGCATACGTGGTTTTCTTTGGAACGACCGCTTTGCCGGCGAATTCATGAAACGCAAAGGATACGATATTACTAAAAAACTGGATCATCTCTTTACCACTCTGAGCCCCGAATCGTATAAAATCAGGCTCGACTACAACGATGTGATGGTATCGCTCACCGAAGATGGCTTCTTCAAACCCATCTACGAATGGCACAACAGCCGGGGAATGCTCTTCGGATGCGACCACGGCGGACGCGGGCGCGATGTGACTGAGTTTGGCGACTATTTTCGCACACAGCGATGGCTGTCGGGCCCCGGCAACGACCAACCCTATCTGCAAAAAGACGTGACAAAAAATAAAGTGGCCAGTTCGATTGCTCATATGTACGAACGACCACGCACCTGGCTCGAAGGCTTCTACGGCACCGGATGGGGCACCAGCAGCAGCGAAGTGGCCGATGTTCTGTTTGCCAATTTTGCCATGGGGCACAACCTGCTGAGCCTGCACGGCCTCTACTACTCTACCCACGGAAGCCGGTGGGAATGGGCGGCACCCGAAAACCATTTTCGCCAGCCCTATTGGCCCAATATGGGTGAATTCCTGAAATGCAGCGAAAGACTCAGCTATATTCTTTCGCAGGGATATCACCGTTGCGATGTGGCCATGATCTATCCGGTAGCACCGGTCGAAGCCAATCTGAGAGGGCGCGAATCTACTCAAACGGCCTTCGATATCACCCGCGATATTTATCCAAAAGGCATCGATTTCGACTTTATGGACTTCGAGTCGCTCACCCGGAGCACCATCAAAGACAAAGCGCTTCACGTCAGCGGCGAGCAGTTCAAAGTGCTCATTTTGCCGGCATTGTCCGCTGTTCGCTATTCTACCATCGAGAAGGCGCTGGCCTTTTACCGTGCCGGTGGCATTGTACTGGCCGTGGGCAATCTGCCTGAAGCGAGCGACCGCATCGGAGCCGACGACCCGCAGTTGCAGGCAATGGTTCGCGAGATGTTTGGCATTACATTTACACAAATAAAAGATACGGCCAGCATCCGTCCGCAACACAACAAAGCCGGCGGTACCGGTCTGTTTATCCCCCGCGTATCAGAGGTGGAGTCGGCTATTGTCCGTCTTATTCAACCCGACTTCCGGGTAAATGGCGTAAACCTGCCATCCAACATTCAGCACCGGAAACTGGGCAACCGAGACCTCTACTTTGTGTACGATTTACCCAAAGGAACAAAATGTACCTTCCGCTGCACCGGAAAAGTGGAGCTCTGGAGTCCGTGGGACGGCAGCGTGAAACCTCTGGCTGTGGATGAGGTGACCAAAACGACCACCACCATCTCTCTGCCGCTCGAAAAGAACGAGGCGCAACTCATTGTCTTCAGCCCGGGCAAAGCAGAAATCAAAAATACGTCCGCAGATGCCCCAAAAACAGAGACTATCGTGCCCGACAACCGTTGGGAATTCGAACTAAAACCAACGCTGGATAACCAATACGGCGATTATCGTCAGCCGGCCTTCGATGGCAAAATTGGTGCTGAGGTGTCGGCGATGAAGTTTGCATTCCAAAGCGAAGCAACAGCTAACTGTCAGAGTGCTGCATTCGACGACAGCAACTGGGACACCGCAACCGTGGCATACGGAGCGCAATTCCTGAAACTGGGTCCGCTGCCCGAAACAACCGACTTCAATGCACTGGAGCAAAAACTGGCGAAACTGACTCAGGTCAACGCCAACCAAGCTATCGAAATTGAAGGCAAATCGTACCGCTGGCAGCCCTACGAATTTTCGTGGCGCTGGGGGCTCAAAGAAGATGCCGGACATCAGGGCTACCACGGTATGAAAGCGGTCATCAACAACGAACTGATCTCATTCGGAATCATCGATAAGAAACTGCGACACAAACCTCTCTATCCGTTGAGCAAAGAGGCAGGCGGCTCAGTCTATTACCTCTGGAGCACCGTGGCTTCATCTGGTCAGGTTCAGGCAAACATCCGCAAAGATGGCCTGTTGCCCGAGAAGGTATTTGTCAACCAGACAGCCCTCGCTGCCGATGCGCAGTCCGTTGCCCTCAAAGCCGGCAATAATGCGCTTTTGCTCAAATACAACAATGTCGGACGTGGCTATTTTGTCTTCGAACAGCCTAACACTGCTACCCCGAAAAAGAGCCTTTCGCTGGCCACAGACTGGTACCTCAATCCGGCGGTGTTGCCATTCAACTGCTTCCCCGACAAAAAAGGCATCTTTGGCTGGTATCGTTTCATGTCTGCACCCGGCACCCGCACGCTCTACATCGCCTCTCAGGCGAAACCCGCGGTTTGGGTTTCCGGTCTCGAGCTGAACAGCATTCCGGCCCCGGCACAATCATCCCGCATGGCCGACAAAGCACAGCGTGTTTGGGCGGTAAATTTCCCCGATCATATCAAAGCATCGGCGCAGGTGGCCGTCCGGATTGAGCAATTGCCCGGTTTGTTTGGCGGAGCTGCCATTCCCGAGCCCGTTTCGTTCGAATGTGGTAAGGGAGAGATTGCCCTGGGCGATTTAGTCAACAACCCATCGCTGAGCACCTACTCTGGGGGCATGTGGTACCGCAAGACCATTTCTGTCAATGCGCAACAGGCAAAAGCATCCCAAATCACCCTCAACCTGGGCGATGTGGTGGCCTCGGCCAATGTGTATGTAAATGGTGCTCTGGTGGACGAAAAAGCGGTCTCGCCGTGGACTTTCGACCTCACCGGACGACTCAAAGATGGAGACAACCGCATCGAGATACTGGTGTACAACACACTGGGCAACCACTTCAGCACCACCCCGTCGCAATACGTCGGTCGCACCAGATCGGGGCTGATCGGACCGGTAGAATTAAAATTCACAACCAAATAAAAATCAGCAACAATATGATAAAGGCAGGTTTATTCGGTGTCGGATTGGACACCTACTGGGCACAGTTCGACGGATTGCTCGACAATCTGAAAAAATATCAACAACAAATCAAAACCCGTTTGGAGGAATCCGGCGTTGAGGTGGTGGATGGCGGCATGGTGGACAACCCCGTCAAGGCCCGTTCGGCTGCCGACCTCTTCCGGTGCAGCGATATAGAGGTGTTGTTTCTCTACGTATCCACCTATGCCCTCTCTTCCACCATATTGCCGGTGGTGCAACATGCCGGGGTGCCGGTCATCATCCTCAATTTGCAACCCGTGGCGGCGCTCGACTATACGGCCTTCAACAACCTGAAGGACCGCGGTAAAATGACCGGCGTCTGGCTCGAACATTGTCAGGCCTGCTCGGTGCCCGAGTTTGCGTCGGTACTCAATCGTGCCGGCATCGGATACGAAATCGTGACCGGCTATCTGCAACAGCCTGCCGTGTGGACCGAAGTTGGCGAATGGCTCGATGCTGCCCGTGTGGCAGCGGCTTTGCGCGTCAACCGCATGGGCATTCTGGGGCACTACTACTGCGGCATGCTCGATGTGTATACCGATCTGACGAAGCAGTCGGCCGTATTTGGCACGCACTTCGAAATCGTGGAAATGTGCGAACTCAGCAAGTACCGCGACCAGGTGACCGATACCGAAGTGGCCGGTAAAATCAGCGAGTTTCACGCTGCTTTCGACGTATCCCCCGAATGCGAAGCGTCCGAAACAGAACGTGCCGCCCGCACCTCTGTCGCGCTCGACAAGCTGGTTGCTACCCGCCAACTTACCTCGATGGCCTACTACTACGAAGGCGAGCCAGGCAACGAATACGAAAACATTGTCACCTCTGTCATAGCAGGAAACACCTTGCTGACGGGCCGAAACATCCCCGTCGCCGGCGAGTGTGAGGTGAAAAACGCACAGGCCATGAAGATAATGGCCGAATTTGGTGCCGGTGGATCTTTTTCGGAGTTCTATCTGATGGATTTCGAAGACGATGTGGTGATGCTCGGCCACGACGGCCCTGCGCACTTTGCCATTGCCGGCGGACGGGTCAGCCTCGTCCCGCTGCCACTCTACCACGGCAAGCCCGGCAAAGGGTTATCCATACAGATGACAGTAAAGCACGGCCCGGTCACACTGCTTTCGGTGGTGGAGGGCAAAGACGACATCTTCCTGCTCGTTGCCGAAGGCGAATCGGTACCCGGACCGGTCCTCGAAATTGGCAATACCAACAGTCGTTACCGCTTCCCCACAGGAGCCAAAGAGTTTATGGATAAATGGTCGAGACAGGGCCCCGCCCACCACTGCGCCATTGGCGTGGGGCACATCGGCGGTAAAATCGAGAAACTGGCTAAGTTGCTTGGTATCAGGTCTGTTCGGGTAACATCTTAATATAAACAACAATCCCTGACAAATAACCTAACTTGTCAGGGATTGTTATTTCATTTAAACAGCATTTAAACAGGAAAACAGTTTCTCAAAACATAAACGAGAAACCATTGCCAATTTTTTTATACTTATCAATTTCTGCCTGCAAAAATTTAATTTGCTGCTTCGCGATAAACTGACGAAACAAATCCGGATTTTCCGCTGCTTCAGCCTCGTTTAAGGCATCAATATATTCGGCTCTGTCTTCTGTAAATATCTTTATCAACGGCTCATTGTGATAAAGCTGAATGTAATTCATGAATAATCGGGAAACTCTGCCATTGCCATCGCCAAAAGGATGTATATTAACAAGATTATAGTGAAAATCAGCCGCAAGTTTCAGTATATCAACACCTGTTACATTGTCAATCCGCTCGTTTACAGCACGGCACAACTGCTCTGTTAAAGCCGGAACTTTCCTGAAATCGGGGAAATATTTCTTATCCACATAAACCTGCGCAAGTCTCAAATCGCCTTTGGAGGTATCAAAACTACCTGAAATCGTATTCGTAAAACCGCCTGTATTTTTCATGACAAGAGCGCATACTTCCTGAATAAACTCTACCGAAAGTTTTCGCTTTTGTTTTGCCTGTTCACTTACAAACCGGAATGCAGCGTAATGGTCTTTTATCATCAAATGATCAATCAGCGGTTTGCCGGCTGCTGTAATATCCTTTTCCAACAAAACCTTTGTGTCTGTTTCCGTTAACGAACAGCCTTCTATTTTGGTCGAATGCCAGACAATAGAAATTGCGCAAAACTTCTCATAATCGATTACATTCTGCAAATTAAGATTTTTGTATTTCAGAGTCAGGTCATCCAGTTTAGCCCACATATCACTACAATTGCTTCTACAAGTTATCAAATTTGATCTCCATATCTCATTGTTTCATTACAAAGGTAGTGATATTTGACGTTTGTTCGCAAAAAATGCGAATATTATTTCCGGCAAAGTAGCATTCTGCTCAGATTCCCACCATTGTATGAATCACCACAATTTAAAGCTCTGAAGACGGTATAAACATCTATTTATACGTGTTAATTTTGAGCGTATAGACGTCTGCAAGAGGCATTTTACGGGCTTTGAGTGACAACCGGTAGATTTGTGTGCCCCATACATTAATCAGATTTTTATCTGCGAGCGGGATTGTCTCTACTAAAGGTTCGAACTGAGCCGGATTGTATGCTATTTTGAGTTTAACACTATCTTTTTGAAGCGTGACGACGCCGGGCTGGTGGATATCCGGCAGGCTTGCAGTGAGGAAATTGAGCACATTGGGTTTCATTGCTCTGGTGAGCGAGAAACGGTCGGTGATGATTAGTCCTCCGCGCAACCCGAGCTGATAGCTTCGATGCCACGATTTGAGCGCAGCCTCTTTGGGGTAAGCCCCGGCAAGATCGAGAGAGAAGGTGAGCTTTCGGGGATCGAACTGCACATTGCGCGAGCGAAACTCAGCACCGGGTGCCTGAGATACACCGTTGATGAGGGGCAGATTGTGGTAATCGCTCTGCATGGTCCAGATGGTGTATCGCTCATTGCTGAAGGTTTTGCGGGTGTATGCGCCTACTCCGGCATCGATGATGAGGGGCGTGCTGTTGACGTAGAGAATGAACGAACCCATGTCGTTATGGTTATGACTTTCGGCGTTGTATCCTCCTTTAGCTGCAAGGAAAAAGCCGGTTTGATTGCGCAGGTAGCAAAATTCGGTTTCGGGATACCAGGTAAATGGCGCATTGGGAAAAGCGGCCGGTGTGGCCAACAGTTCGCTGTGCGAGGTCAGATTTTCGAGCGTACGAAAGAGGTCGCGTCCGTCGTTGTAATACTCTTTTTTACCGGTTTGCTGGTAAAGAGCTGACGCATATTGCTGCATTTCGCGGCTTCCCACTGCCCGGCCAAAGCGGTAAACAAGACCAATATCGCCACCACCCCGGGCCGATGCATCGGCAAAATTGACAACCCAACCATTACCAACATACGAGCGGGCAATGTATTCACCCATATTGCGGATAAGCGGCTGGTCGAAAAGAGATATTTTGCCGCCCGTTGCCGTAGAAAGCAATTGCAGATAGTCGTAGAGCTTTCCGGGCGCGTGTCCCCAATAGGACGGTCCCTCTTCGCATGCTCCATCGGCATGGTAGTAATTGATAAACTTATCGGTGGAAACCATCGATCGGTAAACGGCAGCTGCTAATTTGTCGGGGTCGTTTTCGAGCAAAAGGAAACAGGTAAGAACACTGGAATTGCACCACGGATTCCAGTTGTTGACCATCGTGGCGGGTGTGGCATTGAAGGCCTGCCACCAAAAATTGCTGTTGTGAATATAGGAATCGAGTATGCGGCGTTGCAGATTGTCGCGCAGGCGTTCGGCCACAAGGGGATGCACCTTGTCGAGTTCGGGCTTCAGAAAATAATAGGTCCAGGCAAAGAAAGCCCCCATATCTCCGGAAGTCAGGTCGATAATATTCTCTTTGTAAGAAGGCAGTGCACTATTTGCAGACTGAGCATTGCGCAGGTGAGCCGAGGGCGACCAGGCCGTCATTTCGCAATAGAAGTGGACACCGTTGACAATCTGATCAATAAAACGACCTTTACCTTCGGCCAGCTCGGCCAGTACGAGCGAGGAAATTGCATTGATGTTTTCGCGGGCGGGATCTTCCATAGCCTTGCGCGACCCGGTGCGATCGTATTCCAGATAATCGGTAGCCTTCATTGCTTTCCATGGGTAGTTGAGGACCGCTTCACCCCGCCTGATCATATCGGCTTTGCCGGCTCCGGTAAGCTTGTCCCAACCCACGCGATCTGAGTATTTCGGGTAAGCCACCCACTTTTGATTAAAAATCAGACTGTTCCGCACTTTTTTCAAATCGGCATTATGCTGAAGCAGGTCGCGTTTTTCGTATGCATTGACAGACATAAAAACAGTGCACGAAAGAAGTAATAAAAGAATGTATCGTTTCATTTGTATTGATTTATTGATGCGGTTAATTACGCGGTTTAAACTTTGCAACGGGGCGAATAACGATGTACGTGGCGCCTGTGCCCGGGGGATGAACTCCAACCAGAATTGCCGTTACCCGCTGCTTATGATCCAGATACACCTGTGGGCGCTCCACTTTAGTCACAATGAGGCTATCGCCACCCACCAGCGGAATGGGTTCGTTTTGCGACCAAACGGGAAGATTTGAGTACAACGTATACTTCATCCCATCTTTGGATGTGTAGTATACAACTGCTTTGTGGATGCCCGTTACCTTGGCCTCCCAGTCGGTACAAATGACATTGTATTGGTTGTTGGCCCACCAGATAGTCGGATCTTCCAGTTCAAAATCGTGAGGCAGGCGGTTTCCTTTGTCGAAAAGCAGCTTATAAGGCCCCATTATGCTATCTGCGCCAAATGCCTGCATGTACGCATCCCAATCACCATCTTTGGTCGTTTTGGGTTTGAATTTTCCGACCACATATACCTTGTTATCAGGTTTAAGCAAAATGGCCGGGTTATTGGTACTGATTACCGGCTTTGCCATGGGCACCCAGGGGCCTTCTATGTGATCGGCAAAAGCAAACCCGGTCTGCCAGGCCGGCATGCCCAGGTGATAAAGCAAAAACTTACCACCGACTTTCATGATTTTCGGATTGTGCATGGCTTCGTTTGCCCACGGATGCTTAGCCAGGTCAAAAACCTCCCCGGCAAATGTATAGGGCCCAAACAGAGATTTGGATGTAGCACGAATAATGTGGCTGCGCTTCCAGCCCTGCATGCCGGCAGACTCAGGCCAGCGGGACGCAAACAGATGATAGGTGCCATCGACCTCTATGACGGACGGATCCCACAAGTAGTAACCCTCCATCCGGAAAACAGCCTCTTTGGGAACAGGTTGCAATGCATCGCGCAAATTGTTTTTGTCCCGAAAAGAGAGCTCAACCCCTTCGGGTAATGAATGTTCGGCGACCTGCGCCAGATGCTTCTGTGCATTTGCACAAAAAAACGCCATTGCAAAAGATGCGATAAAAGTTATCCGTTTTGAATTCATCAGTACTATTTATTTGACCTTAAACCTCTCAACCACTCCACTCAGGCAGTTAGTTCCAACAAGCACTTCGAACTCTCCCGATTCTACCTCGGGTTGAAGTTTTTCGTTCAAAAATGAAAGGTCGTTGTTGGTTAAAGTGAAGGTTACCTTTTTGGTGCTTCCTGCCGGAATGGTTACGCGACAAAAGGCTTTCATCTGCTTTTTCGATAGCGATATGCGGCTATACAAGTCGGTGAGGTAAATCTGCACAATTTCGTCGCCATCCATCTTGCCGGTGTTTGTGATGTCAATGGACAGTTTTATTTCTTCCCCTTTCGAAAATTCTTTTTTCTCCATCTCTATTTTTCCGTACTGAAAGGTGGTGTACGACAAGCCAAAGCCGAATGGAAACAACGGATAGTAGCGGTTGTCGGACACCGAATTGTACACTTTATCCTTAGGCATGTCGGGATATTCGGCAAAGCTGCCTTCGCGACCATAGGGGCGGTGTATCAAAGGCATGGGTAGTTGTCCGGTGTGACGGGGAATGGTTACGGTGGTTTTTCCCGAAGGATTCACTTTTCCGGCCAGAATTTCGGCCAGAGCATTGCCCCCTTCTTCGCCGGCAAAATACATGAGCAACACGGCATCTACCTTGCCAATCCAGTTCATCATGGTGGAAGGACGACCGTCGACCAGCACTACCACCACGGGTTTGCCCAATGCCGAAACTTCTTTTATTAAATCTTCCTGTACACCCATCAGATTGAGGTCGACCCTATCCTGAGTTTCGCCTCCGGTAACTGCATTACGACCGCCCATCACCAACACGCAAACATCGGCTTGTTGGGCAGTTTTCAGCGCCTCGTCGAAGCCGGATTTGTTGGTTCCGGTAAGGTCGCATCCTTTGGCGTAGCTGATGGTGGCATCGGTTCCAAAAATATTCTTAATACCCTGAAGTGGCGTTGGACCTTTTACATCGCGTGAGGAATATCCTCCCAACTGCAACCGGTCGGCATTGGGGCCTATTACGGCAATGTTTTTGGCCGACAGCGGCAATGCGTTGTTTTTATTTTTTAGCAATATAATGCTCTCGCGTGCTGCCCTGCGAGCCAGTTGACGAAACAGAGGCGCATCTTCGAGCCGGGCAGCAGAACTGTCTTCGATGTACGGATTCTCGAACAGTCCGAGTTCGAATTTAACCCGAAGTATGTGTTTTACATTTTCGTCTATCGCCGATTCTTTCATCTTCCCATCTTTCACCATTTGAATGAGGTTAACATAACTTTTGAGTCGTGGTAAATCAACATCCAGACCGGCTTTTGCACACAAAACAGCTGCTTCGGGCAACGATTCTGCTATTTTGTGATGGCCAAACACATGGTTTACGCCACTCCAGTCGGATACAGTAAATCCGTTGAAGCCCCATTCGTTACGCAACAAGTCGTTGAGCAACCAACGGTTGGCCGAGCAAGGCACGCCGTCGATGGCGTTGTATGCTGCCATCATAGATTTAGCATGGGCTTCGGTTACCGCCGCTTTAAACGGAACCATGTGTATTTCGCGCAGCTCGCGTTCGCTGAGAGCGATGTTTCCGGCATCGCGCCCACCGTCGGACACGAAGTTGGCCAGAAAATGCTTCGGACTACAAATCACCCCGTTTTTCTGAACGCCTTTGATGAACTCAACGCCAAAACGTGCGGCCAGATATGGGTCTTCGCCATACGTTTCCTCGATACGGCCATGACGCGGGTCGCGTGCTAAATCGAGTACGGGTGCGTGCACCTGACGAATTCCCCGGCTAAAAGTTTCGCGGCCAATGGCATCGCCAATCTCGCTCATCAAAGCCAAATCCCAGGTGCACGAAAGAGCAATGGATTGCGGATAGCTCGCCGAGCCCTTGGCCATGCAACCGTGCAATGCTTCGTCGTTGATGATTGTGGGAATACCCAAACGGGTTTCCTCGACGGCTACTTTCTGAATTTCGTTGGCCGTTTTGATGGATTTGGCGGCATTCATATCGGTAGTAGGGCAACTCAAATGGCCTACGCCGTGAGCTTCCATCAGCTTACGAATGTTGTCGATGGAATAGTTGCCACTGGTTTTAAAAATCTCATCGCCCTCGCCCAAACGCAGAGCACACATCTGATAGACCTTTTCTTCGAGGGTCATTCGGCTGATTAAATCGGCTACCCGTTTTTCAATGGGCAGTTTGGCGTTTTTGTACGGCGGTACTTTCGACGATTGGCTTTGAATGGTGTTTGCTGTTATCAACAAGAAACAGCTGATAATTAGATGTAAACGGTAGATCCGGCTCATATTCATTTCCGATTATATATGTTCATTTTATTTCAATTCTTTTTCTCCGAATTGCTCCTGCTGTTGCTCCACCTTTTTGAGTTCGGCGTCCAGTTTGGCCTTCATCTCTTTGGTGACAATAATTTTCCGCGTGCTATCGGTGGCAAAAGCAGATTTGGACTGAATTCGTTGTGTGGCTAACTCTCTGTTATCGACAATAAATTTCGACGATGAAGGCACCGTAACAATCTCCAGTTCAACAGCGTGCGCGGTGCTTACCCCTTCGCATTCCAGTTCGGCTTTGATTTTTATTTTTCCGGCTACGGAAGTCGATTGTAGCAAGACGGGCGCAGATCCCCAGTCGGCTTTCACCGAACGAACAGGGTATGGCTGCAACAGTCGGCCTTCTCCTTCAACAGAAAAGCGGATGTAATCGTTGTTCAAACGCTTCACATTTCCCGCGTCGTCGGTTAGTTCGGCTATAACCACCACAACGTCGGAACCGTCGGCAATCAACGGTTTGTTGTCGTTGTCGATTCGTAACCGAAGTTTGGTAGGTTTGAGGGCGGCATCCATACGTTGAGTAGCCACTACTTTCCCATTTATAAGGCCTTCGGCCAAAAGATAAATCTGATTGCGTTTTCCGGTTCGTCCCAGCTTTTTCAATACCATAAAGTCGAATGCATTTTTGAATGTGATAACGGGCGATGGCATCTTCAAATTACTCTCGCTGCGTTTGTATGTGAATGTCTGTCCGCTTTCGAATACCTTAAGCCGAACCTCTTCGCAATTTGAAAAAACCGTGATGTCGGGCGACGAAAAGGGCGACATCTCGTGCGCGATGTACACCATTGGCCCGGTTTCGGCAGGTATCATCCCGTTTGTAACGGCAGGGCGCTGCGCCATAAACATGTAATACGAATATTTAGGCTGACGGTACGAGTCCATCAATCCTCCAAAGAAATTTTGCGGGTGATATCCCCTCGAATGGTCGAAACCGCACCAAAGCGTACCTCCAACATGCTGTCGGGGTGTTTCGTACAAGGTTTCGAGGCAGGTAAACGGATATTGAGGATTAGCATAGTGATTGGCCTGAACCAACATAGGATGCTCGCCCCACGAGCGATGCGCACGACTTGTCGAGTTGTTTGAGCTCCAGTCGTCCACATTGTCGCCCCATTCGCGGGTGAAATAGACCTTGGTCGGGTCGGTTAGTGTAGTGCTGTTTATGGCTTCGGGCGTTGACAGAGGATGCGTGTAGATCATCGGGAAAGCCTCGCAACCTGCCGCATTGGGGTCGGAAGCCGAATAGGTGCTGTTGTAAGGAAACTCCTCATTGACGGTTTTTTGTGCATCGTATGCAAAACGGGCCGGATAATGCGTTTCGTTTAATACCGGCTCCCAGAGAAATACCGACGGATGATTGCGGTCGCGACGTACCATATTGCGAACGTCGCTAATAACACGCTGCTCGAAGATGGGTTCGTTGTTCCAGAATTGCCAGCTTGGGGTGGCTACAATGATAAACATCCCCAGTTCGTCGCAAGCATCCATAAACGCGGGGTCTTGCGGGTAATGTGCACTTCGGATAATCCGAATACCGGCATCGCGCAGTTTTTTTGCATCGCGGTAGTGAAGCGAGTTTGACATGGCATTTCCGACAATGGCAAAATCCTGATGCCGGTTTACACCAATAAGCTTTTCGTTGTAAGGCTTTCCGTTGAGATACAAGCCATCTATGCCCTTAAATTCGATGGTGCGGATTCCGATTCGTTGCTTGTAGCCATCGACTGTCTTCCCCGACTTGTCGGTGACGCTTGTTGTGAGCCAATACAACGATGGTGAATCGGGCGACCAAAGCTGCGGGTTTGTTACGGTAACGGAACCTGTAACGTAGGTGGTTGAATCGCTCAGAATGTTAATCGTCAATTTTTTGTCGGCTACTTTCTGCCCTTTACTGTCGGCGATATTTAACGTTAGTTTTCCGGCAAAAGGCGACGACTGTTCGTTCCGAACGTGTATTTTGAAGTTTACAACGGCCTTCTTATCGGTTATGTCGCTATACCAAACCAATACACCTCCTCCGGCGACCTGATTTTCGTAATTCGGGTCGGTGATGTAAACCTTCGGGTGGACAACCAACCAGCAGTCGCGATAGATACCGCCGTGATATGCAAAATCCATGATTTGTTGTGGTTTTCCCGGCGGATACATCGGGTCGTTGCTATTGTCGGTCATTACCGCAATTACGTTTGGCGAACCATACTCCAGGTATTTGCTAACATCGGCAATGGCGGGCAGATAGCCTCCAAACTGTTCCTTTACCAGTTTGCCGTTCACCCAGATTTTAGATTTACCCATAATGGCTTCGAAATGCAGAAAAACCTTCTGCCCCTTCATTCTAACGTCGGGGGTGAAATGCTTGCGATACCACGCTATGCCCTGATAATTACGGTCGCCACTCGCCTCTTCGGGCAACAAATCGAGTCCGTGGGGCAACGATACTATTTGCCACAACGAGTCGTTAAATGCCTTGCTCTCTGCATCCCTGACGTTTCCCTTGTAAAAACGCCAGGCAAGATTCATGTTATAAACCTTGCGTCCACTATTGGCTGTCTCGTAAAAGCCGGCTGTTGAAAAAACAGGTGTCGTTGCGGCGTGAACCGAGAGTGCTAATGCCGAGCACAGAAATAAGAATATTACTTTTTTCATTTGTTAATTATGTTGATACAAGATCTTATTTTTTCTTTGATTTAAGTGGAATAGCCACATTGCAGGCATGTTCGCGTTTGTTTATCCCCATAGCTCCAAAAAGATAGGCAGGAACGCCATTCTCGAAATAAAGAAAAGGGCGTTCCAGATGGTCGTCGGTTTGTTTCCCGGTTTCCCAGAATATTTTGCTCGATATAACTTTGGGATTGGGTGTCGGTTTCCAATTCAGGGCGTCGGACGACTCAAACATGGTTATAGCCCCTGCATCGCCGGTAAAAATCCCTACCACATCGCGGGTGAGCGCGTAAAACTTATGGTTTTGATACGTTATAAACGGGTCTTCGGCTACCATCCAGTGCTTTTCACTTCCCGGAATTTGAAAAAGTAGTTTTCCTTGCTTCTCGAACGGGCCTAGTGGCGATTTGGCAAAGGCTACACCATACGAAACACGTCCTCCGCGATAAGTGCCGTTTCGGCATACTTGTTTGTGTACCAATACCACTTTCCCATTATCGTCGACAGTTACGGCAGGATTGGTTACCAACATGGCATCGGGGGCGGCAGAGTCGGCGCTCACATCCAGCACAGGTTTGTCGAACCGCGTCCACTCGCCTTCGGGATTGGTAGCTACAGCCACCCCTATGCGTTGCGAATTGCGAAAATGCCACCACACCGGATTGCGGTTTTTTAAAGGATTGGGAATATTGTCTTTAGCACTCAGTCCGATGTAAAAAAGATAATATTTGCCCTTGTAGGGAAGAATCATGGGATTGAGGGTGGCACATCCATCCCAGAATTGATTGCCACGCGCCGGAAGTATCACCTTAACGTGTTTGTAGGGTCCCTGAGGATTGGTGGCCTTTGCCAGCGCTATTTCGGGCGTAGCCACCCACGAATCGTACCCAAACTTGCGGGGCCAGCGGGCATAAAACATGTAATAAACACCTTTTTTGTGCTTGGCTACCGAACCACACCAAATCAGATATGCACTATCTATCAGACAATTATTTGCAGGTATAGGTTGCACCATGCTGTTAATATCTATCGAATCGTTCATAATCTCTCTGTTTTTTTGAGAATATGCGTTGATGGACAGATAGATTAATGCGAATAGAAGAAAGAGGTTTTTCATGAAATAGTAATTAAGAGATTATTGAAACTCAAAAAAACGGAAACCATTTGCAATGTTTTTGCTTATCGATGGTTCGATAGGCGTCGTAAATTCGTACGCCGTGCGTCACCAAACCTGCCGGGGTGAGATGCGTAACATCGGCCTTGGGCAAGCCAATCATGCTTGTGTAGACTACGTTAGGTAGCTCTTTCGCTAATCGTTGTTGTGTTTCTACAACAAGAGGGAATTTCACCACACCGGGGTGCTGTTCGTCAAGCCCAAGTACGACAGGCATTTTATCGTCGTTCGCTACTTTTCGGATGTCGTTGATGATGCTCAACAACGATCCGTAGAAGTCGGCAGCCGATTTGGCATTGTCGGCATCGCTCTCGCCCTGTATCCACACAAACCCACGGTAACGGACTTTGTAACCCATATTTTGAAGAGAAGTTACGGCTATTTTCAACCCTTCCACCAACTTATCGTAATTACCTCCGGCACCGGGTGTTTTCCAAAAGCGATAGATGCTGGTGCCTCCGCAGGTGAATTTGAATATGGCCGGATTGTAACCTGCCAGTTTCAGCTTTCGGGCAAAAGTGACTTCGGGGCCAAAATGGCCTTTCGGGAAACGGCCATCCTGAGG
>CAZHNZ010000026.1:34144-39727 GCA_964534355.1 uncultured Parabacteroides sp.
CCTCCTGCAACACCCATTCGCAGGCATCTCTCACCTCTTTTTTGCCGGAAGTGGCGCGCACCTCAATTCTGTTTTTGCCGGGACTGAGCGTGACGTTTGGCCACACAGAGATGCGCATACTGTCGGGCGACATTTTCCCCAACGACCGGCCATTTACCAGTAATTCAACCTGAGGACAGTTGGAATAGACTTTTATGTCGGTTTGAGGCTGCCTGCGTTCGACCATGCGCCGAGAGGTGATATAGACCATTGGCTCGGGGTTCCAGTTTGCTTTGTAGAAATAGAATGCATCTTTTTTTACCTTTCTGTCAAAAGTCACCAACCCTTTGTCGTTGATGCCGGGTGCATCGCCTTCGTTGCGAAAAGCAGAGGCGAAATCGAACATATTCCAGATAAAGCTTCCCCACACAAATGGTCGCTGACGCAGTTCGCTCCAGTTCTGTTCGTGGAAAACCGCCTGCCACTCTTCGGGATGCCAACGGCTGCCGGGGTCGGTTTTGACCACCTTGTTCAAATGATGCTTTATGCTTCCACCGGCTCCGTACTCGCTGATTCCGATGTTGAGTTTGGGAAAGGTTTTGTGTTTGTCGTCCAGAAATTTGCCCAATTCATTCGGATTGCCGCTGTACCAACCGTAATATTTATTCCAGGCAATAATGTCAGACACAAAATTGAGGTCGCCCTCCTGATGGCTTGCCGAGGTGGTGAGCCGGGTCGGGTCTTCCTGTTTTGCCAGTTGGTTCAGCTCTCTGAGGAAAGGCACCGGGGTGGCGACTCCCTCTTTGAGCTCGTTGTAGAGTCCCCAGAAACAGACAGAGGGGTGATTGTAGTTTTGGCGGATCAGTTCGGTCAGTTGCTGCTTCACATTTTCGTGCAACGTAGGTGTGTTGTAGTATCCGAAGCCCTGATTGCCACCGGGACCGACAAACGGAATTTCGCTCCAGAGTACCATTCCGGCAGAGTCGCATTGGTCGTACATCTGACCGGCGTGCTGATAGTGCGACAGGCGAATGGCATTGGCTCCCATCTCCCGGATCATGGACAGGTCGCCGGTGTGGTCTTCGGGCGAAAGGGCATTTCCCTTGCCAAAACGATCCTGATGACGACAAACACCGTGCAGGGCAAGATGTTCGCCATTGAGCAGAAACCCTTTATCGGGATCGACCGAGTAGTAGCGCAACCCCAACGGCTGAACTACCTCATCGAGCATCCTCTCTTTTTGCCAAAGCGAAACCTTCACTTTGTAGAGGTACGGATTGGCGGTACCATTCCATAAGTGCGGATTATCCAAAACCAGTTGCTGCGACACAGGCAAAGTCGTCCGCGCGCCCACAGTAACCTGCCCGGTGAGGGTTTTCAGCAGTTTCCCCTCTTTGCTGAACAGATTGCTACGCACCACGTAGGTTTCGGCTTTTGTTGTGCCGTTTGACACTTTTGTAACCACTTCTACCTGAGCCGATTTGGGGGAAACATTCCGTTGCGTGAGATAGACCCCGCACGAGGCAAAATCGAGCGGCGTAATGCACGATTGCTCTGCCACAATGAGATTTACAGGACGATAGATGCCGCCATAAATAACAAAATCGCCTTCCAACGGAATTATTCCGGTTTGGTAGGCATTGTTTACTTTCACCAAAATCTCATTCTCTTTTCCAATTTTCACCTTATCGGTTATTTCGAAACAGAAAGCCGCATAGCCTCCCGTATGATTGCCCACAAAATCCTCATTTATAAACAGATCGGCAACTGTGCCCACCCCTTCGAAACGAAGAAACAGTCGTTTCCCGGTATAACTTTGGGGAATAAATATTCTCTTTCGGTAGTCGGCAGCGCCCCGGTAATAATCGACCTTGCCGGCAGTGCCATCGACATCGTTCCACGTATGCGGCAGGTTGACGGGATAACCCGATGTGCGGTCGACATTGTACAACAACTTGAAATCCCAGTTATTCATCAACGGGATAAATTGTTTGGATTGAGCATTTAGCTGTATTGCAAACAGAGAGATTAAGAGTGTGTAAAGCAGTTTTTTCATAAATATATAATTGTAAAAAGGTGGGTTCTGATATTAATTAGCCAGCATATTATTGAACGAAAATTAGTGTACAACTATCTTCTTTACAATCTCCCCTTCATTTATTTTAGCAGAAACGATATAGATATCCGGTTTCAGGCTCAAGTGTATTTTCCCTGTCAGCCCTGTTCCTCTGAAATGCTCGACCAACTGCCCCAGTGAATTATAAACAATAATTGACTTCGGCTCAGCAGAACTGAAATCGTAATGCAGAAATCCATTATTATAAAAAATAATGGAAGCATTGCTCTTCGTATCAGAAAAGCCCGAAACCGGCTGGTTGATTGGCACCAGAAATGTAGCCACGGACTCTGAGGGTGCATCGTACGCAATAGACTTGTTGGTAACAACCTGATTACTGGCATAACCGTAAAATGCAATAGCCGGGTCAGCGCGTGAAAGCACCCGTTTTGCCAAACCTATATTTTCGAATTTGGACAAATCTAACAGGTATTTCTTTATATAAACCTGTTGATTACTAACAACAATGACGAGCTGTTTGTTATCCGGACTCAACGCGGTTAAAACAGTTGGATCGTCGTTGTTTATGATGGTGTATCCCGCTTTCAGATAACGTGAATATTGACTTCGGATATAAAAATGCGCTCCCTGATTCATACCGTCGATGAGTCCCCAGATATTTCCCGTAGTTCCGCCTATAGCCGAACCGGCCTGCCAATCGCACCAGGCTGTGCATTTCAGGTTTCGCAAATCAGCAACCAGTCTGTCAGACAGCGTCATAACAGTATGTTTGTATGACGTATTTGCATCTCCATCGTCGGGCCCACCGGTTTCTGACTGCCACAGTTTTTTAGCATAGGTTTTAGCAAATGTGGCAATGCTCGCCCTGTTTGCATCGGTACCACGATAGCTGTGAACAGCCAGCAAAGGAATTTTGGGTAGAATATCGCCCGCATTTTTATATGTATTGAGCGTAGTCACAAAATTCCCCATGCTGTTTTCGTCGTTGGCCGTTATCTGGCAATAGGATAGCATATTTTTGGACTGCAATTTGGCATACAACTGTCTGATCATCGGTACCTGATCGTTTCGGTCGAAATAGCAGCCCTCCTGTTTTTTGCTCAAAGCATTCCACCACCATCCATCGGGTTCGTTGAATGGCTCGATATAATTGAATGTAATTCCGTAATTATCATGATAATACTTTACAACCTCTGTCAGATAGTCGGCAAAATCGGCATACATAGTCGATTTCAGGTTGGTGGACCATGCATTTGTACTCAAACTACCACCCACACAACCACTGTTTGTCATCCAGTAGGGTGGCGAATTGGAAAACGCAACCCACTGAATATCATTAACACCCACAGCTGCAATGCGCGAAGCAATGAGTTGTTTTGCCACCCGCCGTTGGTTGGCGTCTCTCGTCCAGTTATAAGCCGCAGTGGGTGAGTCTTTAAAACCCGGCATGGCAGAACTTGCAGGTAAATGTGTATGGCTGGGATCATCGCCACCACCAATATTGTACCTGAAAATGTTCATATTCAGTCCGTTTACCGGATCGGTCAGGTAATCGCAGAATTGCTTGAGTTGTGCATCTGTACAGCGGCCACCTTCCACATTGGCCCACCAACAAAGCGAAACTCCCCAGCCCTCGAGCACCTGATTTTTTGCCAGCGGATCAATGGCCACCGGCCACCGTGAAAGGGAAACAGGACTGTCAGAGAGCGTGATTTCATCAAAATAATAATCGCCTGCATCGTCGGCTATTTTGATAGAGAAGGCTTTAATGGTAGAATCGAGCGGAATAGGTAAAACATAATCGTACCATCCTGTAATTGAAGAGTTTGATTTCCAAACATCGGCACTTTGGGCCCCGATTGTTGGGGTATATGTCAATGCAATTCTTGATTTTGAGGTTTTATATACCAATACATGCAGATAGCGGTTGGCGGTTGTAATTTTAACCGGTGTGGTCAATCCGATTTCAAGTCCGGTCCAATAAACATCTGTTGCGCTTTTGGTAATCTTGTAACATCTTGATGTACTGTTAATCGCATCTGGCATTGGGTTTGCAGCCGACCAAACCGAAGCCGATGTGCCTACCGCTGCATAATTCTTCCAATACGATATGGTAGAAGGTGCAACGGCGCTCTCGAAATTGAGTAATACACTGCCGGCGCTTGCGAGACTTTGGCTAAATTGTTTGGGTTGCGCATTTAGCTGTATTGCAATCAGAGAGAAGAAGAGTATGTATAGTTGTTTTTTCATAGATCATAAATTGATACGAATTAATTTACTCAACACAGATAAGGGCTGTTTATCAAATATTTATCTCAAAATAATTTTCTTCGAAACAGATTTATTCGCAGTGGAAAACCGCAACAGATAGACATTTGGCGAGCAGCTTTTTAGGTTTAATGTGCCCTGCACAACCGGTTGATTGTTGGTCTGAAATCGTTTGCGCAAGAGTTCTTTGCCGTTGAGGTCAATCAGCGAGACATCGCAACGGTTGCCCGACTGATTTGTAGTCCAGCTAAATTCGATCGATTTGGCCTGATTATTTATTTGAATGAGCAGGTTTTCATCCATCGCTTTTACCGTTTCTACATGCGTAGTGTTGCTGTACGGATAGGCATAAATTGGCAGCAGGGGCAATCCGTTCCATAAACTAATCTGATTAATACCTGATTTCAGATTTTGAATAGGGCCCGGTATCGCTGTACCATCATTCTTCAGCGTGTTGCCCAAAAAGTCTTTGTCCATGCTTGCATGAGCAAACGTGCGTGAAGTGAGGTAGTCGCTTCCGGCATTGATTAGTAATAATAGTTTCGTTGTATCGATAACACATGCTGTTGAGGTCAGTTTGCTGTTGAGGTCACAATTGAGGCTACTGTTATAGGATTGCCACTTGGTTTGCCAGTCCGAAAAACTGACCGAACTGACAGTCTCAATCTTAAACTTTTTGTCGGCAGCAACTGCCTGATAGAGATTGTAGTCGTAGCGCCGGTCGGACGATTGGTAATTGTAGGGGGCCACATTGTAAATGTCCGGCGGATAAGCATCAATCAGGCCGGTGCAATTCAATAGAACATTGTTGTAATACAGCTGAAAGTCAGAGGAACAGCCTGTTCTTGTTTTGTCGATATAGTCGTATACACCCCAAACGGTAGGGCCGGAAATCAGGTTGTGCATGGCAGTAATGCCGCCCGAATTTCGCGTGGTGATACCATATTTTCTCGTTACAATAATATTATTATCCACCACAATTTTGTTCTCGGCACCTATTCCTATTTCCTGAAAAAAGCCTTTTTCGCAACCAATCATTAAATTGCCATGTACCCTCGTACCCGGTCCTGCACCCTGATCGAACCACATGTTCATCGACATATAATTATTTCTGAGCAAATTGTTTGCAATGAGTGAATTTTTAGGTCCGTGCATTTTTACAGCGGCCGATTCCCAACGTTTATTACCGGTAAACATAAGGTTCACATTGCGCTCAATGACATTGTTTGTAAATGTAATATTGGCAGGAAGATAAGCGG
>CAZHNZ010000027.1:0-13036 GCA_964534355.1 uncultured Parabacteroides sp.
CCAACTGAAAAGAGCCAAACGTACCGAAACGCACTATTTTGCCATCCATCAGATGAGTTGTCATCTCACGGGTGAGCGCACTAAGTACGGCCAGCACATCGGTTTCAGTCAGTGTACACTTTTCGGAAATCAATTCCGACATTTTCTCCAGAGTGACCTCTCCGGCACTCTGTGCACTCACGTAATATTTACGTGGTGCTTTCACGTCCTTTGGATTCGGACGTTGAATCAGTTTTAATGTTACCATTAAAATTTGAATTTTATTGATTAATACTAGTGTTCTGCTATACTCTTTTTGAACATAACGGTGCAAAGTTATGAAACTTTTTCGGGAGTTTGTGTCCTCTTTATTAATTACTTTGTTTGTGTAAATTTGCGTATTTTGGCTCAATTATACATTAAGGATTTTGTTTTGAATTTTCCCATACAGTTATATTGAATAGAGTTGTATGTAATGATTTTTTAGTTAAATATTAGCCATTGGTTTTTTATTTCTATTTGATATATTTAATATATTCGGGGGTAAAGAAATATCACAAATCAATATTACTCAACCCGGTAAAGTGGGTGCATATGCTCCGGATTACTCAACCTGAAATTATAATCTGATAATGCTTTGATAAAATTACGATTGCGGTGTTTGGGTTTCTGAGCCGGCAAACGTATCGTTGTTTTTTGTTTGATGAGGTGTAATTGTGCAACACCCCGCGAAGCGTAAAGCCTGGCGGGGTGTTTTTTCTAGTTTCAACAAAACCGGTTCGTTGATAATTTCATATTTCTCGCTCAGGATAGCGGCATTGACAAACGTTGTCTGTTTATGGATGGTTGTGTCGACGGAAAGATAAATTCATATCTGTCTTTATTATTCAGTTTCCAATAAGGTTTTCAGATTAATGATTTTACTGCCTTTATTTTCGTAGTACTTCAGCATTTCGTCAATCTTCCTTTTATCATAACTGGTAATACAATCAGATAAGACTGTAACTTTGTAGTTCTCTTTGCACATATTAAATACAGTAGATTTCACGCAGGCAATGGCGTCAGCTCCTGTAATGTAAAATTCGCTTATTTCATTTTTTCGGATAAAGTCAATAAAATCTGCACTGGTCAATGCGTTGCCTTTGGATTTCTCAAAAATGTTTTCGGAAACCAGTTTCATGTCCGATACTAATTCAGACCCACGGGTATTGGGTTTGAAAGTCCTTGTGCCTTCAGATAGGTTATAATGTCTGATGTAAACGACGTGAATATCATTTCCCACGGCCCAATCTATTGCCCGATTAATATTTTCAATGATTTCCTTGTAGTTTTTGGTAATGTCATTTTGAATGTCGATTACCACTAAAGATTTTTTCTGCATGGGTTTTCCTTTTTTGTTTTATGCCACTGTAAAATTACAATTCTTTTGTACATTCAACAAAAAATAGGCTTTTTTTTCTTATTTGCTTTAAATAAGAGGGGGGAGTGTAGAGGATTTTGTTTCGGATCTGTTAGCAAAAATGGACTTACCGAGGTTTATAAATTTTTCCATTATCTTGTCCGGAATTCGAGTTTGAATCAGATTTCTTTTATCGTACAATTGATCGAGAACTGTATATCAATCCATTCGCTTACTTTTATCAACCCCATCATGGCAACAGGAGGCTCAAGGCCGAAATCACGAATGCTTATTCGTTTCTTTCCTTTTAATTCCAATTGATTATCTCTATTTTGAGTTTCAAAGTTCAAAAGATAATTCCTGGTTTTTCCGGTGATGGTAAGTTGTATATTTGCTGTGGCAACTGTCTGTTTTGTGTTTTCTTTCGATGTATATGCCTCTATCTGATTAACTGTAAGTTGAATAAAAGGATATTGATCTTCCTGAATAAGTTTTCTAAAATCACGAAGAGCCATTTTATTGTCTGACTCGAAATTGCATACCGGGATACTGATATTGTTTTCTGTCAATCGCACTTTGTTTCCCAACGTATTCACGGTGATTATCGGACTTTTTCCGGTAAAAGTGCAAATTCTTTGGGTCAATCTGAATGGGATAATATTCGTAGACCCCCAAATGCTTAATTCGCTGTTTTCGGAAATTTCAATGGCTACCTTATGCTGAGCAGGTAAGGTAAATTGAATGGTTACCAGCAATAATATCAGGATACTTTTTGACATAAGTGGTAATTTGTTTTTTGTGCGATAACCCGAAGGCAATCATTATTGCCTTCAGGTTAGACATTTTGTAAAAGATTTTTATCAGAATCCTATAACAGCTTCAGCAACGATACCATGAAATTTACCATTGCTTCTGATGTCGTTGTACAGAAAATCACCATATTTTTGATTCGTGTATTCAATTTTTGCCATAATGTTTTTAGTCATAAACCAACCGGCACTAATGGCAATGCGGTTAATCTTAACATCGTACATTCCTGCTGCTATGGCCGGATATGCCGGGTTTGCAGGCAATGCCGGATCTGTAGTAGTGGCTGCTTTAGCTGCTGTAGCTGCTTTGGCTGCAACTGCTGAGGTGTACTGTTGTGCTTTGACCGCGTTGTAACGTCCGGCAATAAAGAAATTATCATATCTGATAACCACATCTTCGGCTATCTGACTTGCTGTACGTTCGCCTGTGGCTTCGGTTTTTCCTCGTCCTTTGGATGTCTCAATTGTTGTAAATGATTCCAAACTAAGTTTGTTCGAAACCTTGTAATCTAAAAAGAGGTTACCCATGTACGACGAGATTTTGTCTCCAAAATTGGGGTTGTATCTACCCGACGTAAATGCAATATTCTCTTTTGTAAAGGTAGAACCCGACAACGTGTTGTCCATTACGCCCCAATAATGTGAGCCGCCTCTGTCGCCTCCGTAAAGCGTTACACCTGTCGATCCCGGTGTCATATACATAGAACCGGTTAAGCGGAACCGAAGTTTATCATTTAGTAAAAGTTTATCATAACCAATTTTCGCAATCAGGGCTGGTCTTCTGTTTCCATTAGTAACCGTGTCTTTGGTTAAGCCATCGGCCATATAGCCGACACCGAGGGTGGGTTCGGATTGGTCTCCTTTAATCTGACCTGTGCTGACACCCAATACTCCGACAATGCCATTTACATTAAAGTCTGCCTCAGCACCGATTTCAGTTGCAAATGCATCCATTATATAGTTTTCTACAAAAGGATTGTACATGGCATTACCATTGTCGGTACGACGGAAATGTGCGTCGCCATAGTTTACCTCCATATGCCCCATTTTCAATGTGGTATATTTCATAATGTTGTCCAACAGGTCAATTTTTAGAAATGGTAGTTTGTTGAACTGAACAAATCCGCCTTTTACCCATGTTTCCTGATGGTGACGTGATGACAAATACAATTCCATTTTCAGGTCTATACCATCGGCCAGGGCAACATTTATGCCAAGATTTGCCGTTGCATTGTTGAAGCCGGGTGCTATTCCAACAAGCTGATTGGCATCATAAGTTTTACCTGCCATTAAGTTTGCTAAACTGGGGTCTTTTTTGAGATTTATTGATGCTTCGTTACTGTGTTTTAACGATTGAAAGCCCAAAGTGAAAGCTCCACCTAAAGTGACTTTTTTCCCACTGAATTCGGTCTCGCTTTTAGGGGTTTCAAAGACATTTATACCATCTTTACCACCATCGCGTAGTTGACCAAACATTGATGTGCTAACTAGTATAGCAGCAATCATTGAAGCAGCTGATTTTTTCATTTTGTTTAGTTTTTAAGGTTGTTAGATATATTCTATAAGGGGAATTATTGAAGAGTAAGTTGCTGTCCTTCAAAAGTTACATCGTACTTTACGGTTATGGCATCGCCCACTTTCATCAGTCCCAACATGGCTGTTGGTGCTTTCATTTTAAATTCCGACATTTTCAGAGCAATCGCACCTTTGAATTGATATGAGCCCGGGGTTACGTTTTTTCCGGATGACTTCAGTAAAATCTTTTTTGTTGTTCCATTCATTGTAAGATTTCCGGTGACAGTTGCCGATATGTCAGAGCCGTTCACTTGCAATGAGTTTACCTCCAGTAGTTTAAAGGTGATGATTGGGTAGGTGTCTGCATTGAATGCTTCGTAGGTTTTTGTATCCATAAGCTTTTCTTTGCTCTTTATTGATTTAACAGGGATAGTAACGACAAGGGATTGTACCTGATTTGAATTATTGAAAACTAAATCTCCGCTAACCTGAGTTACTTTCGTTACATAGTCATGTACATTTGTCGTTCCTTCAATGATAATATTGAAGAGTTTGGGACTAACTTTCAAAGTTTGTGCATAATTGCTACCTGCTATTATGAAGCAAGCAACCAGAATTCTAAATGTTGTTTTCATGTGGTTGTGATTTTTAGGTTTGATAGATTCTTTTATCCCTAAACTGATATACTATTATGAGCCTGTTTTATATAGCTTTGATATACAACCTGAATGAATGGTACTATGAATAGATAGTTTGATAATTATTTTAGCAAATTTGTGTTTTAACTGGCAATATATCCTATAATATTAGTAGGATTTGTGGGTAAAAAAAATCACAAAATCTCAGCGAGGCTTTTATTGGTAAGCATTTTTTCGAAATCTGTTTTCACTTCAGACCAAAAAGCATTTGCTTTACAGTTGTTTTTTAGTCTTGGACAAATATTTGCATCACTTAAACAATCCACAATCTCGATACGGTCGAATGCCGTATAAATGTCGTACATACTAATTTCACTTGCCGGTCGTGCAAGCCGGTATCCACTTCCTTTTCCCTTTACGTTTACAATCAAGCCCTTGAGTTTTAGCGACGAAATGATAGGGTCCAGATATTTTAATGAAATATCCTGACTTTCCGCAATGTCTTTTTGCAAAATTCCCTCAAATTCCGGGGCAGTTGCAATGACTAACATTGTTCGTAAACCGTATCTTATCTTTGTGTTGATTTTCATCAGGCTATTTTTGATTTCTGTCAGCTTAATAATACAAATATATATACGAAAATAAACAATCCTATAGGAATGGTAGTATAAGAAATTGTAATATGGAATGGTTTTGAAAATATAATTCGATTAAAGTAGTTGTATTACAATATTATAGCTTGTTGGTATGAGCATAAAATATTGTAGTTAAATAATATTAATTGAGTAAAAATGGTCTGTTTTCTTATTTTGGTCAACTCCATAGGAGTTACCCAACATCATACCGGTTTATGATGTTCTTGCATCGCATGATAAGTCAGTGAGTTGGGAAATCCGCCGTAAAAATACCAAAGTTTTCCACATCCATCAAAATGTCGTTTTTATATTTTTCGGTTTTTTACCAGATGAGAAGGGCGTATTTTACGTAAGTATGGTCTGTAAGTGTACTATTTAGATAAATAAACTATCTTTGCATTTTACCCACTTTTATAGCCGATGCATTGGCCCTGGCTGAAGTAATTAAACAACAAAACAATGCAACTGAAGAATAATATCCGTATCCCCCTGCTGCTGACACTCGTTTGGCTGGCAGCATACATGCCGGCTCTGGCGCAGCGTGCCCCCGAAAATCTGGAAATACCCAAAACGACGAAGAGAGACCTGGTTGTGAAGCATCAGGCCTACACCCTCTCATATTGCGAAAAGTACAAACAGGCCTACTGGGTGGCCTACCACCTCACCGCGGCCGAAACGCAAAAAAGTTTTGAACGCAGTAACAAATTCACCACCGACCCGCAGCTCTCTGCGGCTTCGGCCGAAAACAGCGACTACAAAGGTTCGGGTTTCGATAAAGGACATTTGGCACCGGCTGCCGATATGGGGTGGGATGAGGAGGTTATGCAGGAGTCTTTCTACCTCTCCAATATCTCTCCACAGGCGCCTGCATTCAACCGTGGCGGGTGGAAGCATCTCGAAGAGCAGGTGCGGCAATGGGCGCGCGACAATGGATCGGTGTATGTGGTGACCGGGCCGGTTTTTCAGGAGGATATGCCCTCTGTGGGCGAAAACAGGGTGGCGGTGCCGGGACTATTCTATAAGGTGATTTTACACTACGACGGGGCGCACACCAAAGGCATTGGTTTTCTGATGCCAAACCAGAACTGCTCCCGCAGTTTGCAGCAATACGCTGTTCCTATCGACAGTGTGGAGAAGGTGGCACGTATCAATTTCTTCCCCGCATTGCCCGACGATCAGGAGCGGGTGGTCGAAAAAATGGTTTGTCTCTCCTGTTGGAACTGGGAGCAGAGCAATTCGCACTCCTATTCGGGAGGCAGTTCATCTTCTTCATCTTCGGTGTCGGTGCAGTGCAGCGGCATCACCAAAGCCGGTAATCGCTGCAAGCGCAAAACTACCCGCCCTTCCGGCCGCTGCTCACAGCACGATCAGAACTGAAACTTCAGCCCTATGCGAATGCCCGATTTATCGATGTTGGGGTGGTTGCGGTAGGTGAGTCGCCACACGTAGTCGAGGCGTATCAGACTGAAAATATTTTCGAGCCCTACTCCGGCCTCCATATAGGGCGTTTTTCCAAGTCCGAAAGTGCTGTTTTGCCCATCGGCCTGTGTGGGCATCAGCCATTGCGGTGCGCGGGTGGCGTCAGGATTGTTGTAGTCGCTGAGCGAACCAATCAGCGATTTAAAGGTGAAAACCTCCCTCATTTTCAAATGCTTATTGATGGGTAGCCAGTTTAGCAACAGTCCGTTCATGTGGTAATCCAGGTCGAACGAGGCATATTGGTCGTTGGCAAACTCGAGCACGTTCATCAGGTTGTAGGTTTCTGGAATTTCGAGGTACGACTGATTGGCCTGCGGGATAATGAGCAGCGGGAAGGGGACTTTCGACCACTGTTTACCGGCTTTAAACATCATTTTAGCATAACCCATGGCGCACAGATCCAGCGTGTGCTGCATCGAGGTTTCGGTGAGGTGGTAGGCATAATCGCCACTCAGCAGCCCCTTTATGCCCGAGGTGTGCGAAAAAGTAAACACACTGTAAAACTTCGACAGGGGTACTCTCGAATTGCGGTTTTGGTAGAAACGTTCGCCCACAGCCAACCGGAATGTTCCGCCTATTTCGGTGGTGTTCAGCCCGTTTACTGTGGCGATGTTGCCGGCAATATCTCTCGATTCAAAGGCCAGATTCCCCACCGGCTGCCAGCAGCGGTGGTTGGCATGTAGCTGATAGGAGAGGCCCTTGTACAACTCTTTGCGGTAGTTCACCTCTGTTTTTCGCTCGAGCAACATTTGCGTAAGCGGAGCCCGGCGGAAGGATAGAAACACATTGTCTTTGTCGGTGCTGATGAGCTCCTGCCCCGGAAATCGGAGGTCGTAGCTGTGCGACAGACTCACGTTGTGGGCCGGATATTCGTTGATGTAGCGTTTGCGGGTGGGGAAAGAGTAGGTCAGTTTGCCCGCATATTTCCATTTGTCGTCTTTGTTGCCATACGCGCCATACCCCTCTATAAAGAGATGTTTGTTAAATTTCACGGTGGTCGTTCCACCCATTCTTATCCGCATTCCCTCTATATCGTTGGAGCTGATGGTAGAGAAAACAGGGGTGTATTCAAATTTTCCCAAAGGAATTATATTTTGAAAAAGTACATTAAACAGCGCACTCTTGTTGCCACTGCTGTTTCCGTTGACAAAGCGTGCCAGCTCTTGCCTGGCCTTGTCCTCCTGATTGGTGACGGGGAAATGGCGGTGTTTCACCCAAAACTCATCACTCTTGTTCCAGGCATCGTTTTTGTAGACCACCGGCGATGCTTCCGCGGCCAGAGCGGCGGGTATCTCTTTGTCGAACTGATAGTTGTCGAAGCTGTTTATCCGTCTTACAAAGAGTTTAAACAGACTCATCTCGATGCTTATCTCATCCCGTTGGGGTACCCATTTCCCGTTTTCGGCCAGGTGATATCGCTCTTTGAAGCTGATGGTGTCGATAAAGTTGAGGTTGGCATTGTGGGTGATGTAGTAGTGCGCCCCGGCTACGGCGTGCGCGGTGTCGTTGGTGATATACACGCTACCGCGAAAAGCCAGAAACTGCTCGTTGGCGGGTTCAAAATCGATTTTGAAACAGCTCACACCATCTATTACCACGGTGCCGGCCAGTGTATAGTTGTAGAGCTTTCCCGAAAGAGTAGAGGAGAGGGGACTCACAAAGCTGTTGTTCAGGAAACTGATGTGATTGTCGTAGATGGAGTAATCGTTGAAAAATTCGGACAACATATTGCGCAGTCCCTGTTCATGCAGCACGGAGTAGATCCATTCGCGGTTGATACCTTTTACCAGTGTCTTTTTTTGATGGGTGGCTTTGTCGAAATATACATCTTCTATCATCTCTTTCGACAGCACAAAGTCTATGGCATTGCCCGATATATCGGTAGTATCGGTGTTTTCAAACAAAAACTTAAAGTAGCGGAGCAATATGCCGCGTTTCTCCTTCGGGGTGAGGTTCATCCAGCCCAGGTTGAGCTTTTCGTAGCGTTCGCAGTTGTATCGTGGCAGACTGTTCAACCGGTTTTCGTTTTTGGCAGATATGGCAGCCTTTATGATTTGTTCCGCATTTGCTCCGACGGTCAGGTAGGTTTGTTTGCTTTTTGCAAAGCTGTATGGTGTGCAGATGAGCAGGGTTAATGAACTGATAATTGCAATTGTAATATGTTTCATTCTTCCGGTATTTATCTTTAATCTGTGCAAAAATAGTCATTAACTCACAATTCCCCAAACGCCCTTTGGTTATTCCGTTTCGCTGCCCTGTTTTTCCGCTTCACCTGTTTTTCGCTGTTCCCCGTCAGAGCTATCCGCTACATTTGCATCATAATCATTCACAAACTTCTAAAACAATATTTATATGAAAACAAAGATTTTTTCCATGATGCTGTTCGTTGCAGCGGCACTGGTTTCCTGCTCAAAAGATGACGACACTACGGCTTCTACCACCACCACAACAACTACTACCACCACTACTTCGTGGACCAATGTGGCTTATGCCTCCACCTCTTCGGCTCAAAAGATGGATATCTATCTTCCTTCTACCGGTTTGGCCAAATATCCGGTGGTGGTCTATATACACGGTGGCGCATTCCTGATGGGCGACAAGGCAGCCTCTACCGATGTGGCTACTATTCAGAAAATTGTGGCACAGGGTATCGCCGTGGCCAGTATCAACTACCGCCTGAGCAGCGAGGCTCAGTATCCGGCACAAATCAAGGATGTGAAAGCGGCCATCCGCTTCCTGAAAGCAAATGCAGCAACCTATAAAATCAATGCCGATAAAGTGGCCACATGGGGTGGCTCTGCCGGTGGTTGTCTCTCGGCTTTGGCCGGTACCACTGCGGGCGTGGCTGAACTCGAAGGTGGCGAATTGGGTAACTCATCTTTCTCTTCCCGTGTAGTGGCCTCTGTCGATTGGTTTGGCCCTATCGAATTCCTTACAATGGATGCACAGGCTGTGGCTCAGGGTTTCACCATCTCTACCAATTCGGCTACATCGCCCGAGTCTAAACTGATTGGCGCGGCCATTCAAACAGTTCCCGATGCGACCAACAAAGCCAATGCGATGAAGTACATCACTTCCGACGATGCTCCTTTCTACATTCAGTATGGTACTGCCGATGTAAACATTCCGGCTATGCAGAGTGTCAATCTGTATACTGCACTTCTTCCTGTTTTGGGTGCTGATAATGTTAAACTCGATGTGCTTCAGGGGGCAGGACATGGTGGCTCGCAGTTCAACACCGACGAAAACATACTTAAACTGGTTACTTTTTTGAAAAAATACCTGAATTGATTACTTTTGTGAAAAATATTAAAATAGAACGAAAATGAAAAAGCAAATTGGATGGCTGTTCGCAGCACTGTTATTGAGTGGAGTGGTTTGTGCTCAACCTCCTATGGGTGGCGAAATGCCAACAGGCGGAATGGGTGGCCCCGGCGGACAGGGCAGAGGTCCCGGTGGCCCCGGAGGACAGGCAATGACCAAAGTTTCAATCAAAGCCAATTACAGCGATGTGGCCTACGCATCGGTTTCGGCAGCACAGAAACTGGATATTTATCAGCCAAAGAAAATCAAAAAATCGTGCCCGGTTATCGTATATATCCACGGTGGAGCATTTAAGTTTGGCGACAAAGCGGGATGGATGGATCAGTCCTCTATCAAAAAAATGGTCGATGCCGGATTTATCGTGGCCAGCATCAACTACCGCCTGAGCAACGAAGCTATCTACCCGGCGCAGATACAGGATGTGAAAGCGGCTATCCGATTCCTCAGAGCGAATGCCGCTAAATACAAAATCAATCCCGACAAAGTTTTCTCATGGGGTGGTTCTGCCGGCGGTTGTTTATCGGCTCTCGCGGCTACCACAGGCGGAGTGGCTGAGCTCGAAGGTGCCGAACTGGGAAATGCAACTTTCTCATCGCGGGTGGTAGCGGCCATCGACTGGTACGGTCCTATCGACTTCCTCACCATGCAGGAGCAGGGCAAACAACAGGGTATTACGGTGAATACAAACGATGCCAACTCACCCGAGTCGAAGCTTATAGGCGGTGCCATTCAGGAAAATGCCGAAAAGTGTGCCAAAGCCAATGCGATGAAGTATATCACACCCGACGATGCAGCGGTCTATATTCAGTACGGTACTACCGATAGAAACATCCCGGCCATGCAGAACGAAAATTTCTACAACGCATTGCTCTCTACATTGGGTAGTGATAAGGTGAAGAAGGATGTTATTCAGGGTGCAGGACACGGCGGACCGATGTTCGATACCGACGAAAATATGGCGAAGCTCATCGCTTTCCTAAAAAAATGGGTCGATTAATTTCTCTTTGTCGTAATTGTCAATAAATATTGGGTTTCGCATCGGCAGAATGTTCTTTTTCAGCCTTTGCGAAACCTGCTTTTTCCACGCCAGAGGTAGTTGTTCAATTTTATTTGCTAATTTTACATCCATAATTTTCGGAGTTATGAAACGCAATCTAATCATATACGGACTTACATACACCCTTATTGCCGGTGTATTGGTCGCTCTCACTCCCTTGCTTATCGCTCTCGACCATGGGCGCAGCATTCTCGACCCACTTGTCCTCTTTGTGCTAAGCAGTATGGTAGCCGGCGGGAGTTTCTTTCTCAACTCATTCTATATCATCGATTTCCCTGTAAGAAAACGGTTGGTAATAAATCTGGTCGTCTATCTTCTTCTCACCGGGCTTTGCATTCTTATACACAAACCGCTGTGGGATAGCATGACGGCCGAGTTTCACATCAACCAACCCTTTATACGCGATGAGTTTTTGCGCAATGCGCTCATTTTCAGCATAAGCTACGTTGTTGCACTCTTTTATTTGTACCGAAACAAAAACAAAGAGATTGAGCACGAACTCGAATATGTGAAACAGGAAAACCTCACCACTCAAATTGAGTCGCTCAAGCAGCAGATGAACCCGCACTTCTTCTTCAATGCACTCAACACGCTCAGCGGTCTCATTCGCGAAGACAGTGGCAAAAGCATCAGTTTCCTCGACAGCCTTTCGCAGGTGTTTCGCTATGTGCTTTCCATGCAGGACAAAAACCTCGTTTACCTCAAAGAGGAGCTCGCCTTTGCCGACTCTTTTTTATTCATGCAGAAAATTCGCTTTGAAGACAAATTTCAGGTGGCTATGGATCTCGACCGCGACGACAACGATCAGATTGTTTCGCTCAGCCTGCAGCTGTTGCTCGAAAATGCCATCAAGCACAACAACATGACTCGTTCCAATCCCCTGATTATCCGCATTACCCGCGAAGATGATTATCTGGTGGTTGCAAACAACATACAACCCAAAATAAAAAATGTGGAGAGTACCCGCATCGGACTCAAAAACCTCGATACCCGTTGCCGCCTTCTTGTGGGCAAGTCTATCGAAATAGACCACACTGATACCCAATTTCTCGTAAAAGTACCGCTAATCCGTTCCGTATGAAAATAGTAATTGTAGAAGACGAATTGGTTGCCATACGCAATCTGCGAAATATTTTGCAACAATTAGTACCCAATGCCACCGTCGTGGCCGAGCTCGAGTCGGTAGGGGAGGCTCTCGATTGGTTTCGCGCCAACCCTGCCGGAGCTTTCGATCTCGTGTTGTCCGATATTCAGCTCTCCGACGGGCTATCGTTCGACATCTACGAGCAAACAGAAATCTCCGCTCCCATCATCTTTATCACTGCTTTTGACGAATATGCGTTGCGTGCTTTTCGCGCCAATGGAATCGACTACCTGCTCAAGCCTATTCAGACCACCGAACTCGCCAAAGCACTCGATAAGGTGCAGAGCCGCACTCAGCCCATAGTTACTCAGTTGCAATTGGCCGACATACAGCGGATTATTGCTCAATCGGCCGCGCCGGCCAGCTACCGGCAGTCGTTTGTGGCCTACAAAAAAGAGAAAATAATCCCCATTCCTGTCGAACGTATTGCCTATTTCTACATAGATAGTCAGCAGGTGTATGCTATGCTCACCGACCACGACAAGGCACCACTCACCGAAACTCTCGACGAAATCGAAAAGCAGCTAAACCCCGATATCTTCTTCCGTGCCAACCGGCAGACGCTCATCAGCCGCCGGGCCATTGTGGAGGCCGAAACCCATTTTAGCAACCGCCTTATCGTGAAAGTTGCTCCGCCCGCGCCCGAAAAAATATATATCAGCAAAGAGCGCGCTTCTGTTTTTAGGAAATGGATTGCCAAATAGCTTTTTTTTTCTAACTTTGTAGAAATATTACCCAAATAAATACTCAAAATGAAATTAGCAGTTATCGCTCACGACGGGAAAAAAGCCGAAATGGTTGGATTTCTCAACAAGCACATCGACTTGTTGCACAAAAAAAACGTACAAATAATCGCCACAGGCACTACCGGTAAACATGCCGAAGCTGCCGGGCTCACCGTCGAACGCGTATTGTCCGGCCCAATGGGCGGCGATGCTCAGATTGCCTCGCAGGTTGCCGAAGGACTTATTGATCTCGTTTTCTTCTTCCGCGACCCGCTCGACAAACACCCGCACGAACCGGATGTACAGATGCTTATGCGTGTTTGCGATGTACA
>CAZHNZ010000027.1:13136-39591 GCA_964534355.1 uncultured Parabacteroides sp.
ACAAACACCCGCACGAACCGGATGTACAGATGCTTATGCGTGTTTGCGATGTACACAATGTTCCTCTCGCCACCAATCCGGCTACCGCAGCCCTTATGATTAAGGGTGCTACTTTGGAGGATTAAAATAGGTCATCCATTTCATCTTACTACGAGTAGAACCGAAATAATCAAAGATATTCAGGATATTCTGCATCGGATTGCGCCCGATGCAGAATTTTTTTTTGTATCATTATTCTTCTAAAAATAATAAGAAAAAATATTCATTGTCAAAAGCTGTCAAAATTCCACTGTTTCTTTGCACTTTAATTAGTATCAACCCTAAAAAACAAAGACAGTATGGAAACCAAACAACAAGTACACAACCTGATTATCCTCGACGAAAGTGGCTCAATGGAGTCAATCAAAAAACAGATTATACAGGGCTTCAACGAAATTGTTCAAACCGTAAAGGGTATTTCCCTCCAGTTTCCTGAACAGGAACACTTCATTTCTCTCGTTTCATTCAACGGATTGGGCAGCAAAATACTGCACCTGATAGACCCCGTTGAAAAACTCGAAACAATTGACGCCAAACGCTACAACCCCGATGCCTCAACTCCTCTTTTCGATGCAATGGGCTTCGCTATCAACAAATTAAATCAACTGATTGAGGGCAAACCCAATTGTCGCGTGTTGGTTACCATTATGACCGATGGAGAAGAAAACGCCTCCACTGAATACAATGGTAAAGCCATCAAAAGCCTGGTGGATGAACTCAAGCAAAACGGATGGACTTTTACCTATATCGGTGCAGACCACGATGTGGAAAAAATTGCCATGTCTATCTCGATTACAAACACATTGGTTTTCGAAAAAGACGAAGCCAGCATGAAGAATATGTTTGAAAAAGAGAAATCGGCCAGACTACGTTTCAGCAAAAATCTGATGGCAAACGAAGAAATCAACGGCAATTATTACAAAGAGGACAAATAGGCAACCAATTACTAATACCAGCGAATGCCCTGACGTCACAGTCCGGGCATTTGTATTTATTCTACCAACTACATTCCCTAATCAATATTCTTTCGAATCCAATAATCCCGAAAAACCGGATTCAGTCAACTCCTGCCAATACCATCGCACCCATTTTTGCTTTCTGAAATTTTATTATCTTTGCACTTTAATTTTGTTTAATTCAGTTTAAAGGGAATAATTAAAGAGCAAATTATGAAGCAACTGTATTTGATCCTTGTGTCTCTGTTCGTTTTAAGTAGTGTCGCTTTGGGGCAAAATACCATCTATTTCGATAGCTTGGGCAATGTAGTGGATGCCAAAGAAAAGGCAGACTACTATGTTGTTGAAATAAATGAAGGTGAAAATACGAAAAATATGACTGAATACTTCGTTTCCGGAGAGAAGAAGGCCGGTTACAATATGATTTCTGTGCCGGTTGGCAACAGTACGAAATGGGTTATGAATGGAGATTACATCGAGTTGTATCCAAACGGGATGACCCGAAAAAAAATTGTGTATAAGAATGGCCGCATCAGCAACGGTATTAGCACCTACTGGCCCGGCGGTCAGCTCAAACGGCTCGAAAGCTACGGTCCCAACGGCACGATGATGAAATGCTACAACGAAGATGGTGAGGCTGTTGCCTACTTTCCCTATTATACAGAGTCGAAATTTCCCGGAGGAAAAGACTCTCTGAATGCCTTCATCAAAAGAAACATAAAAAAAGAGCTAATGGCCGATAGCATTGTTAAAATGCTCTATGTCAGCTTTCGTGTGAACAAAGATGGTAGCCTGTCTCAACTGAATGTGAAGAATTCGCAGAATCAGGTATTAATTCTGGAAGCTCAACGGTTAGTTTCAACAATGCCTAAATGGATACCGGCAACCGAAGATGGCGAAAAGGTCGCGTCTTTAGCATCTTGCAGTGTATCATTTGGTACCATCCCGCAAAGCGATGCCTACACCTTGGTTGAGCAGATGCCGGGATTCAAAGTAAATCTTGACAGGTACTTCTCTTCTCATCTTGTTTACCCGACGGAAGCCCGCATGAAGAAGATCGAGGGAACCGTTGTTGTCAGATTTGTGGTGGGCACAAAAGGTGAAATTTGCAATGCCCGTGTAGAAAGAGGCATAGGCGGTGGATGCGACGAAGAGGCTCTGCGTGTTGTCAATGGAATGCCTGCCTGGGAACCCGGAAGACAGGGCGGTAAACCTGTAGCGGTTTGGTTTGCATTACCGGTTCGCTTCGTGTTAAATTAAAACTATTTATTTCGAATATGAGATTTTTTGTTTTTTCCGGGTTGCTTTTTTTCTTGATCTGCCACGCAAAAGCGGGTAGCTTTGTACAATCGGTTACGGGTACAGTTGCAGACAAAGACAGTAAGGAGACATTGGTAGGCGCAACTGTCATATTGGTAGGTTCAAATCCGCTTATTGGTACAATCACAGATCAGAATGGAGTATTTATTCTTAAGAATGTACCGGTGGGCAGACAAACCCTATTGGTCACATATACCGGTTATTCAGAAATCAGGGTGCCGGAAATTCTTGTTACAACCGGTAAAGTAGTAAATCTGAATATCGAGCTCAGCCAAAATCTGAAGCGACTGAATGAGGTGCAGGTCAGAGCCTCCGAAACAGACAAAGACAAATCCCTGAATGCTATGTCTGTGGTAAGTGCAAGAAAGCTGAATATGGATGATGCGGGTCGGTATGCAGGTGGCTTTTTCGATGCATCAAGAATGGTGAGCTCTTTTGCAGGCGTTACAGCTGTAGAAGGCGATGGCGTTAACGATATCATTATCCGGGGGAATTCGTCAAGAGGATTGCTCTGGCGCCTGGATGGAATAGAAATACCCAACCCCAACCATTTCACCGACGGACAGGGTGGTACCGGTGGTGCTGTAAGCATTATCAGCTCAAAAGTGTTATCGACTTCTGATTTCTTTACGGGGGCTTTCCCGGCAGAATATGGTAATGCAACTTCCGGTATTATGGACTTAAATCTCCGTACAGGAAAAACCGGGAAAAGGGAATATGCTTTTCAGTTTGGCGTGGTAGGAACCGAATTTTGCCTCGAAGGTGGTTTTACTCCCCAATCAAAATCTTCATATCTGATAAATTACCGTTATTCTACTTTTGGATATCTCTCCAAGGCCGGTTTGATTGATCTGGGCAATAACAACCTGCCTCCGGTGTTTCAGGATTTATCGGCCAAATTTAATTTCCCGACTAGAAATGCCGGCACATTCTCCCTGTTTATGGTGGCCGGACAAAGCAATACCGGCACACAGGCAGTTGAAGACTCGGCTCAATGGTTGTCGGACCCCGACCTCAATTATTTCGAAAAAGAGGATCATAAAATGGCTGTTGCCGGTTTGAAACATATCTATATGTTCCCCGGAAATAAAACATCTGTGAAAACTGTAATTGCCGGAACCTATCAGTCAGACGAATGGACTGAAGGTTATTTAACCCCGGATTACGAAAAGTTTACCGGTTATCACTCTGTATATACATATCCATCACTCAGAGCATCAGTGCTGATAAACAGTAAGATTAATAACCGAAACGTTTTGAGGGGAGGCATTACCCACAATGTTTTGGGATACGATATGATGCACCGGAAGTTCAACTACAACACCGATAAATACGATATTCTGGTTGATCAGAAAGGCGGTAGTAGTATGACTCAGGCTTTTTTGCAACATAAATACCGGTTTTCTGAAAATACAGAACTGAATGCCGGGCTTCATTTCCTCTCTTTTCAGCTCAATGGAAACAAATCTTTGGAGCCCCGGGTGGGAATCAGGCACAAATTCAATGAAAAAGCCGCTCTGAATCTGGGGGTGGGACTACACTCCAGAGTCGAATCAATCTCTACCTATATGGCTCTGATAGAACAACCTGACGGACAAAGATCGGCCATGAATAAAAATGCCGGATTGGGAAAGGCACTTCATTCGGTGGTAGGTTTCGACTATTTAATCGACAAAAACTGGCGGATAAAAACAGAAGCTTATTATCAGCATATTTACAACGTTGCAGAGAGTGCAGACACAACGAGTGTTTTATCTTCCATAAATTTTGGATACGGTATTCCCGATCAAAAGTTGGTTAATACAGGAAAAGGCTTCAACTATGGGCTTGAGCTTACTGTCGAAAGATTTTTTAATCAGGGATATTATTTTCTTTTTACCACATCGCTGTACGACTCAAAATTCAGGGCGCCGAATGGAAAATGGTATAGTACTGCATTTGATGGTGGATATGTTTGCAATCTTCTGTCGGGTAAAGATTTTTGTGTAGGTTCTGACAAACAAAATGTTGTGGGAATCAACACCAAATTTGTAGTCAGGGGAGGATACCGGATATCGCCGTTTGATAAGGATGCCTCAGTGATGAATCAGGAAATAGTGTTCGACCAATCCCGGTACAACAAAAATCAGTTACCCGCTTTTCTGCGGTTTGATTTTGGAGCTTATTACCGGATAAACAAACCGGCCTGTTCTTATATTGTTTCGCTCGATGTACAAAATATCATCAACCGAAAGAATACCTTGTGGTATGAGTACTCTTCGGCTGAAAACAGTATCGTGGCGGTTGAGGGAATGGGCCTTGTACCGGTTCTGAATTTTAGAATTGAGTTTTAGAAATTACATCCATTTCCGGTTAATTGCACGCTCTTTTTCGTCGGGTATAGCAAACTTCAAATGATGAAAATGGATGTTGGTGAAATAAAGAATTATCCCCGTATAGCCCCGACCTTGTGCGACATCTGATCTGTTTTACCCGGTTTGTTGTCGAACTTGGCGGTGCAATATATCCGCTCAGAAGCTGGTTCGAGTATCGCATTGGCCTTCGACAATATATCCAGGCACTCGTCCATAGTGTTGCATTCCACCAGCGTGCCCATTGCTGTTAGCTGGCTATTGTAGGGTAAGGCATCTATCATCTCAACTACCTTTTTTACATATTCGCTTACATGCGCTCCCTTATCGGTAGGGAATATTGCAAATTCCATAATTACTGACATAATTTGTTCTTTTTAGGTGTGTATAAATAAAAAACGATTTCGCTAATATAATCAACATCATCACTCTGGCTTAAGTTTAAACGAAGCATCGGTTAAGAAACAAAAAGGAGAAACAGCCCGTTTGAAGCACCATTTCCCCTTTTCTTTGTATGCAGAGGACGTAATCATTATGAATTACGCATTCTGCATTATGAATTAAAAATCTTGTTTAGTAAGCAGAAAGAGCAATCATTCCGCATAATGCATTAAAAACTATGCATTATGAATTACAAATTATGAATTAATCTAAAACTTAACCCCAAACGTAAACAGTGCCTGAATTGTATTCGTTTTCAGGGTAGCCTTGGTCGGTACATCCCATGCCGAACCATTTCGAATAGGCGAGAATGCATACAAATCTTCCTTCATCCGTTTCGACACCAAAGCAAAATCGGTGTAGATGCTGCCAAAGCGATAGCCCAGTCCGGCAGTGTAATAGGTCGTTCCCCGGTCTAATGTATAGTGCGGAAGGGTAGAGCCATACATTTCAACTTCAACATCCTGATTGATGATGTGAGCTTTGATAGGCGAGGGCTGAGTGGCATATCCGGCACGCAGACTGATTTGTGGTGTGACTCTGAATTCGCCACCGAAACGAAGGTTGTGACCGGCTTTGAAATCTTCCTGAATGCAATTGTTTGCATCCAGTTCGTAACCATCAATATCCTTCATCTTCATATTTGAATAGTCCACAAATTCATATTCCATGCTCAATATCCCTTTTTTACCCAGAATAAAGGCTGCACTAGCCTGCATTTTAAAGGGCGATTGCATCATATATTCGGCAAAGGCATTTTCCGGCACATACACCTGTGCATTGCTGCCTGTCGGGTGATTGGCTGTACCATCGCTGTATGTATTGTGAATGTTTGCATCGAAATAATCTGTCATTTTCGTAAAAGTAGGTGTATGTACTGCCAAACCGAACCGGAAGAAATCGGTCGGTTTCAGTATTACACCGGCTTTCAGGTTTACACCCGATCCTCTTGTCTCCAGCAGATTGTTCAGGGTAAATCCGCCCATACTTCCGCCAAAGCTCTCTTTGTAAACAGCCGACAATTTGTAATTCAGATCTGTAATACCAACAGATGCGCCAAAGTAAAAAACATCATATACATTGCCACCAAACGAAATGTTATACTCATCCAGATAGCCCCGTTCCGATATTTTCATGTCTGCTGAAGGATGTGTATTCAGGTTCATTGGGTTGTAATAGTTGTTTGTGCCCGATTGCAAATCGATCAATGCTGCGTCGTATCCCAATATACTAATCCAGCTGTTGACGGATGAATAGGCATTGCTGCTCAGCAATGACGATTCCGAAATACCATTGCCGCTGTTGTAGTTATTTGTTTTCGACGCAATATAGTCTGTCAGAGAGAGGTTCATCGATTTATTGCCGGCTGTGTAGTTGCGGCTATACTCCTTTAATCGGTTGAATCCGATACCGAAATTGAAATTGACAAAACCTTCGGCCTTTGCTTTGAAGGTGCCCACATAGGTTGCATTATTGAAAGCAAGCTTCCACTTGTTGTTGCTCACACCTGTTCCGTTCCACTCCGTTTTTGTCGATACATTACTCAGGTTCAATGTGGTGGCAAACTCTGAGGTTCTGTATATGGCTATACCTGCCGGGTTGTTGGCTAGGGTAGATATGTCGCCACCCAGGGCTCCAAATGCCCCACCCATCCCCATAAACCGGGCTGTTCCGTTGAGGTCTGTTTTCGAATATTTATATGCGTCTATTTCCGATTGCGCCTGCAGGCTGCCTGCTGCAAGGAGGAGGCTGATGCCTGTTAAAATGATTTTTTTCATATCTGTCAGATTTTGTCTGTTTTACCTGTTGTTGATTACAAAAGGCGAAACACCCGGCTTCGCCTCTCCTTTTGTGGTTATTTGAGTACTATCTTCTTCCTCCCGAAGAGCGACCACCGCCACCACCACCACCTGATGAACTGCTACCAGATGAGCTGCTACCCGACGACCTCGAAGGCGCACTATAGGTAGGTGTGCTGTAAGTAGGCGTACTGGTGGTTGGAGTGCTGTATGAAGACCTGCCACCTGATGTATAGCTTTCTGCCGATCGTGTCGATTGCGACGATCCGGTTGAGTAAGTTGTGCGTGGTGCAGACGATGAGCCGCTGTTGTAGCTTCTGCCATTGCTGTAGTCTGTTGTTGCAGGTGCAGTAGTATATCGGCTGCTTCGTCCGGCAGAAGCTCCGCTGTTGTAGCTGTTTTCAGCTGCGGCCGGGGTTGTGCTGGTGTATCGGCTGCTGCGTCCCGATGTGGTTGCGCCTGTGCTCACTCCATCGCTGCTTGTACCTCTGGTTGTTACAGGAGTTGTGGTATAGCGGCTGCTGCGTCCTGTAGAATAGCTGCTTCCTTCAGTGGTTGCAGGTGTGGCGGTGCTGTATCTGGTGCTACGTCCGCCTGTGTTGACACTTGTGGCAGCATTGCCCGATCCACTGGTTTGATAACGGCTCGAACGTCCGCTGCTGTATCCCTCTCCACCACGTCTGGCATTGTCGTAACGGTTGTACGTCGTGTGACCGCCGCCATAATATCCACCGCCGTAATAACCGCCGTAGTAACCACCATAATAGCCCCCGTAGTATGGGTAGCCGTAGTTGCTATACCACGGGTCGTAATATCCACCCCAGTAAGAGCCATACATGCCGTATCTCCACATGGGTCGGTAGGAATAGGGCGACCACATGTAATCCCAATAATAGGGATTGGTCCAGGTTGGGGTCACCCAGGCGTAACTTCCGCTCGAATATACGTTCCAGTCCCAGTCGTTCAGCATATATATTTCTGTATAAGCCGGATCGCTGATGTGAATTGTGAATTTCGGATTGTGAAACCGGCGGATGCGTTCGGCGTATTCAAAATCGGTTTCAGAGCCCTTGAATTCGCGTGTGTATTCGCCTTCATTGTCATCCCGTGGTTGTTCGCGTCTTTCAGCCAGAGTGTCGTTGGGCATGGCAGACGATCCGTTACCCCGTCTGTTGTACTCATCCACATCTCTTTCCGATACAACAATCCTGTCCACATTGGTGATAACGACCGTTTTGGTAGCACGTTTTTCTTGCTGTTTCTTTTTTTGTATGATAGGGTGCTCTTCGCCCCGTTTGTAATATATATCGTCTTCGGGAAGAAGCTTGCTCTGCGACATCAGTGTCAGTGGAGCTACCCAAATCATAAGCAGGGATACTAAACCAGTTGTTTTCATATCTATATTTGTTTATAAGGGTTATACAGATCGTTTGTACTCAATTAATTACTAAACGTATTTCATTAAATAATATTCTCTTGTGGAATAAAAACATTTACAATTTGATATTGTTCTAATTATAAATTGGATTCAAATATTTCATTTCTTCAATAACTCTATTGTCCATGATGCTGTTTCACTTGCTTTTGTTTCTTTTTTTATCATCTTTCAAATATGACATTTGTAAATGAAAAAAGTTTACCTTTGCCAATAAAATGCTTACTTTTGCACGTTGTAATTTCAGGGCTGTTCATCTTTCTGATGCATTCAACTCTGAATACGCTGCACGTAAAGCAATTATTTTTCTGATTAACTCATCAAAGATAACTCTTTTGTGAGAAGAATAGGCTGGTATATGCAAAAAAATAAAATTTATAATACTACTGATGAACAACTATATTGAAGTAAATATCTCTTTTACTCCCAATGACGTAATTTTTAGTGACGTAATGGCCTCTTTACTAGGTGAAATCGGTTACGAAAGCTTTGTCGAAACAGAGTTGGGAATGAAGGCTTATGTGGCCGAAAACCTATTCTCAGAGGTCGATTTGGCTGCTGTTGTTACCTCTTTCCCTATGGAAACAGCTATTGAGTTTGCTACCGAAGTGGTGCCTGTGCAGAACTGGAACGAGGAGTGGGAGAAAAACTACTTTCAACCCATTATCTTAGGCAATGAGTGTGTTATTCGCAGTTCTTTCCATACAGGTACGCCAGAGGTGAAATACGAAATACTGATTGACCCGAAAATGTCTTTTGGTACCGGACATCACGAAACAACAAGCCTTATGCTGAATGAATTGCTGAAAGCTGATGTGGCCGGAAAATCTTTTCTGGATATGGGATGCGGCACAGCTGTATTGGCTATTCTGGCCCGTATGAAGGGGGCAACGCCGGTTACGGCTATCGACATTGATGAGTGGGCTTACACCAATTCGCTGGAGAATATCTCGCTCAACAGTGTCTCCGAAATTAAGGTTTTACTCGGTGGTGCCGAGTTGTTGGGTGCAGAAACATTCGATATTATTCAGGCAAATATTAACCGCAATATTTTGTTAAACGATATACAGCATTATGCGAAGTGTATGCATGTGGGTTCATCATTGTATATGAGCGGATTCTATGTAGAGGATATTCCGGTTATTCGGGAAGAGGCTGAGCAAAATGGATTGACATATGTGGCTCACGCCGAAAAAAACAGGTGGGTAGCGGTACATTTTGTTAAAGAGTAAAACATATTTATGGAATACAACATTCTCAATAAAATTAATCAACCGACAGATTTACGGGTATTGAAGCCAAATGTTCTGGATGAACTTTGTGCCGAACTACGGGGATTTATCATCGATGCTTTGTCTAACAATCCCGGTCACTTTGCTGCAAGTCTCGGCGTGGTGGAGCTTACGGTGGCTTTGCATTATGTCTACAATACGCCTTACGACCGCATTGTATGGGATGTCGGGCATCAGGCGTATAGCCACAAGATTCTGACCGGTCGGAGGGATGTTTTTTATACCAACCGCAAATTGGGCGGTTTGAGTGGTTTCCCAAATCCGCAGGAGAGCGAATATGATTCTTTTGTGGCGGGCCATGCATCTACCTCTATTTCGGCTGCATTGGGTATGGCGGTGGCTTCAGCGCTTAAAAACGAGTCAGACAGACATGTGGTTGCTGTGATAGGTGATGGCTCTATGACGGGAGGTCTGGCTTATGAAGGGCTAAACAATGCTTCAATCAATCCAAATAAGTTGCTCATTATTCTCAACGATAATCAAATGGCTATCGACCACAATGTGGGCGGGTTGAGCGAGTATCTGGTTAAACTGACAACTTCGCAGACTTACAATAAACTGCGGTACGATTTGTACCGTATTTTGCGCAAAGTGAAGTTGCTGGACGATGATCGCAAAGATTCGATTATTCGTTTCAACAATAGTCTGAAATCGTTGCTCACAGGTCAGCACAATCTGTTTGAGGGATTAAATATTCGTTATTTCGGACCAGTGGATGGGCACGATGTACACCAGATGATAAAGGTGCTCAACGATATTAAGGACATGAATGGTCCAAAAATTCTGCATATACGCACAGTGAAGGGCAAAGGCTTCTCTCCGGCCGAAAAATCGGCTACCGAGTGGCATGCACCAGGCTTATTCGACAAAGATAAAGGGGTGAGAATCGTTAAACCCGACGGTGATGAACCACCTTTGTATCAGGACGTATTTGGTCACACATTAGTGGAACTGGCTGAAAAAAACGAAAAAATTGTGGGCGTTACACCTGCGATGCCTTCGGGCTGTTCGATGTGTTATCTGATGGAGAAAATGCCACGTCGTGCATTTGATGTAGGTATTGCCGAGGGGCATGCTGTTACGTTTTCTGCCGGATTGGCAAAAGAGGGTCTGATGCCTTTTTGCAATGTTTATTCCTCTTTTGTTCAGCGGGCTTATGATCAGATTATTCACGATGTAGCGTTGCAAAATCTGAATATGGTTATATGTCTCGATCGCTCGGGCCTGGTAGGTGAGGATGGTCCAACTCACCACGGTGTGTTTGATATTCCATTTCTGCGGTGTGTGCCCAATCTCACGATAGCTTCTCCTATGAATGAGCACCAGTTGCGCAATCTGATGTACACTGCTCAGCTTCGCGACAAGGGACCTTTTATTATTCGTTATCCGAGGGGAAAAGGGGTGCTTAGTAACTGGCAAAATGACATGGAAGAGATGCCGGTGGGCAAAGGTCGCAAGCTGAAGGATGGCAATGATATAGCTGTACTGTCGTTGGGGCATATCGGCAACGAAACTATACAGGCTGTGGCTATGGCTGCTGCAAAAGGTGTTGATGTTGCGCATTATGACATGATTTTTGCCAAACCACTAGATGAGGCTATTTTACACGAAGTAGCACAAAAGTACAGTAAAATAATTGTGGTTGAATCCGGAGTGCTCAAAGGTGGATTTGGTTCGGCTGTTCTGGAATTTATTTCTGATAACGGCTATCCTACGCAGGTGCGTCGAATCGGTATTGCTGACAGGTTTATTGAGCACGGCACAGTTGCTCAGCTCAATGCGCTGTGTGGTATTGATGCTGCCTCAATTTGTGAGGCTATTATTGGCTAAATGTTTATTGCTTTCCTGAAGGGAGTTCATTATTAGACAGATCTCTTTCCCCATTTATCTCTATAAAATATAACAAAAAGAGGCAGTTCCCTAAGGACTGCCTCTCGTGTAAGAAGTCGCGCTGCTGATGCATAAAACTCCGATTTGACAAGATTTGAGTGCCCGCCTTCTTTGTAATCCACCGTCATATAGAACCCATTGGGTGTGGCCCGCCATTGAAAGTCGTGAGCATTGTCTCGGTATAAGTAAGTGTTGAGTTTACCAATCAATAATCAACGCGACTAATATTTTTGTAATACAAATATAAGTGCAATATCTCATTTTTCCTAACTTTTTTGCATTTATTTATTCTGCTCAGATTTTTTTTAATTTGACATTTCCGTATTGAAAATTGCAATTCATCCTTTTGTTGCAGGAACAATCTGAATTTCAGGCGGGAAAGTTTAGATCAGTCAGTATTGGTATTTGGGTTTTGTGCCATTGTTTTTTCTATCTTTATTTTTTTTGCTTACTATTGTCATTTCTGTTTTTGTTCTGCTCTATTTGCATTATATTTGTTTTTCCATTGGCATAGATTAACTATTTGCTTATATGAGTTGTTTAATAAATAAAGAATAATTGTATGGAAATATTTCCCCTTGTTGATGAAAATGGTGATGTAATCGGACAAGCAGAAAGGGCTAAATGTCACGATGGTAGTAAGTTGCTTCATCCGGTGGTGCATTTGCACGTAATGAATAGTGCCGGTGAGTTGTATTTGCAGCTCAGACCTGCACACAAAGATATTCAGCCCGGAAAGTGGGATACCTCCGTAGGGGGACATGTTGATTATGGAGAATCGGTAGAGATAGCTTTGAAGCGGGAAGTACGTGAGGAGCTGGCTATTACAGATTTCGAACCTATTTTTATTCATTCTTATATATTTGAATCTGACGTGGAGCGTGAGCTGGTATATTCGTATTATACAATCTACGACAAAGTGATTTGTCCGGATCCGACAGAGTTGGCGGATGGTCGTTTTTGGTCGTTATCGGAGATTAATCATCAGCTGGGAAAATCTGTATTTACCCCCAATTTCGAGAATGAGTTTAAGCAAATATGTAAGGTGCTGGAGCAAATAACAATATAACAGACAGAAATGTAATGGATGTAAAATCGATTGAACGTGAGTACAACGAGATAACCGGAAAAATAGACCGTAAAGAGATCAGAGCTGCTGTACTTCAGTTGTCCGATTTCGTCAAATCGGCGCATGAGTTTCATCTGATTGAAGAGCTGGAGCGCTGGGAGACTACATATAAATATATGTTGCTCTATTTTTCGCAAGGTAATCCAGACCCCGATCGTGTGAAGGTTTATCACGATTTGCTGGTTGGTCTGTATGGTATTAGCGATAAAACGGTTGATTGTCTTTTGATGAAAGAGTCTCCTGCCTATTTTTACGATAGAAAACGGTATTTGAATTATTCCACGCATGTGTCGCTGGACCAACTGACCGATGCTATTTCTCGCGATATTGCAGATATTTCTTTGTCGCGACAGGTGTCAGACACCGGAAGAACGGAGGTTCAGAGAAAACAGAGATATGCTCTGGAGAACGATCTTTCGGAGCTTTTTTTGCAAACATGGCTCTCTTCTCATCCTGATGAGGGTAATATTGTCGCTTTTCAAAAGCTGATTAAGTCGGATTTCGTTTCGGTGGATTGTATCTGTTTATCTGTATCGGCTCTGACTTTGAGCTTGTTGAATCGCTTTGACAGGCATAAGGTTTTGTTGCTGATTGATGCTGCAGAACGAATAGAGGAGGATATTCGTCAGCGTGCACTGATAGGATTGTTGCTTGTATTCTTTAAGTATCAGCATAGGATAAGCTTTTACAACGATGTTCGCAGCCGGTTTCTCTTATTTACCGAAGACAGAAAGGTGGTTAATGATATACGGAATATTGTGTTGAGTTTTATTCGGTCGAAAGAGACAGAAACCATTTCGAAACGAATGACAGATGAGATTTTGCCGGAAATGATGAAAATAAGCCCAATGCTGCGAAAAAAAATGAATCTGGAAGAGTGGCAGCAAGAGTCGGGCCTGGAGGATATGAATCCCGATTGGCAGGAGATATTTGAACAAACCGGATTAAACGATAAGTTGAAAGAGTTGAGCCAGTTGCAAATGGAAGGCTCTGATATTTTTATGACCACCTTCTCGGGCCTGAAAAGTTTCCCGTTTTTTTACAATATAAGTAACTGGTTTTTGCCTTTTTCGTCAGAGCACTCCGCCTTTATTCAGGATGGTATGCCGGATATGGGTAAAACGGGCATATTTGGCTCTATTGTGAGTTCGGGTGTACTCTGTAATTCAGATAAGTATTCTTTGTGTTTGAGTTTGATGCAAATGCCACATAATCAGCGGGAAATGTTGGCAACTCAGTTTGTCGATCAGGGGCAGGAGTTGGAAAGATTACAGTCAGACGAGGCTCTGTTGCAGCACAACAAGAGAGGAGATACCATTGCCAAACAATATATTCAGGATTTGTACCGCTTTTTTAAATTACATCCGCACAGAACCGATTTTGAGGATGTATTTCTTTATTCTATGCATTTTCATCGGATTGATTTGCTAAAAGAGGTGTTGTTTGAACCGGAAAGTTTGCGTATTATTGCTGAATTCTTTTTCAGAAAAGGGTTTTATGCTGATTCGGTGGCTGTTTTTTCTGAACTGCTTGTTTTTGAAAAAGAGAACAGCGAGTTGTATCAAAAGGTAGGTTATTGTCACCAAATGCTGGAAAACGATGCTGAGGCTTTGAAGGCCTACCTCAGGGCTGAAATGATTTTTCCTGAAAGCTCCTGGACAATACGGCGTGTTGCACAGTGTTATCGGCGGTTGAAGCGTCCGGAAGAGGCACTTGTTTTTTATCTGAAATATGATAAACTAAAACCGGATAATCTGAATATTACATTGAATATTGGTCATTGTTATCTCGAAAAGAAAAATTATAATGAAGCCCTTCGATTCTATTTCAAGGCTGATTATCTCGATAATGGTAGTTCAAGATCGTGGAGGCCTATTGCTTGGTGTTCTTTTTTGGCGGGCAAGTATGAGCAGGCTGAGAAGTATTATGCATTGATTTTGCAACAAAAACCGGGACCTCAGGACTGGATGAATATGGGGCACGTTAAATGGAGTTTGCATAAAATATCAGAGGCTTTGGATTCATATCTACATTGTTTCAACAACAAAGAGTGGTCCTGGGCTATTTTTAAAGAAAGTTTTAATGAGGATTTGGATGAGTTGCAGATAGCAGGCATATCAAATATTGATGCCAACATGATGTTGGATCAAATATTGTACCGATTAGAATCTGAATAAAAAAGAGGCTGCCTCTTTTTTATTTGAGACAGCCTCTGTATTTTCTGAACTATATTTGTTTAATTGACAAACAATTTGGTCTTTTCGGCGCCCACTTTTACGATATAGAAACCTTTACTTACAGCGATGGTCTCTTTAGCGGAAGCGATACTTACAGATTTCAATACCTGACCGGTGAGCGAGTAGATAGTCACTACCTCACCTGCTGCATTCACTACCTCAATCGCATTGGTTTTGGCTATGGCTACGGCAGCGGTGGCAACCTCGTTGGGGCTGAAGACTGTAGTGTTTGATTTCAGAGCATCGGCACCAATATCAGACGGAGTAAGTCCGCTTCTGGTTTCTCCGTCGAAATCATCAACTACAGAAACCAAAGTCGGATCTCCTTTGCCTTCTGCCGGATTCGTTGAAGACAGGTGAAGATCGGGTGTGGTACCTGTAGCATCTGTAAACTTCGGATCAGCCACCCGGCTGTTGGTGTCGTAAGTAGTCTCTGTTGTCCATGCAGCCAGAGTAGTTTTTATGTAGTCAAGTCCGACCAATCCGAATGCACCTGTAAACTGAAACAAATTGTAGTCGCAAGTCTTCAAATCATCCAGATTGAGTAGGTAGATTGCGTAATGGTTTTCGGGAGTAACGGTATTACCCGATACACGTTGGTTGGTAAAAATGTTGTTTCTTACTTCTGATACAGCTTTTACACCTTCTCTTCTGAATGCGAAACTGTTTGATGTAGCTGTCGCAGGTGTGGTGCCCCCGATATAGACGCTGTTGTGGTAGAAGTTAATCGGATTGGAGGTGGTAGAAGCTGCCGCTACTGCTTGCACCAAACCATAGATAGATACGTTTGATGCAACATCGGTACCCAGTCTTACCATATTGTTTTGTATAGTTGTGCCGGTAGCATTACTTCCATTCATTCTCAGTCCATAGATTTTGCCGTTAGCCTTGTTGTTGATTACATTCAGGTTATACACCAAATTCTTTTCTACCTTATTACTGTTTCCGATAGCATCCAAACCAATATTTACATTAGCCGCAATTGATAATGCATCGCCTGCCACCAGGTTCGATATGGTATTTTTCGATACATTCCACAAAATAGTAGATGCTGTACCCTGAATTTGCAAACCGCGCATTGTACACACTTTGGTGGTGTCTGAGCTCTTTATCGAGATGTTGGAAATCACATTGTTCGAGATGTTTCTGGCCGGATGTACATCGGCCGAATTAATCTGGTAGCAAATAGCTGTAATGGTACTTTTGGCTTCAATGGTGATGTCTTTTATTGTGTTACCTGTCCAGGCATCAGCATCAACGGGTGCTTTTGCTTTCTGGTTTGGTGCGACACGTGCGCCCAGGAATGTTGCGGCAACATTGGCTACGATTTTGATGTTCTTTACTGTATTGTTTTTTAATGTTGTATTGTCGTTTACATTCAACACAGAGAAAGTCCCTTTATAAAAGTCGAATGTAGCAATACCGTTGTTGTTGGCATCGGTACCACCTACTACATTATTCTCTACTCTGTTGGCTACACCGGCTGAGCCACCTCCAAATCCGAATATATAGATGTCGTTGGTCGTTTTTTCCAACGGTTTAGTCCAGAATATGCGATTGTTAGTCACTACACAATTTGGCGATACATTCGATGGAAAACTGAATGCACCTACATTTCCGGTTGTTGACGATATGCCTACATTGAAATTGTACAGATTGTTGTTGTTAACGGTATTCACATCCGTGGGTTTCGGACTGGTGTTGTTGAAAGATACCAACGAAAGAGGCATTGGTTGCCCGTCGATGTCGCAGATATCGCAACTTTCTATAGTGTTGTTGTTTGCGCCGGCACCTTCAAAAAAGATTTGTGCAGTTTTTCCGTCTCCGGGATTGTTGCCATAATTCGACCCGCAGATGTTTGCTCCGCGGATAAAGCAGTTTTTTACCACGTTGCCTTCGGTAGGTATCAACACTGAGTTTACTGTTGTTCCGGTAAAATAGAGTGTTTGTGCCGAAATATGGTTTGGGTTCTGAATAGTTAACCCTGTGTTACCGGTGCGAGATACACCATCGATAGTCACATATTTCGCGCCTTCAAACACAATCGTTTTGGTTCCCTGTGCAGCATAGTTCAGCAACGTTTCATGTCCGGGGCCAATGTAAATAGTACTGGTGGCAGGAGGTATTGCAATTGTCGCTTTGTCGAGTGTAATCTTTTTTGAGTCGGGATTCACTGTTAATATTTTAGTAATAGTGGTGATACCATACCCGATAATGCGCATGCCAGGGGTAATGTTCTCCACACTCGGCAATGTCAATTCTGTAACAGCTGCCGGAATTACATAATCCTTAAACTCTGTGGTCTGGTCGGGATTCGACAAAACAACTTTTACGCCTGTGGCCGGTTTGATGGTGATATTTTCCGTAGCACTGGCACCTGTTTTTGCGGTCAGTTTAATCGGATAGGTTTCCTGAGTAGGGTCGTAATCGCTTTGCAATTCGATCACGTAAGCACCTTTGCCGGTAATGTCGGCCGGCACTTCTACGGAGTAGGCTGCCTGAATGGTGGTGGCTTGCTGTGAAGCTCCTACCTTGATAATGGTTTGTGCGGATAGCCCGGCACTAAAAGTTAAGGCTGCTACGGTAACCATGACTTTTGTTGTAAGATAAATTTTTTTCATAAGTTGATTGAAACGTGTTTTTTTTAATTTTGTTTGAAAAAATATTGAAATATGGGAGGTGGCCAATTACACACGCAGCAAGGTTTGATACATTAGTGTTGGAATGTAAATCTGACCATAAAAAAGGCCGCAATAACTAAATACTACGGCCTTTTATATGGAACTAAATATGTTTATTTCACAAACAATTTGGTTTTTGAAGTACCCACTTTCACGATATAGAAACCTTTATTTATAGCGATGGTCTCTTTAGCCGAGGTCACTGATACAGATTTCACTACCTGACCGGTGAGTGAGTAGATAGTCACTACCTTACCAGCTGCATTCAATACTTCAATCGCATTGGCTTTGGCCACTGCTACAACCTCATTTTTGCTCACACCTGCAATAGCTGATGAACCAGATGGCGCATCTGCACCGATATCCGATGGAGTCAATCCGCTTCTGGTATCGCCGTCGAAGTCGTCAGCTACAGTTACCAAAGTGATATCGCCTTTGCCATCTGCCGGTGAAGTTGCCTGAATGTGGAGGTTAGGTGTTGTACCGGTAGCATCTATAAATTTAGGATCAGCTACAATACTGTTGGGGTCGTATGTGGTTTCTGTTGTCCACGCAACCTGAGTGGTTTTAATATTATCAAGTCCAATCAAACCAAGAGCACCGTTAAATTGCAATACATTGAAATCGCAATCTTTAAAATCATCTGCATTCTGAATACCAATTGCATAGTGATTTTCTGCTTTCACACTATTACCCGATACACGTTGGTTGGCAAAGATATTGTTTCTTACATCAGATGTACCTTTTATGCCTTCTCTTTTGAACGCGAAACTGCTCATAGTAGCTGTGGCTGGTGTGGTACCCCCGATATAGACGCTGTTGTGGTAGATGTTAATCGGGTTGGTGGTAGTACCGGTTGTTACTGCTGCATTCTGTACCAAACCAAAGATAGATACGTTTGATGCTACATCAGTACCCAGTCTTACCATATTGTTTTGTACAGTTGTACCGGTAGCGTTACTTCCGTTCATTCTCAGTCCGTAGATTTTTCCGTTAGCCTTGTTGTTGATAACATTCAGGTTATATACCAAATTCTTTTCAACCTTGTCGCTGTTTCCGATAGCATCCAATCCGATAGTTGCATTGGCCGCAATAGATATTGCATCGCCTGCAGTCAGGTTAGATATGGTATTTTTCGATACATTCCACAAGGCAGTAGAGGCAGTACCCTGTATTTGCAAACCGCGCATTGTACACACTTTGGTGGTGTCCGAGCTTTTTATCGAGATATTGGAAATTACATTGTTCGAGATGTTTCTGGCCGGATGTACATCGGCCGAGTTAATCTGGTAGGCAATAGCTGTAATGGTGTTTTTGGCTTCAATAGTGATATCTTTTACTGTGTTACCAGACCACGCCTCTGCATCAACCGGCGCTTTTGCCTTCTGGTTTGCACTGACACGTGCTCCCAGGAATGTTGCGGCCACATTGGCAATTATTTTGATGTTTTTTACTGTATTGTTTTTTAATGTTGTATTGTCATTTACATTCAACACCGAAAATGTTGCACTGTTGAGGTCAAATGTTGCAATACCATCATTATTGGCATCTGTACCACCGACTACATTACCTTCTACTCTGTTCGATACGCCGGCTGAGCCACCACCAAATCCGAATACATAAAGATCTTTGGCTGTTTTTTCCAGCAGTTTCGACCAGAATATGCGGTTGTTGGTTATTACACAGTTAGGTGAGCTACCCGAAGGGAAACTAAATGCTCCCACATTTCCACTTTGTGACGATGCGGTTACATTGAAATTGTACAGATTGTTGTTGTTGAATGTATTTACATCCGTGGCAGTTGCTCCACTGTTGTTGAAGGTAACCAACGAAAGAGGCATCGGCTGGCCTTCGATGTCGCAAATATCGCAATTTTCAATGGTGTTGTTGTTTGCGCCAGCTCCATCAAACCAAATTTGAGCCGTACGTCCGTCAGCCGGGTTTTTTCCATATTCCGAGCCACAAATGTTCGCTCCGCGGATAAAGCAGTTTTTCACCACATTGCCTTCGGTGGGGGTCAACACTGAGTTTACTGTTGTTCCCGTAAAATAGAGCGTTTGAGCCGAAATGTTGTTCGGGTTCTGAATAGTCAACCCCGTGTTGCCAGTGCGCGATACACCATCTATGGTCACATACTTTGCACCATCGAACACAATTGTTTTGGTTCCCTGTGCATTGTAGCTCTGTAAGGTTTCACTTCCCGGGCCAATGTAAATTGTAGTGGTGGCCGGAGGGGCTGCAATCGTAGCTTTGTCGAGTGTGATTTTTTTTGTTTCGGTATTCACAGTTAATACTTTAGTAATAGTGGTGATACCATACCCGATAATGCGCATTCCTGCAGTGATGTTTTCCACACTCGGCAATGTCAGTTCTGTAACCGCTGCCGGAACTACAAAATCTTTGAACTCTGTGGTCTGATCCGGATTCGACAAAACAACCTTTACGCCTGTGGCCGGTTTGATGGTGATATTCTCCGTAGCACTGGCACCGGTTTTTGCGGTCAGTTTAATAGGATAGGTTTCCAGTGTCGGATCGTAATCGCTTTGCAATTCGATGATGTAAGCACCTTTTCCGGTAATGTCGGCCGGCACTTCTACCGAGTAGGCTGCCTGAATGGTGGTGGCTTGCTGTGAAGCACCTACCTTGATAATGGTTTGTGCGGATAGCCCGGCACTACAACCAATGGCTGCTGCAGCAACCAGGACTTTGGTCATGAGACAAGTCTTTTTCATAAGTTAATCTTTCTTGGTTAATAGTTGTTGTTAATTTGGTGTTTTCAATTATATTCATGTGAAGTGCAAAAATAGATAATAAGAGTTGTATAAAGGTATGTGTGATGTCAACACATAGGCTATCAAATGTAAATAATGGCTTTTTTTTGAGGCATGGGAGAGGTCTGCACCAGTCTTCACTGCAATATGTGAAAATTAACAAGAATTGTAGTAGTTTCGGAAATCTATTTGCCTGCTTTTGTTGTTTAGAATAAACATAAGCTATGAAAGAATCAGTATTATAAATCAATAAAAATACAAACTATGGAGTTGAATAATTTATTAGAGAAAAGATATGCGACCAAAAGAATGACCGGACAACTTGTACCGGACAAAGATATCGAGTCGATATTGAGGTCGATACAGTTGGCGCCCACTTCGCTCGGCCTGCAAGCTCTGAAGGTGTTCGCAATAAGCGATAAAGATACGCTGAAAGAGATCAGCGAAAAATCGTGCCAGCAACCGCAAATAATGCAATGCTCGCACCTGCTTGTATTTGCGGCACGGAATGAGATTACTGATGCGGAGATATCGGATTATATGAATCTGATTTCGACTACCAGAAACATTCCGGTGGAGGCTTTGTCTGATTTTCGGGTGATGATAGAGTCGCTGAAGGGATACAGTGCTGAGGATTTTCGCCAGTGGTCGTCCAAACAAACTTACATTCTGCTCGGCTTTGGCTTAGTGGCTGCAGCAGCTTTGCGGGTTGACTCTACACCTATGGAGGGTTTTGATAAAGATGCACTCGATGAGATATTGAATCTAGGGGAGCAGGGTTTGCACACAGTGGTTATGCTGGCTTTGGGATACAGAGACGAAAAGACTGATTATCTGGTAAATGCGGCTAAGGTGAGAAAGCCCATAAATGATTTGGTATCATTCATCTAATCCGGTTTTTATTTTTATAAGTATATAATCTAACAAAAAGAACCCTCAAACATTATTTGTTTGAGGGTTCTTTTTGTTAGATTATATGAATTTTGCCCGTTAAATATTGTAATCACTCAATATCAAAAGCGATTACGGCCCGGTTTAATTCATTTACACCAAACGGTTGAACTGAATCTCCTAATGATTTGGACAATATCCTATTTCTATCAATTCCGTATTTTTGAACCAATATTCTGATAACCTCGTTTGCTCTTCTTTCACCCAACTTAAGGTTGTATGCCGGATAGGCGGTTTTTACATCTGCATACCCTGTAACTGATACTTTCACCGATGGATATTTGATCATAAACTTAACAATCTCATCCAGTTTATACATTTCTTTGGGTTGAATGTCCCAGCGGTCTATAATATAATGAATCGGAATGTACAATCTTTCCTTTTGAGGTTTGTGTACGCTTTTCATTAACTTATCCCATTCTTGTTTTATTTGTTCACAAGAGTCAAGCGGCGCAGCCGGAACAGCGTTTGGTGTAGGGCTTACTTTATGAATTCTCTCGAATAATTCCAATTGACTCATAGCTATCGCAGCACGGTTTAGTTCATTGATTATGAAAGGTTGAATACTATCACCAAAGGAGTAGGGTTTCAATCTTTCTTTGGGAATACCAAACTGATTAACCAACGCTGATATAACTTCGTGAGCTCTTTTTCGTCCTAACATCTTGTTGTATGCCGGGTACGCCGTTTGTACATCTGCATATCCACCTACCATAATAGTATCACCGGTGTTTTCTTTCATAAATTGTGCTATCTGAAGCAATTTGGGCTTTTCGCTTTCCCGGATATACCATTTATCAATTACAAAATGTATGGGGATATACATCTTTTTGTTTTGGTTATTAATTGTGATCGCATTTTCTGCCACATAAGATACATCTGTTTTTTGTGTTAAAGATCTTTTATTGACTGCCAAAACAGCTCTGTTAAGTTCGTTTACACTGAATGGTTGAACACTGTCTCCAAATGAGCTCCATTTAAACTTATCTTCACTAATACCAAATTCCAGACAGAGTGTTTTAATAACCTCTTTTGCTCTTTTTTCACCAAGCATTTTGTTGTATGCCGGATAGGCTGTTTGTACATCAGCATAACCACCTAAAATAATTGTGTCTTGTGGATAATTATTTATAAATGAAGCAATTTCATTTAGTTTGTATCTCTCTTTGTCCTGAATATACCATTTGTCAATAATAAAGTGAATCGGTACATAGAGGTCTTTTCTTGGTTGTTGGGCGAGAATATTTTTGACTATACTCAGTATTTTCTTTCTCTCCAAACATGAGTCTACAGGCTCAGAGTGTATGGGTTTTCGCTTTGCCAAATCGGCTCTGAGTGTAATAATGGTTTTTTGTAACTCATTTACTTTTTTATTAAGAAATTCTCTGTCGTCATCAATGCACTGACAACAGGGCTCAAATCCCCTGATTCTACCCGGGAAAATATATTGTACACCCATCATCGGTGTCAGATATCCTTCATAAGATCTGTAGTAAACTTCACCGTCGAATGCTTCCGGAACAATTGTTCCCTGAATTTCAGCGTAAATTCCGAGTGCATTACTGATTTTATACTGTAACATTCCACCGGATTTAAAAATCATGTGTGTATCATCGTGAACCAATGGATTGTTGAAAGTATTTGCAATTCCGGGCCCAAGATAGAACATTGTGAAAAAACGTCTGCTTTCACGGTATCCTAAAAATAGGTTTTGGAGATTGAACATCATATCCATACTCATTTCTATATGGTCAAAATTCTGAAAATAGGCCTGTCCTTTCAAAATATTGGGGTTTGTCCCCGGATTCCATCCGCGGGAGTGAAGAGCGTTAAATTGAGACTTAATAGCTACAGATGGGCTTATCCAACGACCGCCCCAAATAGAAATGGCCGGTCCGGTGATCATTGTTTTGTATCCGCCAAATTTTGCTGGTATGTACCTGTCTTCATCTCCGAAATAGGTACTTATTCCGGCACCTGCCGCTATAAACCAATTGCTTCCTATCCGGCTAATAAATTCTGTCTTTTTTGCCTTTTGTTGTGCTGAAAGATTGTTTGACAGAATAAGAGATACGAAAATGGCCCAAAATAATGAGGTTAGATTCTTCATAAATTAAATGTTTATGTTGAGGGGTATGCAAAAATAATGAAATATTTTTGAAATAGGGGTTGTCAGTGTTATTATTTTAAAATAGTTCGCAACAAAATTTGTATTGTTTATCAGTTTGATAAATAATACAATATTACATTATAACTATTTTAATAAACAAAGGGATTGCTTTTTTGTTTAAAAAAGCAATCCCTTTGTTTATGGAAATGAGTCGTCTGTTTCTATTTTATAAAAAAGCGAAGAATGTCGTTCCCATTGGCAAAAATAAGTAAACCAAATAACAAAATCATGCCAGCCATTTGTGCATATTCCATAAATTTCTCGTTGGGCTTACGTCTTGCTATAACTTCATATAATAAGAATAGCACATGTCCTCCATCCAGTGCAGGAATAGGTAGTATATTCATAAATGCTAAAACAATAGAGAGAAAAGCAGTGATTTCCCAGAATGCAGGCCAGTACCATTCCGATGGGAAAATGCTTCCTAAAGTGCCAAATCCTCCCAAACTTGTAGCACCTTCTTTAGTGAAAACATATTTCATATTGTTTGTGTAGCTAGACAACTTGTCTAAACCTTTTTGTACTCCTGCCGGAATTGACTCTGCAATTGAATAAGTATTTGTTCGTGCATTGAACACCTCGATGTAATTTTTTAGCTCAACTCCGATTTTGCCGGCTACATCGGGAGTAACGGCGCGGGTTTGCAGTTGATTATTCCGGTAGAAAGAGATTGCAATGGGTTTTCCGGCATTTTTAAACAGGGCATCCATCACATCAAAGGCTGTGGGTGTAGCAATATTATTAATAGCAATTATACTATCTCCAGCCGTTATTCCAGCCAATGCAGCCGGTTTACCGGGGATTTCTCTTTTTACAACCATCGGAATACGTGGAGATGCAAAGCCCTGTTTATCGTTTAATAGTCTTTTGACAAAATCGGCAGGCATTTGTATAGTTATTTCTTTTCCCTTGCGAAGAACAACCACTGTTTTCGATTCGGCTATCTCCATGGTAGATACATCGTTGAACCTGTTCAGGACACCTTTGTCTGTCTTTAGCAGGATATCTCCATTTTGGAATCCGGCATTAAGTGCTGTTTTGCTAAATTCCATTCCCATTTTATATTCATTGAGCGGAACGTACTTATCTCCCCAGGTGAATAATATCATAGAATAGATGAAAAGAGCCAGAATAAAGTTCATAAAAACACCTGCCACCATGATGATTAACCTTTGCCAGGCCGGTTTGGAGCGAAATTCCCACGGTTGTTCGGGTTGTGCCAGCTGATCTTTATCCATAGACTCATCAATCATTCCGGCTATTTTCACATATCCACCCAACGGCAACCAACCGAGTCCGTATTCCGTTTCGCTGTTTTTGGGTTTGAACTTAAACAGGCTAAACCAGGGGTTAAAGAATAGATAGAACTTTTCGACCCGTACCTTGAATAGGCGAGAAGCAAAGAAGTGACCACATTCGTGAATAACAATCAATAGGGATAGACTCAGTATTAACTGGAACGCTTTTAGCAAAAATTCATTCATTGTATAATTGTCGTTTAATTGTTACTTAATATACTTAAAAAAGAGAGCCGGATATCTCACGCGCTTCGCGGTCAGATGCCACATAATCATCGTATGTTGGGTGCTTCACAAAATGAGCCTTCTGTAGTGTTTCACCGATTATATCAGACATCTGCAGGAATCCGATTTTCTCCCGAAGAAAAGCATCTACAACAATTTCGTTGGCAGCATTCAGAATGCACGGTAAGTTTCCCCCCACCTTCATAGCTTCGTAGGCAAAGCCTAAATTTTTGAAGCGTTTCAGATCGGGTTGTTCGAAAGTCAGAGATCCACACTGCATCCAGTTGAGTCGGGGAGAGGTGCTCATTACCCGGTTGGGAAAGGCGAATGCGTAGCTGATGGGTAGTTTCATATCCGGTAAACCTAATTGGGCTTTTACTGAACCATCCTCAAACTGAACCATCGAATGAATAATTGACTGAGGATGAACCACCACTTCTATCTCTTCGGGTTTGGCATCAAATAGCCATTTGGCTTCGATTACCTCAAACCCTTTGTTCATCATTGTGGCAGAGTCGATGGTGATTTTAGCGCCCATCTCCCAATTGGGGTGACGGAGTGCCTCCTTTTTGGTTACATGTTGCAGTTGATCCAGCGTGTGATTTCTGAATGGACCGCCGGAAGCAGTTAGAATAAGCTTTTCAATCCGGTTATTTCCCTCTCCCACCAAACACTGAAAAATGGCAGAATGTTCGGAATCAACCGGCAGTATGGCCGTTTTATGTTGCAATGCCAGCTCTTTGATCAGTTCGCCGGCCACCACCAGGGTCTCTTTGTTGGCCAAAGCAATAGCTTTGCCAGCGCGAATGGCTGCCATCGTAGGTTTTAATCCGGCAAAGCCGACCATAGCAGTCAGCACTATATCGATAGGCGAGGCTTCAACAATTTGCGCAATAGCATCTGCGCCTGCATATACTTTTACAGGTAGATCGGTCAATGCCGATTTTACGAATTCGTATTTTTGAGCATTGGCAATTACTACTGCCTCGGGACTGAACAGACGCGCCTGCTCGATAAGTAGTTGCGCATTTTCGTTAGCCGTCAGGGCATATACCTCGTATAATTCGGGATTTGCAGATACTACTTCCAATGCTTGAGTGCCGATGGAGCCGGTAGAGCCCAGAATTGCGAGTTGCTTTTTCTTTATCATATATTAAAATGCAATAAATTGAGTCGGATTGACGGGTTTGCCTTTGCGCCAAAGTTCAAAAATAAAGGGAATGTTTTTGTGTCCAGCTTTTATTGAAGAGGTAGATGCAATTGCTTCACCGCTTTTTACGGTTTGTCCTGGTGATTTCAGCAGTCTGGCGCAGTTTTTGTATAGAGAAATAAATCCTTCAGGATGTAAAACTTGTATGAATTCACTTCCGTTGGGGTTGGTGCCTGTCAGAATAACAGAGCCTTCCAATACAGCTGTAATCACACTATTGGGTGATGTTTGAAGCACCAGTCCGTATTGTTTTTTGTTTG
>CAZHNZ010000028.1:0-38094 GCA_964534355.1 uncultured Parabacteroides sp.
GATAAGCAGAAAAAAGATCAGAAGGATAAAGACAAGCAAAACAAAGATCAGCAAAATAAAAACCAGCAGAATAAAGACAAACAGGATCAGCAAAAGCAACAGCAGCAAAATCCGAATCAGATGTCGAAGGAGAATGCAAAACAGATGCTGGATGCCTTTATGCAGGACGAAAAAGGTACGCAGGACCGCGTAAAACAGATGCAATTGAAACAGCGTCAGCAGCGCAAAACCTCGAAAGAGTGGTAGTCTGACTGAACTGTCATAGATACGGTTTTGTTTTTGAGTAAATGTATTAGAATAACGTGTAAATAAAATAATGATGAACAGAGTTTTATGGGGTTTGGCTTTTCTGTTGATGGCTACAATCAGTCTGAAAGCCGAAAGTGTAAAATTTACCGCTGTGGGGCCGGGAACTGTTGTAAAGGGAGAGCAGTTCCGGTTGGTTTATTCCGTCAATGCCGAGTGCAAAGATTTGCGAGCGCCCGACATGCCCGATTTCGAGGTGCTCATGGGGCCTTCCAAGTCGTATTCGAGCAGTGTGCAGATGATAAACGGGAATGTCACATCTGAGGTATCCAATTCGTTTACCTATATTTTAATGGCCACCAAAGAGGGGACATTTACTTTGCCACCGGCTACGATTGTGGTCGAAGGTAAACGTTTTGCGTCAAATCCTGTTGTTATAAAGGTTTTACCCCCGGATAAGGCTGCGCAGGCCGCGGCGGGTAGTGCGCGTCAGAGAGGAAATTCATCGGGAGGTGGTTCATCGTCATCTTCGTCTTCTTCATCATCATCTTCTTCTACGGGAAGCATCTCTTCGCAAAATCTCTTCACCCGCTTGTCTCTCTCTTCGCACCGGGTGTACGAACAGCAGGCTGTTTTGTCGAATATCAAGATATTCAGCCGCTATGAGCTAGGTATAGAAGGTGGCAAAGTGGCCGAATACAACGGCTTTTTGGCCGAAGAAATTGTCGATCCAAACCGTCAGTGGACTGTCGAGAACGTAAACGGAACCAACTACCGCACCGTAAACATCAATCAAACTGTACTTTATCCGCAGCGTGCAGGCAAGTTGAGCATCGGTAGCAGCCGATTCGATTTGGTTGTGCGTGTACGCAATCAACAACGTCAGCAGAGCATTTTTGATGATTTCTTCGAAACCTATCAGGATGTCAAAAAGGTCATTTCTACGCAGCCTACCACCATCGAGGTTATGCCTTTGCCACCCGGCAAACCGGCTTCTTTTACCGGTGCGGTGGGTAAGTTCGATATCACTTCATCCATCAGTACCCGCAAGCTACGGGCCAATGAGGCGGTGACGGTGACGGTCACTATTTCGGGCGTCGGAAACATGAAGTTGTTGAAGAATCCAACCATTGCTTTCCCCACAGACTTTGAACTGTACGACCCGAAAGAGAAAAATAATTTCAAAATCACCACAGCCGGATACAGAGGCAGTAAGGTTATTGATTACCTCGCTATTCCGCGTTATGCCGGCAATTTTACCATTCCGGGAGTCGAGTTTTCCTATTTCGATCCGCAGACGGGTAGCTACAAAACTGCCCGCACCGAAGATTTTAAAATTGAAGTGGCCAAAGGTGTAGGTGGTTCCGGTCAGCAGGTTATGTCAGACTATACCAACAAGGAGAGCCTCAAACTGCTCGGTCAGGATATTCGTTTTATCAAAACAAATGCTTTTGATTTAACCAAAACACAGACCTATTTCTTTGGTAGTCTGTTGTATCAGTTGCTCTTTATTCTGCCGTTTGTGCTGTTTGTCGTGCTCTTTATTGTATTCCGCAAAAAAGCGAAAGAGAGTACAAACCTGGCGCTCATGCGGACCAAAAAAGCCAACAAAGTGGCTACAAAACGGTTGAAAATGGGTGCCCGCTTCCTGCGCGAGAAAAATCACGATGCCTTCTACGACGAAATGTTGAAAGCTGTGTGGGGATACCTGAGCGACAAACTCAGCATACCGGTTTCGGAGCTCACCAAAGAGAATATCGAATCTGAGTTGTACAAATATGGAGTAGGTGAGGAGCTGGTTCGTCAGTATCTGCAAATACTCGATACCTGCGAATTTGCCCGTTATGCACCGGCCAAGAGCGTCGATGCAATGGCTCAAACCTACGAAAATACGGTGGATGCCATTGGACAAATGGAGAAGATTATTAAAAAGTAAAACGGATAGCATTATCATATTATGAGAAGATTAGTTTTCATTTGGGCTTTACTGATTTTTGCTTTTCAGGGAGCAGTAGCCAATTCAGATATTTTGCAAAAGAAAGCGGCAGAGGCTTACACCAAAGGCGATTTTAATACAGCGGCTCAGATTTACGAGAGCATGTTGCGTACCGATGGCGTTTCGGCCGGTTTGTTCTACAACCTGGGTAATGCGTATTACAAACAGGATGAAATACCCAAAGCCATTCTCAACTACGAACGGGCGTTGCTCTTGTCACCCGGCGATGAGGATATTCAGCACAACATCGAAATTGCCAAACTCAAAACCGTGGATAAAATCACCCCTGTGGGCCGTTTTATTTTCACCGAATGGGTAGAGGCTATCCGTATGCAGTTGAGTTCCGACGGCTGGGCGATCTTTGCGGTGGTCACGTTTCTGCTTTTCATCGCCTCGTTGTTTATCTTCTTTTTTGCCGGCAGACTCTGGATGAAGAAGAGTGCATTCTTTGGCGGTATTGCCTTTCTGCTGATTTGCCTGTTTGCCAATTTTTCGGCTTATACGCAAAAATCAAGAGTCGAAAACCGCGATCATGCCATTGTATTCACGCCCTCGATTGTGGTGAAGAGTACGCCCGACGATTCGGGTACCGATCTGTTTGTTATTCATCAGGGTTTGAAAGTGAAAGTGATAGACAAAGTGCGCGATTGGGTGCGGGTAGAGCTCGAAGATGGCAATGACGGCTGGATAAAATCGGATAATCTGCAAATTATTTAATCCGGCCATTCGGAGGCTTGTCAGACTATACACATGGATATGAATTATTGGATAGAATTGGATCGCACGGTTACACTGTTTATCAATGGTAATCATTCGCCGCTGAGCGATAGTTTTTTCTATCTTTTTTCCAAAGTGAACGTCTGGATACCCTTTTACCTCAGCCTGCTCTATATTTTCTACAAACAACAGGGCTCACGCATCTGGGTGCTTTTGCTCGCTGTGGGTGTGGCCGTGTTGTTGGCCGATCAGGTTTCGTCCGGCATTCTGAAACCGCTGGTGGGCCGATTGCGTCCGTCTCACGATCCTGACATTCAACACATGGTGCATCTGGTGCGCGATTACCGCGGAGCGTTGTATGGCTTTGTGTCATCGCATGCAGCCAACACTGCCGCCATTGCTACCTTATTTATATTACTTATTCGCCGTAGCCTTATTATACCTGTTTTGGTGTTGTGGACTACGCTCTCTTCCTGTTCCCGTATTTTTCTCGGTCTTCATTATCTGGGTGATATTCTGGCCGGCTCTTTGGTGGGTATTGCTGCCGGATTTGCGGCGTATGCTTTTTATCGTTTGGTCAATCGTAAAATGAGTGTCAAATATCCTCTCTACGGCTCAGAACTTGCTCTAACAGATGCCGAATTATTCATCCCAACATTTATTTGGTTAATTTCGGGGCTGATTATGTTTGTCGTTAGTGTTGTACAACATGCTTAAAAAAAACATGTAAAAATGTTTGGATATTAAAGTTTTTTGTTCTAAATTTATTGCGTGAAAAGACACTATATTTCTAACCTTATTAATACATAAAGGATATGAACAAGACTATTTCATTCAACGAGCTTCGCCACATCAAATCACAATTGCCTTCGGGAAGTACTCAAAAAATCGCAGACGAACTGGGTGTCTCTGCCGATACTGTTCGGAATTATTTTGGAGGCGATCATTACAAAGAGGGTAAAAGCACCGGTATTCACATAGAACCGGGTCCCGACGGCGGAATCGTAGTTCTTGATGATACAACCATTCTGGAAAAAGCTCTTTCTATTCTGGGTAAGAGTGTCGAACTTCTGGAAGTCGATTAACCATCCTAAAAAACAATTTATTGGCAAAAAACCTCAAAGAAAAACAATCTGTTTTGCTTTGAGGTTTTTTGTTTTTCTAAAAACAAATTTTTGTTAAGATTGTTTTATTTGTATAGCCTTTGTTTTATTCCTCTGACAAACCTAAAAAACGAAATACGATGAACGACAAGTTGATTACCTTAGCTATTCATACCTTCGAAAAGGCTCAGATTTTGAAGTCTCTTCTCGAAAATGAGGGTATAGAAGTCTATATTCACAATGTGAATCTCATACAGCCTATGGTCTCATCCGGTGTGCGGGTACGTATCAAAGAGGCAGATTTGCCACAGGCTCTGCGTGTGGTCGAACAGGCCAAGCTAAATGATGAATCCGAAGAGTGGCCGGTTACAGACCCCGAACGATTCAATATTCGACGTATTTTGGTGCCGGTAGATTTTTCACCCTATTCGCAGACGGCTGCCGAAATGGCTATCCGTATGGCCGCCCGATACGCTTCTGAGTTGATGTTCTTTCACGCATACTATTTGCCTATTGCTTCGGGGGTGTTGCCTATCGAGGTCAATTTTACGGGTGAATTGTTTAGTGGTGAATCGTTGGTGGCCATTCAGGATAAAGAAAATGCTGAATTCAACCATTTTCTCGATGGTCTGAAAGAAAAAATGCATAGGTCGGAATTGCCCCGCGTAAAACTGAGTCACACTCTCAAAGAGGGAATTCCGGAAGAGGAGATTCTTCGGTTTTCCAAAGTTTACAAGCCATCTATCCTCATTATGGGTACGCGCGGTAAAAGTGCAAAAACCATCGACTATCTTGGTAGTGTAACTGCCGAAGTGATTGATCGCAGCAAAATCCCCGTTCTCGCGATTCCCGAAAAATCAAGATTGGTGCGTTTCGAGGATATCACCAATATGGCTTTTATTGCACAGTTCAATCAGAAGGATCTGATTAGCTTCGACAAGCTAATGCGTATGAAGGGTGAAGTCGATTTTCAAATTCATTTTTTGCATATTTCTGAGAAAATGGATCAGTGGGATGAAGTTTCTCTGGCTGGTATGCAATCTTATTTGCAGGGGATGTATCCCAAATTGCGCGCCACCTATGGCATCATCAATGGCAACGATGTGTTCAATAGTATGGAAGAATATATCCGCAAATACAACATCGACGCCTTTGCTGTGACTTCGCACAAACGAAATATTTTCGCCTCTTTGTTTTACCCAAGTATGCCCAATCAGATGCTTTTCCATACCGATACACCGATGTTGGTCATGAGATAATTAACGTCAGATTTATCCAATAGCAGGTACAACATTTTATGTTGTGCCTGCTGTTTCGAGGTTCGACTTATCCAGAAATAAGTTCGAGCCTTGCTTATTATTGCACTTGTTCTATTTTGTTTTTCAATTGGACAAACCCGGTACCTGACCCTGCCTGAATTGAAAATCGACGAAGTTAAAGGCAGAACTTCTGCTTATCGTAGCGAATATTCACGCAGTACAACATTACGCTTTTCTCTCGCAGCGCAACACTTTGCCACTCCGGAAACTGGCTTTTAGCTCGAACAAAGGCGGAGTCTTTGCTCAACGACTGTTGCAGGCTACACTACGCCGAACGGGGGCCGTATGCCGAACAGACTACGGTGAACTGAGCTTTTAGCAGTGACGAAGCGAGACGCTTCGACAAACGACAGCGCTACGGTTTCGCACCTACGACGAACAGAGTTTACCTTACTTTAATAGCTGGATTTTTTATCACACTACGCCGAACTGAGTGCTTTTTTTGATTTAATGTCGTAGGTGTGGCCAATCGGTCCGACTTTTAGCTTTGATACAGGCTGAATTGGTATGACAAACTTCGTACCTAATCTTTTGTCAATTTCTTTAAACGACCCTGATAACACTGCCAATAATTTCGTTTTGTTTTGTCGCTCAAATAGGAAGCCGAAATGAACTTCTCCACTTCTGCTGATTTCGAAATCATAAGTTCCATTATACTTTTAAAAACTTTCTCGCTGATTCCCGACATCTCAGCCAGTTTGGCAAATTGCTCACCTATTTTCCCCTGAGTTATGTTTTTGGGCAATAGTCCATCTTCGAGTGCAAAATCTTTATCCGCTATATGAATACGACTATTCAACAAGTCGTAAGCCGGGCTTAGCCGATAGTCGCCCATGGGCGTTTCGAGTATAGAGAAATTTTTGAAGTGCGCATCGCCATTCGAAAACAAGTAGTTAAATATCAGCAACTTCAATAGTTTTGGTGCTTCCGGTTTATAAGTCGGCAAAAGCCTTTGCATCAGCTGAAATAGCTCCAGATAATTCCCCGAATATTTATAATGATCGCCATGTGTTTGTGGTGTGCGGCCGGCTAAGGATGCAAAATCGTCCTGAGCCCGCTTTGTGCCATCTTCGTTCACATCAAAACGTTTCGTGATGTAGGCCGGAGAGCCATCTTTAAAGAATATCAGGGCATTTTCGGCAGTTTCTATTCCATACACCTGGCGGGCAATTTGCATGGTTAGGTGCTCATTGGCAGGCATTTGATCCGGGTTTTTACCGACACCGGGAATCGGTTTCAGTATATAAGTGCCGCGTTCTCCTTCACCAATCAGTCGGAGCTTGTTCTTTTCGAGCAAAACCGAGAATTTTTCCTGCACTCCGGAAATCGACATGCATTTTCTGCTTTGGTCAAATAGTTCATCCGTTTCAGCATTGGATGCAGGCGAATCGTAAGGCAATACGTAATGCACTGCCTTGCCGTTAAATACCCGTTTCAGGCAGGTACGGCTATATGCAGTAAAACCTTCGGCCAATGTGCCCGGACAGTTTCTGATTAATAATTGACTATTACCTGCTATATTGCTCATATCTAAACCCTTAATTATTAATTGTTAATTATTAATTGTTAATTGTTTATTCGAACAACCCGTACCGCACCAATGCAGTCAATTCCTGCTGTTGTCAACAATAGCCCAAAATAATCGTCAGCATCTATTCTGTTTAATTTGCACACAACCTGCTTATTGGTGCCTTCGGGTAGCATATTAAAGAAAAACGGAAATAAGTATTCCGAATGAAAGGGCTGTGCATCCTTGGGCAAAGTAAGACTGATAGCCGGCTTCGTTTTGTCGGACATCCAGGTATTCAGATAGCAAAATGTAAACGATCCATCGTCGTGTTGGGTCAATACACCAGCCTCCTGATCTTTGAACAGGACTTTTGCTTCTCTCATTTATCAGTAGCTATATTTTTGATTGTCAGACTAACTTCCATTCCCAGCACATCGGCTATTTTTTGTAGGGTGAGTAATGTCGGATTTCCCTTTCCACTTTCCAATTGTTTCAGGGTGCGTAAGCCTACGCCCGATAGTTCGGCTACCGCTTCCTGGGTTACCTGCAACACTTCCCTGCGTGCTTTTATTGTTTCTATTAGCTTCGTATAGTGCATTATATGGCTCTTTTACTTGCAAATGTACAACAATTATTCGTATAAGTAATAAAAAGAGCAATAAATAGCACTTTATCGTGTAGGATAGAATGCAAATGCATAGAGTGGATTACTTTAGGCATACCACCGACCAGTGCATTTGTCGTGAAATGACGGTAACAAAAGTGATATTTTGTCGTAAAATGACGGTAACAATGTTTTCCAAACAGTCTACGGCCAACTGAGGTTTTTTTATGCAATGACTATTTTTTCTAAAATACGCTCCAAAATGCACACATAGTAGAATGGGATATTTATAAGCCGGAATGTTTTTCCACCTGTGGTTGTTACTGTATCCGTTTGTAGTGGCTGACTCCAAACCCGCACAGCTACGTCGTGTGGTGCATTTTCCATAAATATATGCAGAGACTTTAACTTCGAGTTGGTTCCACTTTTTAATTCAATGGGTATTAACAGTCCTTTCCAGGTGAATATTAAATCGACCTCAGCATCCGATCCACTTTTGTTTCTACGCCAGAAACTTCGCCGGGTAAGAACTGAATTGTCGAAAGCCAACAGCTCCTGCGCTACAATGTGTTCTGCTATTCTGCCCCGCCACACATCAGTAAGATATCGGGCTTCAAAAATGGCCTCCTGTGTCTTTGCCTGATAATTGACCAATCCTGTATCTAACCAAAATAAACGCGGGCGAAGTCTGAAATTGGGTTGTACCGGCAGCTGAACTTCGGTTATCGGATATACCAATTCGAGCAAAAATGCCTTTTCTAATGTCCTGAATGCATTTGCCATATCTCTGGATACGTAGGTGCTATCGCCAAACTTCTCAAAACTGATTGTTTCGGCTGCTGCCAACCATCCTGCATTCAGGATGTGTCGGATCGTTCGCACCTTCAGATCAGTATCCGCATATTTCTCCACATCGTTGCTATACGACTCTATCAACGAATCATATACCGGCTTAAGTGCATGTATATCATTGGTTTCGGCATACACATTGATTACTTCAGGCATACCTCCCACCAGTGTATATTCGTTAAATCGCTTCATTAATCTGTCGTGTATGTACGTGGCTTCTTCCGATAGTATGATTTCGGCATCAAACGTTTGGCTCATACCTCCCAAAAATTCAAGGAAAGAACAAGGCCGGAGCGACATATATTGCACCCTGCCCACCGGAAACGAAATCTGACGCATCTCCATCAGACTCTCAAGCAAAGAGCCGGCTGCAATCACATAAATAGGGCCGGCATCCTCATACAAATAACGAAGCATCGATACAGCCTTCGGCGAATTTTGAATCTCATCAATAAATAGCAGTGTTTTCTCTCCGTGAGACGGCGTTTTAGCGAATTTAAAATAAATTGCCTTCAGTAATTCGTGTACATCATCGTATTTTTCAAACAAATCCCGGTCTGCTCTGCGCTCCAGATTTAATTCAAAATAGACATCAAACTCCTGACCAAACATACGGACAAGCGTCGATTTGCCCACTTGCCTTGCCCCACGTAAAACAATGGGTTTATGCACTGTGCTGTCCTTCCACTTCCGCAGTTCTTTTATCAATAATCTTTCCATATCTCTAATTTATTGAATATAAATACAAATATACTGCTTTTGTCGTGAAATGACGGTAACAATAGCATTTATTTGTCGTGAAATGACGGTAAGAAAAGTGATATTTTGTCGTGAAATGACGGTAAGAATGTTGCGTTTCTCTCGCAGCGCAACACTTTGCCAGTCTGGAAACTGGCTTTTAGCTTTGATATAGGCTGGAGCTGTATGCCAAACGGACTACGGCCAACTTATTCAATCCCAATGGATTAAAACCCGTTGCTACAACATCGTCCATCCCTATGGGATTCCGCTACACTGCACACCCGCAGTGCCGTCGGCACGATTGATGTTGTAACGCCGTGGCTTCAGCCCGGCGAAAAGTGCGACCGATACAGGCGGGAGTGCCGTAGGTACGGGGCATACTTTTCGCCTGATATACAAGCAGATGTAGTATTGTTGTTTTACTCCGTAGGAGTACCCAGTGCATAACCCGCGGTTTCAACCGCGGGTAGGCTGTGCTACTGCGACCGGAACTCTGTAGGAGTTCACCATCTGCATGTATGGTTTTACGCTGCGCAATACTGCCAGCCAGAGGCCGGCTTTTAGCTTTGACATAGGCTGGAGCTGTATGCCAAACAGCCTACGGCGAACTGAGTTTTGCATTTAAATCCTATGATGTTATGCTCTCGTTCTTTTAGTTGACTAAACGATTATTTCTTTTTGTTGTTAATCTTACTTAGATAGTGTTTAGTTCTCTTTAAATGTAAGCCTGCCTTTTCTTGTAGGTCAACGATAAGTTCATCTTTGACTTTGTTTTTGTCTTCCAATTCTTTAAATTTTGACATAAGTGTTTCAATCTCGGGTGTGAAATGATATCCTTTCTCTTTTACTACTTTTGCAAAATTCAGATAGTCATCCATTTCGGTTTTTGTTTTAATTGTTTCATCTTCAGAATCTAATTCATCATCAACTTCTTCGATATCATTGTTTGATAAATGTTCATGGATTACTTCATTTAAATCTGCTTTTAATCTTACAATATTTTTATCTTGTAAATTTACACCTGCATTTACTAACTTTTTTACGTCATCCCAATTTGAATTCACAACTTCAAATAGAAATGGGTTATCAAGTAAATTTAATATTTCTTTAGCATCTACAGCAAATAGTCCGATTTGTTCTAAGATATTTAGTAATGTAGATGGATTTACTGTAATATTCTCTTTCAAACCTACCTTATACGCACATCTGGAAGTACGTACCGAAGAGGTTACAAGGTAAAAATCACCAGGTAAGATCGAACTTATTTCATTTTTATCAATTTTATTTAGGTAGTAAGCTGATAAATATTGCATAGAATCTGTATCAGAAATAGATTTGTTTTCATCTTTAGTACGATATTGAGCCTTTGCAGTTTTTACAGTTACTTCAAAAATTGCATCCGAAAGTTTTTCTGTCAAACCAGCAGGTATTTTAGTTGTGTCAATTTCTTCTATTTTTCTAAAAATGACAGATTTGTTTAAGTTTAGTTTTATCACTTCGCAAATAAAATCATAAGCATTAGATGGTTCATTATAATTAGATAAGTATTTCTTAAATGAAGTAGTAGAATTTATTAGTTTTTCACTTATAGCATTGTAATACCCTTTTACAAAAACATTTGCAAGTTTTTCTTCTATGATTATTTCATCGACTACGTCGAACGTATTTCTAAAATAGTTATAATTTCGTTCAGCAAATTCTGCATGTTTTATTGCTTCATAAATCACATCCTCTGTAATTATTATTTTACATCCAGCCTTTATAAGCTCGCTTATAAGCATTTTGTAAATTTTGTTGCTTTTCGTTTCTTTGACAATACAGTATAATAAAAAGTCAGTGTCAAGCAGAAATGTTTTTTTTGAAAAACTCGTTATCTGAAATTGATTGAGTGAAGGGTCTAAACTCATTATTTGAGCGCCGATAAAAGCTTTTGACCATTCGACAAGCACTTTCGCTTGTTCTTCAGTTGGTTTTTTTATAATTTCACCAAGCGAATATATTATTGAATCTCCTAATGGTTTTGTCAATCCTTTTCTTACTACCGAAATTATATCAGAGTTATTTGAAATTGAATTTTCAAATGATTTGAAAATGGGATTAGAGTTTTCTTCACAATACTCTAGACCGTGTAATCTAAAAAATAGTCCCAAACTATTCTTTATGTTCGTCTCAATAATTGAAAGTGTTTGTTTATCTATTTTATTTTGATAAATGTTCGAAGCGTTACAAATAACATCATTTATTAGTGCTTTAGTACCTTGATTTATCTGTGCAGAAACAGATTCAATTTTAGCAATAGAATCTGTAGATGGAGCATATTCATTTGTGTCTGTTTTAACAACAAGTCCATTGGTTTTTAATTTAGCTAATGCTGAGCTAATTTGTTCAATAGGTATGATTTTATGAAATTTATCATTAAATACTGAGGCAATTTTATCCGAATTACCAATTTTCAAATCAACCAAAATAGATAAAACAGTTCTGTCAAAGAGAGCCTTTCTTGTCTTACTACCTTCCTGATTGAATGTAAATAATAGTGAACATTTTAATAGCGAATTAGTTAAGGTCTCAGCAGAATCTTCTGTGAAAAGTGTTGATTTCTCAAATAGGCTACTATTTAATTGCTGTTTTAAATCTCCAAAATAGCGAGTGAAAATACTTTTTTCAACGGAAAGTGTTGAAATAAACATAGTTCTTTCATAAATCTCTAGTTTAATTTTCCCAGCATACTTTTTTCTTATACTTGTTTTGATAGCTTGCGTATTGTTAATTTGATTTGAAGTTACCAATATTAATTCATTGAATATGACCTTATTTTCAATTAATTTGTCAATTGTACTATGAATCTTACTGTTTATATTATCTTGTAATGTTATTTGGAAAACAGTGGTATGAGTTTCATCTTGGTAGTACTTTACTACTAATGCATCAATGCCTTCATCGTCAATTCCACCAATCGGTATAATAGATTCAAATCCGTTTAATTTAAGGATTTCAATTGATAGTTTCTCAAATTGTCTAAAGTCTGTATTGTGTTCGAGTGCAAATTCAATAATGTCTACCATAATTTTCTTGTTATTAATTGTTTAAGCTCTATCTTTCTTTTTCTTTCCTTTTTTCTAGAATGGGGCATAACGACCGACTGTATGGGCATTTAGAACATCAGCGAGAACAACACTTTCGAGCTGCGAAAATGCTACCACGGGCTACAATACTGGAAAAAGCACAATATGTGCTAATGCCAATACAGTAGTGTTGAACTAAACCTTCGGTAAGCAACCTGCCAACCAGCCGGGGTTAAGCTAATTTTGCCTTTCAACATCCAAAAGTAGAAATATTTTCTGATATTCACAGAGCAAATCAATAAAAATGTGAAATAATGGAAACACGGATGCCGCGGATCTGGCGGATTCGAACGGATTTATATCTCAAATACGGATTCCGGCCGGATCTGTTTTCTTCGAAAACGCGGATTGAGGCAAAAGCAACCGACTGCATTGTTTTAGAAACTTACCGCTATTGTTCGGCATAATTTTAACAAATGGCACCGTTTGCTCCGGAATTAGTGGCACCGTTTACTCCGGAATATACAGCCAAACGACCGCGATTCGGTTTATCACACTACGACGGACTGAGAGATTAAAACCCGTTGAAACAACATCATCCATCCCTACGGGATTCCGCGCCACACCGCACACCCTCAGTGCCTGCTGAATAAAGTATATTACCTAAACCTTTGTCAATCGTTGAGATTCAATTTTATTCATATCAGGACTTGTTACATCATATTGGTTTATTAACTTTTCCAGATCATCACGATTTAGCAACCTAATATCGTTTGACTTAGCCAGAATGTTTGCCGATGATGAATAATCATTATTTGTTATAGTCAACAAGTTGAATTTTTCTTTAAATCTATTCTCGTAATATTTTTTCGCTGTGCAAATCTCTTGAATAGCATCATTTCCAACCGCAGATTTTGTTTGTTTTGCTTGTATTAGATAGTTCTCGCCTTCTTTTAGAGCAACAACATCAGCACCCTTGTCATTTGAATTCGGTGTAAGATAAATCTCAAACCCCTGTTTTTTGTACAATGCTGCAATAAATGCTTCAAATAAGTTGGGGCGAAGTAGATCAACATCTAATAATGTAAGTTTTACAATTTTACTATCAGTTTTTGCGCCGAATATGTTGCTAAATATTTCATCCGGAGAAACTTCTGCTTGTTCTGTTGGGAATAAGGCATTATTAGCCAACATCTTTTTATTAAAGAGCAAAGTGTCAAGAATCTCATCAAATGATTTCAGTTTCTTCCCTTCTTCATCTTTCATTTCATCAGGAAAAACTGCCATTGGATAATGTACAAAAACATCTTTCTTTTGCCCAATTCTATATGCTCTATCTGTTGCCTGTTCCTCTTTTGCCGGATTCCAATGCCTTGAATAATGAATAATGTGATTTGCGTCAGTAACATTTAAACCAACACCAGCAGCAATAGGTGACATAATAATTACATTAAACCCCTCTTCGGCCTGAAAACGGTCAATTGTCTGTTGTCTGCTAATTTTTGATTTACCTTCTTGCTGTCTGGTCGTAGGCGTGTCCCCATTAATTATACTAGGAAAGATGCTAAACGTATCATATACAACTTTTTGGAGCATTTTTTGTGTTTCTCTTCGATCAGCGAAAATAATTACTTTCTCAGTCTTGTATTTTATTTCTGTCAGTAAACCAATTGTTGTTTGTAGTTTTGACGAACTTGCAATAAGATCGTCAGTTGAGAACTTTAATATCTGACTATCCAACAAATACGGATGATCTGAAATATCCCTGACAGCCCAAAGTGATTTTAATTTCTGATTTCGGCCATCTATTCCGGTTAAAGATTCATTATTTGCCAATTCAATTTCCTGCTTGTATCGTTCGAATTGAATTGGAGGCATAACTTTCTTGATTCTCGATCTTTCATTATCGTGTTTTTTCGGCAAGTCTTTGGCTACATCGCTCTTAAGTCTTCTTTTAATAAATACACCAATACTATTACGAAGTTTTTCTGTTAAAGATTTAATATCTGTATTTTCATCTTTCAATGGTTTTTGGTATTGTGCAGCAAATTCTTTGGCATTCCCTAAAAGACCCGGTACCGCAAAATCAATAATACACCAGATATCAACCAATGTATTTTCGACAGGTGTGCCTGTCATTGCAATTTTAAAATCTGCTTTTAACGCTTTGCAAGCATTGGTTATCAGTGTTCCCGGTGTTTTAATTTTTTGAGCCTCATCCAAAGCAATAACCGCAAAATCAACCATTCCTAAGCTTATTTGATATGACCTGACTGTTTCGTAGTTAGTTAAAATAATTTGTTTGAATTGAAGACTTTCGGCATCCGCCATATTCTTGATCGTGTCTACCTCTTTGGTGAGCAAGTCACCCGTCAATCTTAACAGAGGAAGATTTTGAGGAGAGAAGAATTTCTTATATTCATTTTCCCAGTTTTCGAGCAAGCTAACAGGTGCAACAATTAAATAAGGCTTGTTCTCATCATAAGTTTGACTATGCCATTCAATAAAATACAAGAGTTGTAAGGTTTTTCCAAGCCCCATATCATCTGCAAGCAAGCCTCCTGCAAAATCTTGCTGTAATAAAGATTGTAGCCAGGAAATACCTTCTTTCTGATGCTCTTTCAGTTCAATACCAATATTTAAGTTTCGTATTTCAGAAAATTTATGCTTTAATATTTCAGGTGGTTCATTACCGTCTGAAAATTCAGTGATTTCGGCGTTTTCTTTAATTATGAGTACTTCATATTCCTTTTTATCATCCTTTTTCAACGGTTCATTTGGGCTCTCAAATTGCTTTTTTGCAACTTTAATAAGTTTTTCTGCTTCTTCAACCGGAATTTCATAATTTTCCCACGGAACTGTTTGTTTGTTTTCTTTTACGGCCTTTTCCTTTTGATCGATGAAGTCGGATAGCTTTTCCGGTGTTTTGAAATAGATTCTCTTTTCTCCATCAACCTTGTCTTTAATAACAATACCAGGTATCCATTGTGATTTATATGGGCTTGCAAATGGATAAAACCTGGGACTATACAAGCCTATTTCTTTAACTCTTTTGCTAAAAAGAACTGTATAATCGACCTCTTCTCCATTAAAAAAATATTCCGGATGTTCAATAATCTCCTTAATTATCTTTTTATCAGATATTTTTCTTTTTTGTTTGATTTTTTCTAGTTCTTTCTTTTGATTTTCAGAAATTATGATTCTTGTCCTACATCCATCGTTATCTGAAACAGAATAAACATTATCTACTAACGTTTTTTTGTCAAAAGTACGAGTGAATCCTATTGCATTGTCAATCTTAACTGATGGGATTATCTCAAGAAAGCCATTCTTATAATCAATGTCTAATTTGATTTTGTCAGGAATATACAGCTCCTGATTTCTTAGAAATAATTCCAAGGTCAATCCATCCTCTTTCGAAAGTGCTTTTATTTCATGTAGTTTTTCTAGATTTAGATTGAAAGTATTCTTCTTTTTGTTTCCTGATTCACAATTGAACTCATCAATAGATTCGCAAATTAAATATTGGTTTTCGGAAAGCAGATATTCATTTTCACCAACAAAGACCATTGCACCTTTTCTTTCAGCCTTTAATCTTGTACCATTCGGGGCAAAATCGAAGAAACCATATTTAAACCTGAAAGAGTTATCTTGTAATTCTCCTTCAGATTCAATGAAAATTTCATATGGATATCGATCTGGTAACTCTAAAATCTGCCGGTCAATATCGTTTAATCTCAGAATATTTACAATGTCGATCTCACATGTATCTGCTGTATAGTTAGCTAAGCCATTATCCTGTAGCTCGTACAAAATAGCTAACTGAGACAAGTGTTCTGATTCAAGCTGATGCCAATCAGAAACCGGCATTTTAACTTCTGAATCATTTAGAAGGTAAAACGCAAAAATATTTTTTGTGTATGTGTACTTTATCATTGTATGCCTGCTACATTTCTCAACCAATACGAAACTACTTGTTCCCAGGTTAATTCACCATCATTATGCCCCAACTTGCCCTCCTCACTTGTTTGCAGAATTTCTCTTCTAGAACGATATGCCAACCAATTCATTGATGAATCTTTTAATTCAGAAGTATGATTAAAGTATTTTTTCTCCATTGATGGCGCATTGGGATTTGTGCGTTTATAAGCATAAAAAGCACCAAAATCACTAAATTCAACAAATAAATAATTTTTAATTTCGAACATCAAGGCTGAGTTTGAGTCTCTGAAGGAAGGGGTAGTAGCAAATCTTGCATCAACATATTTACTAATTAATTGGTTTGTCAATAGCATTTTCTTTACAGCTTCAGTGCCAACAATCTTAAACAAAGATATTTGGTTTGAATATTTCAACCAGAATCTTCGTCGTCTCGGGTCATTAATACAATCCTTAAAAAAGAAATTAATAAACTCTTCAGCCATCCACTGCAGAATAATTTGTTTAGCTTTATTTATATTGTTAATTTCTGAATCAGAAAGATTACCTACATATGCAGACCAAAGAGATTCACCTTTATTTTGTGGGTCTTTTAAGTGGGTTAGTGCCATCTTCTTCGCTCTATCCTTGATTGTATGAAATTCAGCCTCTGTAGCTTGAATAACAATTCGGGGAATTAATCGTTTCTTTGTTTCTGTACATGTGTGAATATTCAGAACTTCTTCAATGGTATTAATTTGATTATTAATATCATGTCTGTTTCTTTCATAATAAACAACTATAACCTTTGAGAAATAAGGGTATGAGAACCATTTTTCAGGCACACCCAAAATCTTAGTCGCTTCAGTTAAAGGTTTATTCAGCCTGGCAATTGTGTCTCCCAAAACCATATCCCCATTCTTTATATTGAAGAAACGTTTGTTATTTTTGAATGAATTCAAGGTGTTTCTGTTGCCTGTGTAATTATTTAATCTACGTGTAATTATACTTTCTATCTGTTCTAATGACTTAATGTGTTTCGTTTCCCAGTTGCTCAGGAAGCAATCTATCAGTCCCATAAAAAATGAATCTCTCCAATTGGACTCGAGCAAAGTCAACGCATATTTTAATTCATTTTCGTTGTCAAAAATCGATGATAAATTATACTCTGAATAATTTAAAGAATACGTTAAGGCACGTAACTCTCTACGCTCAAAGGTATAATATCTATTATTGTAAGCATGTTTAAGCTTTCTGAAAACCTGAGGTATGAGAATTTTAGGTGGCTCAGGTCCAGGGCCAATTTTATCCGATATCCCATGAAGCCTTTCAATTCGTAGATCATTCTGCTGATTGAGCGTAATAGGTATTAAATTTTTTATCGACTGCTGAAGTGTAGTCGGTGAAAAATGAAATTGTAATATGTCTTGTGTTGTCCACATATTAGTTCCTTCTTGCGTTTAATTTACTTAGTTGTTCGGTTAACTCTTCTAGTATATCACCTTGCATTTCTGATGCACCTGCAAGAGACTCGGCCGTTTTTGTCAGAGCTTCTGAATATTTACCCAAATATGTTTCAAGACTTCCTCCAACAGTTGCCTGATAGTCCTTTAAGCCAAATGTAATTTTTTCGAAAATTTCCTGAAGCCCTTTTTCAATAATTATAAATTTATGTGCATAATCAGCCGAAACAGTTTTTGCCAATTCTAATGATTTCTGTATTTCCGTAATTGTATTTGAATTATTATGCAAAAACAGACTTGTGTGTTTTGAAAATTCAACTTGTGAATTGCCAAATTTACTGGATGAGGCATTTAGCTCCTGTGAAACATTCCTGAATACAGATACAACATTCCCTAATTCCGACTGTGCCTGGTTTAGTTTTAGAATACTGCCACTCACCTGGGTCGATAGCCCGTTCATTTTTTCAATGCTTGTATTGAATGCACTCAATAAATTCTCTGATACTTGTAGATTTTTAGATTGATCGGTTAGTAGTGCCTGTTGTCCTCTTTGCAAATCACCGACTTTGTTTTTAAGAATATCACTCATCTCTTCAACCTGTTTTCTCATATGTGCAGTTGATTCTTCTGATTGAGATAGCGTTTGCATAGAAATAAGTTGAACCATCTCTTGTAGATTTCTAAAATTCTCATTTAGGTTATCGGTCATATTCTGCAGTTTAATAGGGAAATCGGTTAATGAACCACCTGCTTGACCAAGCAACCCGGCCAAGCGCTCCATCTCATTTTTAGTGTCTCCACTCATGGACGTTTTAAATTCCTCAATCATTTTACTCATTGCATCCTGAAGGTCTTTAACAACATTCTGTGTCATTTCAGTTGTGGGATCATTCAATTTATTAGCTAAATTCTCAATCTCAACTCTTACCAATTTCAACTCTGCAACAACACCTTCTGATGGATCGTTTAATATTTTTTCAAATCCGGCTGATATAGTTGATGCTAAATCTGCAGAAAAAGAACGTAATGAACTTGACTGTTTAACAGATTCGCAATATATATCACGCATTACATTACCCATTCTGATAGTATTACCATTCTCATCTGTCGATGACAAATCTTTTCTTAATTCTGCAATGGCTTCTATCAATCTATTTATGGCTTCTGTTTCTTCGCTTATGACACCTTCTTCCATTTTTTTCTTTTTAATATGGGTCCAAAAAGAAAAAATAACTAGAAGCGCTACACCGAATATTGAAACATAAAAAGCTGTTTTTAGGCCATTCATCAAATTCGGAATGCTAGATTCAATATTATTTGCATCAAACTGACTTAGACCAATTGCAATGCCGATAAACGTAAATAGTATTCCCAATGTAGGGAATAGATGTGGGATAAATTCGTAAAGATGTTCATTGTTATTTTCACGAGTTCTTTTTTTGATATAGAATCCAGCCCAGATAGCAAATATCGAGATAAATAAAACTCCAAATATAACCTCAAGTGGAAATTTTGATAAAAACGATTCTATTAGACCATTGTTCTTCATTGCTTATTGATATTTTTAATTTCTTTTTCTATAATGTAATCACTCGATGTTACGATTCTAAACTCTACTCTCCTGGATTTTTCGTTATTTATTTTTAGTTTGCTTTTAAAGGTTAAGCTATCGTTTTTATCAACTGTTCTTCCGTAGGATAACCCATTTGCGGTTATCCAATATTGTAAAAGTGATTTCTTGTCATCACTTAAAGAAATGTAATATTTTTGTGATCTCAAAAATGCTAATACATTTCTAGCACGATCTTGCGATAATTTCATATTATCAATATATGGATCTCCATTCATATCAATCGGTATGGTATCTGTGTGTCCTTCAATTCTTATTTCTGCAATTTTTCCTCTATATTTTTCTTGCAACACGATATTCAGATATTTAGGCAAAAAGTCGGATAATATTGATTTAAATCTCGGAGTTATCTCAGAACTACCTTCCTTGAAAAGAACCTGAGGATTTGTGAATTTTATGGACAAGTCGTTATCTAACTTTAACTGCCATTTGTCAAAATCTTTTTCAAATACATTCTTGAGTTCGTTGTATAATTTTTCTTTTGACTCCTTATATTCTTTTATTGGCTTATTCTTCATTACCATATATGAGATTGACATTAAAAGAAATATCACCATCAAAACGGTCATTAAATCTGCTAAGGGAATCCAATGAGTTTCTCTCTTTGTTTTTGACATTTTTGGTATTATTTGTTCATTAGTAAATTATTAATCACTTCGTCGGAATACATCTTATTCTATGATAATTATAACGAACAGTTAATTACTAATAATTGCGCAATATCAATTCTATCGAATCTATACATGACAATTATTATCATCACCGCAATATTACAAATAATAATTGTATTTAATATCATTATAAGTAAAAAGTTTTGAACAGTACCAGATATTTAACTATCTCTTATTTCCGGCAGCATTTTTTCGTCTGTTGTACACCCCACAATTTCTACATACAGATACAAACGACCAGAGGGTGATAGCCCGCGGAGGATGCGGGAGATCACAAAGAAGGCGTGAGCACTGTCAATCTATCTGTATCGAGGTATCGGCAAACACCTTCAGTCAAATAGACAACAGCCCCACGCCCCTATACGGAACGTGAGCGCTATCGCTACCATTCTTGACTGATTTGAAATTTTGCCGATTTCCGATACAAGAATAATATCTAAACGCTATACGTTATTTTCACATGTCTTTCGGATAATTACTTATCCGGCGCAAATGTAGTGGTTTCTTCGGAATCGAACAAGGGTAGGGTAGGGTTTTATTTGTTGAAATGGCATTTTTCTTCGTGCAATAGTTGTAGCATCACTATTGATCGGATTTTTTGTTGGTGCGGTAGTTGCTGCATCACCATTGATGGGATTTTTTCTTCGTGCAGTAGTTGCAGCATCACAATTGATCGGATTTTTCTTCGTGCGGTAGTTGCTGCATTACCATTGATCGGATTTTGTCTTTGTGCAATAGTTGCTGCATCACCATTGATGTGATTTTTTGTAGGTGCGGTAGTTGCTGCATCATCATTGATGGCATTTATTCTTTGTGCGGTGGTTGCTGCATCACCATTGATGGCATTTTTAGTATAGGTTTTTTATTCTGAAATTTTTAAATATGCAGTTTTGGGTTATAAACTGATAATTTAACACTATAATATAAGTGATGTTAAATATGTATTTCTGAATTTGTTAAATTCGTGTAAGTTTTTCAGACACGAAATCTCGTGGCAGTAAAAAACTCAAATATCAATAAATTAAAAAAAGAACAGATGAAACCAAATTTATCTATTCAAAACCGGATGATCGTTGCAGCAACGAGATTCCAAAACGAAGTTAAAGAGAGTGGTATTGCCTTGTTGCAAAGCGAGGCCAGTTATTTACTTTTCGAAAGTAATTTTTCCCGTTATCAGGATTCGCTTGGAAGTACTGAGTACAGGGACGTGATGAAAGATCACAAAGATTCGGTGGAAAAACGTAATGCACAGTACACAGAATGGCTTGATTTTTTGCGGGGCAACAGGCGGTCGGTCGATGCGGCGCTTGGAGATGCGGTGAATCAGCTGTTGGGGTTGGTGGATGTGATGCCCCGGTCGATTCAGTGGTGTAAGTACGAAGATTCTACCGGACTACTGCACAAGATAATGCGGAATCTGGAGGGTGAGGGTATGCAGGCGTTGATAAAGGCGGCGAAGAGTGAAACCAACTATCAGAAGCTTAAAGAGGCAATCGCCAAGGAGGCGGAGGTAAAGAGCCGGAAAACAGCATGGATGGTACACGAAAACAAAGAATCGTCGCGACTGATGGAGCAGAATCTGAGGAGTTCGATGATGGTTTTTAATCGTTTCGTGCGCATTCAGGCCAAATCGAGCGCAAAGGAGGAGTGGCAGAAGCTGGCGGCTGTATTGGAGAGCGTACTGCGCGATCTGCGAAAAAAACAGAAAGCGCAAACGGCCTCACCGGATTCGTCGTCGGAAGATGCAACCGCCGAAACGAACAAAACAGCTGTTCAGGCTACTGCCTGAGCGAGTGATGTTTGTTGATATTTAAAATTTAAACGGTCAGACTTTGGGTTTGGCCGTTTTTTTTGATGGATAATATAGTGTTCGACAGTGATGAGTTTGGTAAATGGCACATCAATATAATCAATATGGCTATCCGGTTTAATATCACTAAAATCAGAATTTTCAATAGTCACTACTCCAAATAAAAAACTATCTTTGCAAGTTGTATATTTAAGGGGTAGCATTATTAACCTGTTCATTAGGCAAAAGACAATGCAACTACTGTTGTAATATGACAAGGATTTTGCAGCCATTGTATCCGTAGGCAATACCATCCCCAACAATCTGATGATGGAAGATGAAGTGCTGTTGCCGTATTATGATATTGCTGTGTCGAGGGAGTAAATCTAATTGTCCAAAAGAACTGTCTTTTTGTTCAGTTTTGTTCGGAAATGCTATTTATAATGCAGATATTCAGTAATATACGATGAATTAAATTGTCCAAAAATTGTCCAAGTTAACACTATGCGAAAAACAATTGAACAACTGAAATTTTTGAAAGAATCCGAAGACAAGGTTGAATTTAAAAAGGGGGAAGGTGGTAATATCGCCTACAATGGTGGAGGTCGGTCGGAACCAAAAGACAGACGAAGATGCATATTAGGATATGTTACTGCACTTTGTAATGAAGGTGGTGGCTCTCTTGTTATCGGAATGCATGATAAATATCCACATGAAGTAATTGGCACAAAGCAATGCGAAGGAGCAATAGGGAAGTTAGAATCTGATATTTATAATGATACTGGTATCCGCACAGATGTGTATGAATTATTTGATGAAGCGAACAATCGCATTCTTGTTATCGATGTAGTAGCTCGTCCGCTAGGTAGAGTCTTTAAATTTGAAGATATTGCTTTAATGCGAGTGGGAGAAGAATTGAAACCAATGTCTGATGAAGTTTACCTCAAAATTATTCAGGAACAGGAACCTGATTTTTCTCAACAAATTTGTCAGGGATTAACAATAGCCGATTTAGACCAATCAGCTATTGACATTATGAAAGAAAAATATGCAACGAAACAAAAAAATCCCGGATTTAGAGGTCTTTCGAATGAACAAGTCCTTTCTGATCTGGACTTAATTAGATCTGGCAACTTAACCAATGCTGCTTTAATACTGTTGGCAAAAGAAGAAGTTATCAAAGAAAGACTGCCTCAAGCTGCCATTATGCATGAATATCGCACCAATGAATCTCAAATTCATTTTGATAAACGAGTGAAATTCCAACAACCGTTTTTTGTAATGATTGAGAAATTATGGGATTTGATTAATATGCGAAATGGGTCAATTCCAGTACGGGAAGGTATATTTAATACTTTCGAAATCCCCTTGTTTAACGAAGAAGTAATACGAGAGGCACTGAACAATGCTATTTCACACAGAGATTACAAACGACAAAGTGAAACGGTAATAAAACAGTATCCACTCGAAATGAGTATTATCAGTATGGGTGGTTTTCCTCATGGCGTTTCATTGGAGAACTTGCTTACTGTTCCAAGTACGCCACGAAATAGACTATTGACCGATGTGTTATCCAAAACAGGTTTGGTAGAAAGGTCTGGTCAAGGTGTTGATAGAATCTTTTTAAACACACTCTCAGAGGGCAAACCCGATCCTGATTATTCTAAAAGCGATGCTTTTACAGTTACTCTTTCTTTATCTGCCGAAATTGAAGACAAAGCATTTGCCTTATTCATTAAAACTGTTCAGGATTCTTTGTCGGATGAAAATAAACTTTCGGTTTTTGAAATTGTGACATTAAATAAAATCAGAAAAGGCTTTGATAAAAGTGAATTAGATAAGTCCATAGTTGAAAAACTAAAACAAAGAGTTCTTATTGAAGCCATAGGAAAAACAAAAGGTCAAACTTATATTCTATGTAAAGATTATTACGAATTTGCAGATAAAAAAGTGGAATATTCTAAATTGACAGATTGGGATGCAAACCAAGCATTTTCTATCGTTCAAATGTACTTAGAAAAACACAACAAAGCAAAAATGGCAGATTTTGTTAAGCTTTTCGAAGGTCATATCACCAGACGTAAAATAAAATATTTCATTGAAAAAATGGTTGAAGCTAAATTATTATATTCGTCAGGTATAGGTAGTGGCACTTATTATTCGCTAAGTGATGACTACAGAGAAAGACGCATTATTATTGATAAAGCAATGAAAATCGGATTTGATGAATTAAAGAAAAGAGGTGAGATAAGCTAATTGTCCAAACTTTTGTCCAGGTTCACTTTCTTTTTTTTGATCCATTTATTATTTATCTCTGATTTTCAACATTTTACAATAGAAATAAATTGTCCAAACTTTTGTCTGTATGTAGCATAAATAACAGAAAAGTGTTCAATGTATTAACAATAAAAAAAGCACCTACATTTTTATGTAAGTGCCTGATTATAAGTAGTGAGACGTACTGGATTCGAACCAGTGACCTCTTGCCTGTCAAGCAAGCGCTCTAAACCAACTGAGCTAACATCCCCTTTCGGATTGCAAAAGTAGATAATTTTCCTGAGAATAAAAAACTATTTCGTAAAAAATGTTTCAGAGAAGAAGGTAAGAACCTCCCGGCATACATTTCACCAATCCTTTGAATTCCATCTCCAGAAGTGTGGACGACAATTTATACACCGGCATATTGCAATCTATACTGAGCGTGTTAATTTGTTTGGCTTCGTGATAGTCGAGATGCTTAGAAATCAGGCTTTCATCGTCGGTCAAAACGGCAAAAATCTCTTTCTGAACAATTTTCTTAGCCGATCTGGCTCTGTTCCAACCCATGCTGTTTAGCAAATCCTCCGCATGGCGTATCAGTATGGCTTTGTTGCTTTGAATTAAGTTGTTGCATCCTTCCGACGAAATGTCTGTTATTCGTCCCGGTATCGCAAATACATCTTTGTTGTAGCTGTTGGCAATTTCGGCGGTAATCAATGCACCCCCTTTTTGAGCCGATTCTACCACCACCAAGGCATCCGATAGTCCGGCTACAATTCTGTTGCGCATCACAAAATTCTGTCTGTCGGGAATCGTACCACTCACATACTCTGTGAGCAGACCTCCTTGCGTGACCATCTCCACCGCCGTCTTTCGGTGTGCAGCGGGGTAAATGCGATCGAGTCCGTGAGCCATCACTCCAATTGTACTCATGTTTTGGCTAAGAGCTGCTTTGTGCGAAATAATATCAATGCCATAGGCCATTCCACTGATTATCAGTATATCCGGATAAAGTGATGAAATCTCTTCAATCAGTTTTTCGGTGGCCGCTTTGCCGTATTCGGTTGCGTTGCGGGTGCCCACCAGACTGAGTGTTTTTTTGCAGTTCAGGTCTGCATTACCTTTGTAAAACAGGAGCAAAGGCGCATCCACGCATTCATTTAATCTTTGGGGATAGTCGGGCTCATTAAACACCAGCGGTTTTATCTGGTTCTTTTCTACAAAGTGCATTTCAGCTTCTGCACGCTTCAGGGGTTCAGCTTTTTTTATCTCCTGCACAAGTGTTGTGCTGATTCCCTGAATACGCGACAAGTTGGCCGCTTTCTCCCGAAAAACGGCCTCGCTGCTTCCCAATACCTGAATCAGATTTCGGGCGGTGATATGTCCCACGCCCTTAATCTGAAGCAATGCAATTAAATGATGTAATTCAGTAGAACTCATACACCTTATTTTGAATGTCCCGAGAATACTTTGTCAAAATATTCCCCCCGGGTAAGTTTTCCATTTTCGAGGCAAACGGTCTCTACTTTGGCTTTTATAGAAAGCTCGTTGTCGGATGCCCTGTAAATATTTTGATAGAACGTATATTTTATCCCTTCTTTCTGTACATAAATTTTGCAAATAAACTCATCGCCACCTCTCAAGGGCGTTTTGTATTGAATGTCTATACGGGCCACTACCGGATCAATACCCATATTATGCAGGTCAATAAACTTAACGCCCAGAGACTCCAAATACTCGTGTCTGGTATGTTCAAGATAATTTTGATAAACAGAGTTATTTACAATACCCTGACTATCACACTCATAATCGCGTACTTTCATGCGAAGCTCAAAAATAGATTTTTCCATATTTTCTTTACATAATTTATAGCTCCAAAAATAGACATTTATATTGAAAATAAACTAACAGACTGGCTGTATTAACAGTTAAAGTTTTTTTGACAGGCAGTAGGTTTAATCATTAAACGAAAGGCACCATTTCTTTTTTTGCAAATGTGTACATATTGGCTACTTATGTGTGAAAAAACAAAAAATGGCCGAAATTTCATTATCGAAATGGTGATTTATGTGTTACTATTATAAATGATAACCAAAGCCTTGGATATATGCTCAAGAAAAATTACGAAAGAATTTTTTACAATCCGATAACAGGTATTTCTCCCATCATACTTTTTGCCATTCTTACCGAATACATTGATTTGAGTAAATCATTGGCATTCTCGATTTTGTATGGTGCTATACTTTTTTTCTTCTTTGTCAAAATGCTGGGAAAACGTGTTTTTCAGCTTTTTGCTCTTACTTCTCTGTTTTCATTGGTTTTGTTTACACCTATATTGTTGTTTTCGACCGAAAATGTTGTCAGTGAATATTCGAATATATTTCTTGAAACACTTTTTTTCCTGCTTTTAGCCATCATAAAAATGGAAGAAAACCGGATTCAACGTTTTTTCGACAACAATTTAAAAGTAAGCATTAAAATAGCGTTTAAACCAGCTTTGCAGCTCTATTTCTTTGTGTCCGGTATTTTGATGGTCTTTATTCCTCTCCATGTCATCATACTTTTGTTTTACAAATATGCATTTCAGACAGAAGAATCCGGTATAATGCTCTTTGTTGTACATTTGTTGTTTCCAATAGCCGTTTTCATAATTGGTTTTATAGAATATATGAATATAAAATGGATTGGTAAACAAATGGGAAAAGAGCGGTTTGTACCCATTATTGATGATTCGGCCCGTGTAATAGGGCATGTGGCATTGAGCGAAAGTATAGAAAGCGATAAAAACTTCTTACATCCGATAGTTCGGGTTTTGTTGAAATATGACAAAAAGATCTATTTAAGAGAAAGGCCTAAAGAATATATATTTGAGGTGGGCAAAATGTGTCTGGCAATAGAAGATTATGTAAATTATGGAGAAAATGTGACTGATGCTGTCAATCGAATTTTATTAAATTACATCGGGAAAACAAAATTTCAACCGCGATTTTTGCTAAAGTATCAGCATAGTGAGGGGGCCAATAAACGATTGAATTATCTGTTTATGGTTTGCCTGGACAGCGAAAAGGTGCTGAAAAGCAAGGAGTTAAAGGGCGGTAAACTATGGACAGAATCTCAAATAACGGAAAATATCGGACAGAATTATTTTAGCAATGCTTTTGAAACAGAGTTCGATTATATCAAATCAACAGTGTTAATGGCTGATAATTATTGTAGTTGTAAGGCGAATAATTTTCAGATTTAAAAGACTAATATGAAGGAAAAATTTCTGGTTCTACTCTTTGCTCTATTCTCTTTGGGCTCTGTTCACGCCATACCTACCCGCAAAAAAACAAGCGTGTTTACCCAACCCGATGGGCAAAAATTGATGGTTATACTGAAAGGGGATGAGTTTTTTCATTATCGAACCACTCCGGACGGTTTTGTTTTGTTGCCGGGCAAAAGTGGTTATCTGACCTATGCAAAAAGGGATGAAAGCGGTGAACTGGTAGCGTCAGATATACCGGCTACAAATCTCTCGCAGCGATCATTAAAAGAAAGAAACTTTCTGAAGACAATAGAATCCCATATGACCTTTGGGGCGCAACGGAAACTCAGAGCCGGAAGCCTGAAAGCTCAGCGACGGGTGGGGATACCTCAATCGACAATGCGTTCGACATCAGCCACTAACACCCGTTACCTTGTAGTATTGGTTAATTTCTCGGATACGGCTTGTTTTTACTCCAACTCCCGTTTTAATGAGCAATTTAATTCAGTAAATTACACATTGGATGGTGCTACGGGTAGTGTGAAGAAATATTTTTCGGATAATTCTACCGGAAAATTTGATCCGGTGTTCGATGTCTTTGGCCCGGTTACTCTATCCAAAAAAATGGCCTATTACGGAGCAAATGACGCTGATGGATATGATCTTCATCCGGATGAAATGGTCTTTGAAGCGTGCCAATTGCTCGATGGTCAGGTAAATTTTGCTAATTATGATGCCAATTCTGATGGAGTAGTTGATAATGTTTATGTGATATATGCCGGGTACTCAGAGGCAGAGGATGCTTCTGAAAATACAATCTGGCCACATGCTTGGGTAGTAAATAAAACAACAAAGCTCGATGGTAAGCGGATTGGTAAATATTCCTGTTCGAGTGAGTTGATTGGAAATAAGGATACAATTATTGATGCCATCGGAACTGCCTGTCACGAATTTTCACACTCTTTGGGTTTGGATGATCTTTACGATACCGATTACGAAACCAACGGACAGGCATTTGATGTGAATGAATGGAGTGTAATGGCATCCGGTTGCTTCAATAATGATGGTAAAACACCCTGTAATTATATCGGACTGGAACGCGAAGTGTTGGGCTGGGCATCCTCAACATTGCTTACCAGCGCGGCAAATATTACCCTCAATCCGATTTCGACGAATCAGTTTTACAAGATTCAGACAAAAACTGCTAACGAATATTTTCTGATTGAAAATCGTCAGTTATCGGGTTGGGATTTGGGTTTGCCACATCACGGTATGTTGATCTACCACATCGATAAGACTGCCGCGATGTCCACCCGTTGGGCAAACAACGAAATAAATGCGTATGCCGATCATCAATGTGTGGATGTGATTGAAGCCGATGGATTGGGCCAACCTGTAACCGATGGCGCCACGGTGTATTGGAGCGGGTTGAAGGGAGACCCATTTCCGGGCACATCGAATGTAACCTCATTTACAGATATATCTTCTCCCAATTCGCTTTCGTGGGCGGGAGTGGCCACAGAGATGCCTATCACCCAGATTGCTGAGAATAATGGGGTTATCTCTTTTAAATTCAAGGGTGGCAATACTTCTACTTCTATTTTGCCGACGTCACAGGATGTTGAAAACGGATTTACCGCAAGCCGGAATGCAGCCACCAATCAACTTATCATTGATATTCCAAAATCAGAAAAGATGGTTATATCCGATTATTCGGGCCGTATTATTCGCTCAGAGATTCTGAAACCCGGAACACACAGCTTCACTTTACCGGCTCATCAGGTCTATATACTTAAAATAGGTGCTCAGGTAAAGAAGTTTGTTTTTTAGTTGATCAATAATTCGACACAAAAAACGCCGGCTATTCGTTTTCGAATCAGTCGGCGTTTTTATTATCTGTTAATCAGTTGGTTATTTCTCATTTACCAAATCTGAAATCCGGTGAATATGCCCCGGTGTAGTGCCGCAGCAACCGCCGATAATGTTGGTGCCCGCCGAAAGAAGTTCCGGTAAATGAACAATCATATCATTGGGTGTTTCAGGAAATACAGTATGGCCATCGGCACCACATTGTGGCAATCCGGCGTTAGCATGAATAATAACCGGAATATCTTTGTTGACCGATCTGATTTCGTTCACAATGCTGATCATTCCTTCAATACCGTTTCCGCAGTTAGCCCCAATGATGTCTGCACCGGCCTCTACTAATGTGCCCACCATATCGGCCGGCGAAACGCCCATCATGGACCGGAACTCATTGGCAGCTGTTTTTTCGAATGTCATGGTGCAGAAAACCTCGCATTGCGTATTCTCTTTTGCTGCTTTCACAGCTATGCGGGCTTCATCGAGATCCGACATTGTCTCTACCAGAATAGCGTTTGCGCCACCGGCCTCCAAAGCAAGCGACTGCTCTTTGAATGCATCGTAAAGCTCCTCTTCGGTCACATCGCCCATCATTAATATTTTGCCGGTCGGACCAACGGATGCGATAACATACGCATTTTCGCCGGCTGCCTCTCTCGATATCTGTGCCGCAGCCTGATTGAATTCGGTCACTCTGTCGCCAAATCCGTAATGCTCCAGCTTGAAACGGCTACCGCCAAAGCTATTCGTTTTCACCATATTGGCACCGGCATCTACATAACCTTTGGCAATATCATACACATCATTTCTTCGGGTGATATTCCACAATTCGGGACATTCACCCGGTTTCAGCCCTTTGGCCAACAGGAATGTACCCCATGCACCATCCGATACAAGCTTTTCGCCCTCTCTGACTCTTTGTGTAATTGTTTTCATCTATATATTTGTATTTAAATTCAGTTTATCAGCAGTTTGTGATTTACGCTTTGCGCCCTATTAATTATTAATTTTTAATTATTAATTATCTTACTCGCATCCACACATCAAATTCCTGTCTCCGAATGCATTATCAATGCGGGCAACATTTACCCAAAACTTATTTTCACGGATCCACGACAACGGATAAGCGGCCTTTTCGCGGCTGTATGGGTGATTCCACACATCAGCCGTCACCTCGTATTCCGGGTGCGGGGCATGTATTAATACATTGTTATCTTTGGGCATTTCACCGGATTGTATCTCTTTAATCTCGGCATAAATCATCAGCATTGCATCACAAAAACGGTCAAGTTCGGCTTTGCTTTCGCTTTCGGTAGGTTCAATCATCAGGGTTCCTGCCACCGGAAAAGAGAGGGTAGGGGCATGAAAACCATAGTCTATTAGTCGTTTAGCAATATCCGTTTCAGTTATGCCTGTTTCCGATTTAATTTTCCGGCATTCCAGAATCAACTCGTGGCCAATCCGGTTTTGTTCACCCCGAAAAAGAATCCCATAGCTATCCTTCAACCTCTCCGCAATATAATTGGCACTCAATATGGCCGTTGCAGTGGCTTTGCGCAGTCCATCAGCACCCATCATGCGGATGTAGCCGTAGGTGATAGGCAGAACACCTGCACTACCAAACGGCGCCGATGACACGGTAATGCCACTCTGCGGAACAGCAAGAGTTGTTTTTGGCAAAAAAGGAATCAGATGCTCAGCTACACAAATGGGACCGACGCCCGGACCGCCACCACCGTGCGGAATCGCAAACGTTTTATGCAAATTGAGGTGACAAACATCCACACCGATGATGCCCGGATGAGTGTATCCTACCTGCGCATTCATGTTGGCACCATCCATATAGACTTGTCCACCGTGTGCGTGTATTACTTCACACATTTCGATGATATGAGTTTCGAAAATTCCGTGTGTTGAAGGGTAGGTTAGCATAAAGGCTGCAAGCTCAGATTGATAGAGCTCTGCCTTTTCCCTTAAATCGTCCAGGTCAACATCGCCGTTTTCGGAACATTTCACCACCACCACATCATATCCGGCCTGCACCGCACTTGCCGGGTTTGTGCCGTGTGCCGATGAGGGAATCAATACTTTTGTCCTCGATCCTTCACCCATGCTTTTCTGATATTCATGAATCACGCGCAGACCGGCATACTCGCCGGCAGCACCCGAGTTGGGCTGAAAACTAACACCCTTCAATCCGGTTATTTCCGAAAGATATTGGCTCAACTCAGAAATAATGTAGTTATACCCTTCTGTTTGATCGGCCGGCGACAACGGGTGAATATTCTGAAATTCGGCCCGGCTCAGCGGCAATAACTCAGACGCCGCATTGAGTTTCATCGTGCACGAACCCAGAGATATCATCGAGTGAGTCAATGATATATCTCTTCTTTCTAGTTTTTTGATGTATCGCATCAGCTCTGTTTCTGTGCGAAAATTATTGAAAACCTCTTGTTTCAATAACTCTTTTGTGCGCAGAAATGCAGCATCTAATCTGATTATCTCTTCTATTCCGGTTGAAAAATCCGGATGGTAGTTTTTCCCTTTTGCGAAAATATGCAACAATGTCTGAACATCATCCGGCGTAGTCGTTTCGTCGATGCTTAGTTTAATCACACCGTTGGCCGAATAGTTGAGATTGACTTCGGCAGCCAGTGCAGCTGCGCGAATATTTTGATGTTCTGCTTCATCCGAAACAGAAATAGTCAGTGTGTCGAAATAGTTTTTATCGCCTGTTTCATACTTCATCTTTGATAGCTCAGCGGCAATTTTTGCGGTCATAAAGTGTATGCGTTCCGCAATTTCTCGAATTCCGTTGTAGCCGTGATAGATTGCATAAAAGCCGGCCATGGTTGCCAAAAGCGCCTGCGAAGTACAAATATTGGATGTTGCTTTTTCCCGTTTGATGTGTTGCTCCCGGGTTTGAAGCGCCATGCGCAATGCCTGTTTGCCATTCGCATCTTTGGAAATACCAATAATACGACCCGGAACACTGCGTTTAAATTCGTCACGCGTTGCAAAATAGGCCGCAGAGGGTCCCCCGTAAAACATCGGGATTCCGAAACGCTGTGTGCTTCCGAACACTATATCAGCACCCCATTCTCCGGGTGGTACAAGTAGCGCCAGACTCAGAATATCAGCGGCGACCCCCACTTTTATTTTTGCGTTACCGGCTTGTTCGGTTAATTGAGCATAATTTTCTATCGAACCGTCGCTGTTTGGATATTGAAGCAATATACCAAACACATTATCTGTAAAATCAAAGTTTTTATAATCAGCTATTTGCAGATCAATACCCTGCAATTCGGTGCGGGTTTTCAGGACAGCCAGAGTTTGAGGAAACATTTTCCGGTCAACCAAGAGCCTATTGGCACCCCTTTTTTGCTGCTCCTTATCGCGCAGATTGTACATCATCAATGCAGCCTCGGCAGCAGCAGTAGCTTCGTCCAGCAACGAACAATTGGCCAGATTCATGCCGGTCAACTCCATGATCACGGTCTGAAAATTCAACAAGGCCTCTAATCTGCCTTGCGAAATTTCTGCCTGATAGGGCGTGTATGAGGTGTACCAAACCGGATTTTCAAATACATTACGCTGTATAGGGGCAGGCATATAGGTACCATACCAGCCCTGACCAATAAAGTTTTTGAATGTTTTGTTGCGAAGAGCAACGTCGTGAATATGCGATGCATACTCTTGTTCGCTCATCGCCGCGGGCAAATTCAGCGGTTGTTGCAACCGGATATTTCCCGGGATTGTTTGGTTGAGTAGTTCTTCTGTCGATAGTACACCCAGTTTGTCGAACATAATCTCAGAATCCTGAGATGAAATTCCAATGTGACGATCAGAAAAAAGTGCTTTATTCATTTCATTCGTAATAATGGGGTGGGGAAATATTGAAAATGCTCAACACAAAACAGATCTATTTGACGTAGAAGTTATTCGCTTTCTCAAAACCAATGGTTGTTTCGGGGCCATGACCGGGGAAAACTCTTGTTGTGTCAGGTAGCACAAACAGTTTGTTTTTGATTCCCGAAATCAACAAATCGAAATTGCCTCCGGGTAAATCTGTGCGACCGATGCTTCGTTGAAAAAGCACATCACCGGTAAAAAGAAGCCCCTCTTTTTCGTTATACAATACAATACTTCCCGGCGAATGACCGGGCACGTGTATAGCTTTCAGATTCTGACGACCAAAGGAAATTATATCTCCTTCTTTGATGTAATTCCCGATTTTAGGGGTCGGTTCTGTTATTTTAAAACCGAAACGGGCCGCCTGCTCAGGCAGATGTTTCAGAAAATCTTCATCCATACTATGAGCCGACAATTCAACTCCAAATGTATCGCAAACAAAATTGGCGCCAAAGCAATGGTCGAAATGCAGGTGTGTATTTATCAGGTGTTTAACATCCAATTCGTTGTCGTAGATAAAATCCTTCAACTCTTGTTTTTCGTCCGGTTTATGGCATCCGGCATCAATTATAACACATTCATTGCTGTCATCATATAATAGGTATGTATTCTCTTCTACTAAATTAAAAACAAATGTTTTTATCTTCATATCTGTCAGATTTAAAATAATTAATCGTTGCTAACTAATCGGTAAAGCCCATCAAAGAGGCACATAAACAACCTTCTTGGTCAGAAAAAATTCCTCTTTGAAGTTGGTTTTCAAATCAACCTCCAGAACTTTATTTTTAAATGGTTTTGTTTCACTCTGTAACTCACCACCTTTTAAACAAATCAATCCGTTGGGAAGGCTGTTGATTTGCTCTTTTTTTATGTTTTTTTGAATAATACGAACCAAATCGCCCAAAGGCATCACCGCACGACTGACCACAAAATCGAACTTTCTTTTTTCTTCTTCTGCACCACAATGACGGGTTGTCACGTTGGTGAGCCCTATTGCAGCTGCAACCTCTCCGGCCACCATTACTTTTTTACCAATACGGTCGACCAGATGAAATGTACTTTCGGGGAAAAGTATAGCCAGTGGTATTCCGGGAAATCCACCACCGGTACCCACATCCATTATCTCGGTGCCGGCTTTAAATGAGATCAATTTGGCTATACCCAGCGAGTGAAGCACATGGTGCGTGTATAGATTTTCGATATCTTTTCGGGAAATCAAATTAATTTTGTTGTTCCAGTCGGTATACAAATCGAACAGGGCCGCAAACTGTGTTTTCTGAGTGTCTGTCAGTTCGGGAAAATATTTCAGAATTATATTCATTGAATTATATTTATAAAATCGGTCAGAGGATGATTGGGTTTGAAATAGGGTTTGAGTTCTTTGTATGGAACTGTAATTGCCACTGTGCCAATGGCATAGGCTGCAATATCATACGGATTATACGACCAGGTGATTCCTTTGTCACATACAGATATATTTCCATTGGGCATAATTTCTTTCACACTGAAAAAACCAATTTCTTCCAGCTTCGACGGGTCTTCCACACTATTTGCTTTTACTAAATTATTGACAATCAATGTGGCCAGTTTTTCGTAGTTCTCTTCATCAAAAAGATCTTCTTGCTTTATTGTTTTACCCTGTTCAACCAGCAATGTTGTGTAGGTGTCTGTATTCATACCGTGCGCACCACCTGTATATTCGTAGCGTCTCACGACATAACTCAACACCCCGTTCTTATTGTAAGTAATCTCCAGTTTAATGTTGTTCTCGTACGAAAAAAGAGTTTCAGAAGAGGCATATTCGGCATCTTCCTCGTTCAGTGTTTTGTGCTTCTTTTGAAGATCAAGGTAATCCTTCTCCAGCTTGATGTAGTCGTTGAAATAATTGCGAATGTATATTTCGGCAACCTTTTCAATGGTTTGATGAGTATCGGCCACTTCAAACAATGAGTTCAGAAAACTTTTGTATATAAACTGCCGGCTCTTTTCGGGTGTTGAAGCCTGAGGCAATTTCAGATTAAATTGTACTGTGGCAAACGATTTTGTTGTATCGTTAAACAGATGTTTCTTTTCCTTTATAATCAACGAATCAAAACCAATACTATCCTCATCTGTGTTTCCGCTATTCTTGTCAGAACAGGCCGTAAAACAGATAGATACGAATAAGAGTGCTGTTATAATGATTGAAAAATACCGTTTCATAGATGTTCCCTTTTCTTTTTTTATATTCTGCAAAGGTAGCATTTTTTCTAATTCGTTGTTACTTGTTTAACACAAAAGAGAGGTATCCTTCACACGTTCCGCATGAAGAATACCTCAATTATTTATCTTGCTGAAATAAGGCTATTTACACAAAATCTTCTGAGTAAAATGCGCCGGGAAGAGTTCTGCAATTGTATTGCGAAGCCATTATTTCTCCGTAGGCACCGGCCGAACGCAAAGCGATAAAATCGCCGCGTTTTGTTTTATTCAGGACTACTTCTTTACCAAAAGTATCCGACGATTCACAAATTGGTCCTACTACATCGTATGCTTCAGTCGTCTCTTCCGAACTGATATTTTCAATCTTGTGATAAGCCTGATACAGTGCCGGGCGAATCAGATCAGTCATTCCGGCATCTACAATGGCGAATTTCTTATTTACACCCTCTTTTACATAAAGCACGCGGGTAACGAGGCTACCACTCTGACAAACAATAGAGCGACCCAGCTCGAAGTGAAGACTTTGTCCCGGATTAAGTTTCAGGTATTTGCTGAATGTGGCAAAATAGCTGCTGAAATCGGGCATTGGCTCACTGTTTGGATTTTGATAGTCGATACCCAATCCGCCGCCTACATTTATAATCTCCAGTTTTACCTCTCTTGCGGTCAGTTGATCCTGCAATTCATTGATACGAACACATAAACTTTGAAAATCGCTCATATCTGTAATTTGCGATCCAATGTGAAAATGAAGTCCAATTAATTTCAGATTATTTAATTTAGCAACGACATCAATCACTTCATGCAAATGAGTCAGGCTAATTCCAAACTTGTTCTCTTTCAGTCCGGTGGTGATATAGTGGTGCGTATTCGCGGCAACATCGGGGTTGATACGAAGTGCAATTGCTGCAACTTTGCCCTTTGCAGCAGCCAGCTCGTTGATCACTTCTAACTCGGGAATAGATTCTGCATTGAAACAGAAAATGTTGTTGTCCAGACCCAGATTAATCTCCCAATCTGATTTTCCAACACCGGCAAAAACAATCTTTTCGGCTGCAAAACCGGCATTAAGAGCAGCCTGTATTTCGCCACCACTGACGCAATCGACACCCAATCCATTTTCTTTGATGATGGTCAGCAATTTACCATTCGCATTGGCCTTGATGGCATAATGTACATGATAGTTTTCGTACTTTTGCGATTCTCTGTTTACTGTGTTCAGAGTCTCTCTGAGCAGATCGGTATCGTAAAAATAAAACGGTGTCTGTAGACTATTAAACTTTTCAACCGGGAATTTTCCTTTTGTATTCATATTTTATGTCTTTATTTATTACTAAATTAAAGGAAATTATACTCCTGATGCCAGGGTACACTCATCAACTAACTATCTAAGATAAAGACGCAATATCCCCATGAATAAATGCGTTTTCATGGTTCATTGCGTCTTAATGTATTCAATATTCTGAGCCGAAATATCCGGCCGTTATTATTCGTTAAACAAATGGTCGCTCAATGCCTGCAACGAACGTTTTTTGTCTTCTGCTTTTACCAGGAATGAAATGTTGTAGTTGCTTCCACCGTAAGAAATCATCCGTACAGGTATCTCTTTCAAAGCATTCACAACCTGTGCTTCAAAGCCAAGATTAGTCCATTGCAAATCTCCGGTTACACAGATAATAACCATCTCTTTGTCGACAGAAACAGTACCGAATTTTTTCAGATCATTTACAATGTCATCCAGACGTTTGGTATTGTCTATCGTCAATGAAACACCCACCTCAGAGGTTGTCACCATATCAATGGCAGTCTGATGGCTTTCAAATATTTCGAATACTTTTCTCAGGAAACCGTATGCCAACAACATTCTGCCCGATTTGATACGGATAGCCGTGATACCATCTTTGGCAGCCACCGCTTTTATTTTGTTGGGTTCAGATTCGTTGCAAATCAATGTGCCGGGTGCAGAAGGCTCCATCGTATTGAGCAATCTTACCGGAATATTCGCCAACTTGGTAGGCAATATACAGGTTGGATGCAAAATTTTAGCTCCAAAATAGGCCAACTCAGCAGCTTCGTCAAAATTGAGTTGTCTGACAGGTGCCGTTTTGTCCACAAAACGTGGGTCATTGTTGTGCATACCATCAATATCCGTCCATATCTGAACTTCTTCCGACATGATTGCTGCACCAATCAATGAAGCTGTATAGTCGCTTCCGCCGCGTTGCAGGTTGTCAATTTCGCCGTATGCATTCTTGCAAATGTATCCCTGAGTAATAAAAAGCTCAGCATCGGGGTACATGGCCAGTTGCTTAGCCAGGTTTTCTTTGATATATGCTAAATCAGGTTCAGCGTTTTTATCAGTACGCATGTACTCTAAAGCGGGTAATAATACCGACTTAACGCCTGTTTCATTCAGGTAGTTGTTTACCATCACTGTTGACATCAATTCTCCCTGAGCCAAAACAATTTTTTCTTCGAATAAGGTAAACAGATTCTGAGACAAGGCCCGGATATCATTGAAAATAGACTTCAATACATCCAACGTCTTCTTTTTATATTCTTCTGTCGAAAACAGTTCGTCAACAATTTGCTTGTACTTCTTCTCAAGCTTGATAATAATTTCGTTTGCACCGTCCGGATTCTTTTTGTAAAGATAATCGGAAATTTCAACGAGGGTATTGGTGGTACCCGACATGGCAGAAAGAACCACTACATTTCTTTCTCCATTGCAAATTAATTTGGCTACATCTTTCATTCTTTGTGCGGAACCTACAGAAGTGCCACCAAACTTTAAAACTTTCATTTTCCGTTGTAAATTAAAGGATTAAGTGTAAAATATTTTTATCGCGCCACATCGGGCAGAATAAGTTTGAGCTTACGGATAAGCCTTGTGTCTGAAACTTATTGTGTCCGGTGTAAAATGAGCACCAAAAAATCGTGCAAATTTAATACAATTAATTGATTTATAAAGACGAATCTTCCGATATTGT
>CAZHNZ010000029.1:0-37785 GCA_964534355.1 uncultured Parabacteroides sp.
GGGAAATAATTATCGAGTTCACGTTTATTAATGACGATTTTGCCGCTTCCTTCGCTTACGAAAACGCGGGCTACAGCTGCTTTTCGTCTTCCGATTGCATTAACTAATTCCATGTCGATTATTTAAATAAATTTATATCAATTGATTTAGGTGTCTGAGCCTGATGAGGATGCTCTTCGCCTGCATAAACAAACAGGTTAGTCAAAAGCTGATCGCCCAGTTTGTTTTTGGGAAGCATACCTTTAACTACTTTCTTGAACAAACGAGATTCGCCTTTTTTCATCAGAGACAAAGGGTTGTTCTCTCTTTGTCCACCCGGATAGCCGGTATAGCTCAGATAAATACGGTCGGTCCACTTGTTACCGGTTAATTTTACTTTGTCGGCATTGATAATGATTACATTATCACCGCAATCTACGTGAGGGGTGAAGCTGGGTTTGTATTTGCCTCTCAAAAGTTTCGCAACTTTGGCGCAAAGACGTCCCAAAACCTGATCGGTCGCATCTACTACAACCCACTCTTTCTGTACAGTTGCTTTGTTTGCAGAAATGGTCTTGTAACTTAAAGTATCCACTACTTGTTGGTTTTAAAATTGTTTATTACTAAAAATCAGATGTTTACGAACGTCGGACAGAACATTCTTCACATCTTTCTATTCACACATTATAGTTTGAATAATAATCGGCTTGCAAAGGTATTGCTTTTCTTTTAAATTCAAAACTTTTTCTGTAAAAAAATGCGTTTTGACTCCTCATATCCAATTGGATATAACTGATTGGTATTATTCAGCATTTATTTTGAAAACAATTTTTCTTACAGCGCTTTTCTCCCCAAATTGCACATTGGGGATATGTGCATCTGACGGAAAAAATATAGAAAATTGTTCGGGTGAGGCTACATAGTACCTGATGTATTTGGCGTGAAAAAAACCGACATCATTACCTGAATCGTATGCTTTTGATTCTGTGGTTTCTGGTATCGGGGCTGTTCCGTGTAGCTCTTTGCCCGTTACCATATATTGCAGGTCTATTTTCTTTTTGTGTGCTTCAAGTAGTTCGTCTCCGGGCGCTTTGGTGCTGTATTCCTGTACAATGACAGTGACTTCATTGCTCAGTTGTTGCTTTCCCAGAGGTAAATTTTGCAAATTGTTTTCACGTAAAAACCGAAAAACCAGTTTCCATCGTTCGGGGTATTTCTGGTAATGACTTGCAAATAATGCGATGTTAGTGGCTGGAGATGGTGTGGATGTGATTCCCTCTAGCCATGCCTTTTGGTTATACCAGTGAAGTTGTTTTTGTGTTGCTTTTTTTTCTTTGACGGTGGCGGGTGAGTTGCTGACGATCAAACAAAACATTATAAACAGTGTGATTTGTCTCCTCTTTTTCATATTTGATTAAATTGAGTTATTTAGGCGGGTGTTTTCTGATTCTTGTGCTTACTTTGTATCAATTTGCATTTATCGTGCGTTAAATTCTATACATATCGGAAATGTAAAAAAGCGCAGTCCGTAAGGTGCTGCGCTTTTTATTTTCTATCATTTTATTATTTTTGATGGCTTTCTACCCATTTGCGGGCATTGACAAATGCTTCCATCCACGGAGTTACCTCATCTTCGGCCTTGCGGTCGGTGGGGTAATACGCGCATTGCCATGGGAATATGGCGCGCTCGGGGTGAGGCATCATGGCCAGATGTCGGCCATCTGCCGAACATACACCGGCTACCGCATCGGGCGAGCCATTGGGGTTGGCCGGATAGGCGTTGTAGTTGTATTTGGCAATTACGTTGTACTTGTCTGTAGAGTAGGGGAACGAGAATTTTCCTTCTCCGTGAGCTACCCAGATACCTATCTTGCTGCCCGAAAGCGAACCCAGCATCACTGAGTTGTTTTGCGGGATTTCAAGAGATACGAAGTTCGACTCAAACTTGTGCGAGTCGTTGTGTACCATCTTGTGTTTCAGCTCGTGTTCCGGATAAATCAGTTCCAGCTCAGCCATTACCTGACAACCGTTGCAGATACCCAGACTCAATGTGTCGGGGCGTGCCATATAGGCGTCAATAGCTGCTTTCGCTTTTTCGTTGAAGAGGATACCTCCGGCCCAGCCTTTGGCCGAACCAAGTACGTCGGAGTTTGAGAAACCACCGCAGAAGACAATCAGATTCACATCTTCCAGTGTTTCGCGACCACTCGACAGGTCGGTGAGGTGAACATCCTTCACATCGAATCCGGCTAAGTAAAGCGAATAAGCCATTTCGCGTTCGCCATTGGTTCCCTTATCGCGCAGAATAGCAGCACGGATACCACTGCGACCACTGCGGTTGGCAGTCAGACCCAGTGAAGAGAGTTTTCCGTTGAATGCCTTGTCGAATTTCCATTCGATAGGTTGTTGTTTGTAGTTTTCGAAACGGGCTTTGGCACACGCCTCGCCGCTCTGTTTGCAGTCGAGCAGATAAGATGATGAATACCAAAGGTCGCGCAGATAGTCGATGCCCAGCTGATAGTCGATACCATCTTTGCTGATCAGGATATGACGCTCTTCACATGGTTTGGCAATGCGCAGGAAGCCTACACCTGCTTCTTCCAGCATCTTTTCAACTTGCTGACGCTCTTTCACCTGAATGATGATACCCGGGTTTTCGGCAAACAATATTTTTACAATGTCCTCTTCATCAATTTTATCCAGAATAACTTCCAGTCCGCCTTCTGTATTGGCAAAGCACATCTCCAGCATGGTGGTAATCATACCACCGGCCGAAATATCGTGACCGGCCAGAATCAGGCCCTTTTCTATCAGCTGCTGAACAGTCGTAAATGCGTCGGCGAAATACTCTGCATCCTGCACTGTTGGCACATCCATGCCTATTTTGTTTTGCGCTTGCGCGAATGCCGATCCACCCAGTTTCAGACTGTCGAATGAGAAGTCTATGTAGTAAAGTGCTGTTCCCTTTGTGTTTACAATAACCGGCGATACCACTTTCTTCACATCGGATACCTCGCCACCGGCAGAGATGATAACCGTGCCCGGAGAGATTACTTTCTCGTCACCGTATTTTTGGGTCATCGACAAACTGTCTTTTCCGGTAGGGATGTTAATGCCCAATGCAGATGCAAATTCGCTACAAGCCTCTACCGCTTTGTACAATCGGGCATCTTCGCCGGCATTGCGGCAGGGCCACATCCAGTTAGCACTCAGCGAAATGCTTTCCAATCCATCTTTCATAGGTGCCCACACCAAATTGGTGAGCGATTCGGCTACTGCCAATACAGAACCAGCTGCCGGATCGGCCATGGCGGCTTGTGTCGCATGTCCGATAGAGGTAGCGATTCCAGCGCCTCCTTTGTAGTCTAAGGCAACCACACCGCAGTCGCTCAATGGCAATTGCAGCTCACCCTGACATTGCTGACGGGCAATTTTGCCGGTTACAGAGCGGTCTACCTTGTTGGTCAACCAATCTTTACAGGCCACAGCTTCGAGTTGAAGAACTGTTTCTATATAAGTATGAATGTCAGATGTCTGATATACAGGCGCTTCGTAGTTTTCTTCTACGGTACTGTCTGTCATGATTGTACGGGGCGGTTTCCCAAAGAACATATCCAGTTGCAGGTCTATCGGACGAATGCCATCGGCTTGTTCAAAAACAAATTTCATGTCGCCGGTAGTTTCACCAACCACATACATCGGAGCGCGTTCGCGTTCTGCAATTTTGGCTACCCAGTCAATGTCTTTTTCCTGAATAAGTAAGCCCATACGCTCCTGACTCTCGTTGCCCACAATCTCTTTGGCCGAAAGCGTTGGATCGCCCACCGGCAATTTGTGGGTATAGATGATACCACCGGTAGTTTCAACCAACTCCGAAAGTGAGTTGAGATGGCCACCCGCGCCGTGATCGTGTATCGATACAATCGGATTTACATCTGCTTCGGACAGCGCGCGAATGACATTAGCTGCTCTTTTTTGCATTTCGGGATTCGCGCGTTGTACGGCATTCAGCTCCACGGCATTGTCGTAGTGTCCGGTGTCAACCGATGAAACAGCGCCACCCCCCATACCAATGCGGTAGTTGTCGCCACCCATCACCACTACTTTGTCGCCTACCTGAGGCTCGCCTTTCAGCGCGTCTTTCAGCTTTCCGTAGCCAACACCACCGGCCAGCATGATCACTTTGTCGAAGCCGAATTTTTTGTTGTTCTCGGCATGTTCGAAGGTAAGTAATGAACCACAAATAAGCGGTTGTCCGAATTTATTTCCAAAATCAGATGCACCGTTTGAGGCTTTTATCAATATTTGCTCCGGTGTTTGGTACAGCCACGGACGTTCGGGCATTGCGCCTTCCCATTCGCGCACTCCGTCGGTGCGTGGGTATGATGTCATATAAACAGCAGTTCCTGCAATAGGCAAACTCGCTTTTCCGCCACCCAGTCGGTCGCGTATTTCACCACCGGTGCCGGTAGCAGCACCGTTGAAAGGCTCAACTGTCGTTGGGAAGTTGTGCGTTTCAGCTTTCAGCGAAATAACCGTTTTTATCTCTTTGACCTCAAAAAAATCGGGTTTGTCTGCCGAAGCGGGTGCAAATTGCTCTACAACCGGGCCTTCGTTAAATGCCACGTTGTCTTTGTAGGCCGAAACCAGTTTATTGGGGTTGTTTTCTGATGTCTTTTTGATTAATTTAAACAGAGAGCACTCTTTCTCTTCTCCGTCTATAATAAATGTACCGTTGAAAATCTTGTGACGGCAATGCTCCGAGTTTACCTGCGAAAATCCAAATACTTCGCTGTCTGTCAGCTTGCGGCCGATTTTTTGGCTAACCTCGTTCAGATAGCCAATTTCGTCTTCGCTGAGAGCGAGTCCTTCTTGTTGATTGTAGGCAGCAATATCTTCGATATAGATAATCGGATCGGGCTGCTTACTAATGGTGAATATCTCCTGATTCAGCCCATTGTAACGGCGTTGCAGCATGGGGTCGAATGTGGCATTCTCGTCTGCCACCGGGAAATATTCCTCGATGCGGATGATGCCGGGGATTCCCATGTTTTGCACTATCTCTACTGCGTTGGTGCTCCACGGGGTTATCATCTCTTTGCGCGGGCCTACAAACCAGCCTGTCAGTGACGGAGTTTCGAGAGCAGTGGCGTTGCTGAATAACCAGACCAGTTTTTGAATCTCTTCTTGTGAAAGCGATTGCTTCACGTTCACGGCGAGTACCGTATTCGAAGGGTTTTGAAAAAATAGAATCATATTCTTTTATTTCGGATTATGGTTTTGTATCGATTCGTTGGGTAGTATGCGGCAATAATGATTGGTGATAGTTTGGGCTTACCCGTTTATAGTTAAATTTTGGGTGCAAAAGTAACGATTTTTTTTCATGTGATCATCCTGCTTTATATTATATTGTGAATCTCTTTTTTTTAGCTGTTTTAATCGTGTTTAATTGCAATAAATTATTTCCGTTTTCGTTTCTATTGTAAACAGAAGGTGTGAAGTTCCGGTTGAAATAAGGTGTAAAGCAGTAGTTTTTGTTAATGTTGTTTTTTGTGATGATTATATCTGTAATTATTTTGTCGGATGTCGGTTTACTCAATTATTATTTCTATTTTTGCGTGCATTTTTATTGAGTCTAAATCTGAATGTATGTTTTTGTCCTTTTTATTTCCATATTTTTTACATATGATTAGATAGTATAAAGGCTTGAAGTATTATTTATTTAGAGATAAACTGGCAATTTTGTAGTGAATTTTTCGAAAAAATCAGTTTGAACCAACTGTTTTTTCGAGAATTAATCTTACTTTTGAGCCCGCAAACTGAAAATGTGATTAGGGCAGTTTGTAAACAAATGAGAAACAATAAATAAACAAGTAATAATTTTTTTAATTAACATTTAAATTGAATATGGAAAAAAAAGCTAAAAAATCAGATCTTTCGGGTGTTTTCTCGTGGGTTGCTATTCCTGTAGCATTTGGAGTAGCTCTTTGTGTGTATCTCTTTATTATGGGTGATGGCTCTCACTTTCAGGGTGGTAGCAACGAAAATCAACCCCTTGCTGGTGACTTCTTTGGTGTAATTTACAAAGGGGGATTTATTGTACCCGTTCTTATGACTTTATTGCTTTCTGTAATTACTTTTACTTTTGAGCGTTTCTTTGCTATTTCTAAAGCTAGTGGAAAAGGTAGTACAGCTAACTTTTTGGCCACATTGAAAGAATTGATTGCAAAAGAAAAATTAGATGAAGCATCTGCTCTTTGCGACAAACAAAAAGGTTCTGTAGCAAATGTAGCTAAATCGGCTGTTGAAAAATACGGCGAACTGAAAAAAGAAACAGATTTGACCAAAGAACAAAAAGTGGTTGCTCTTCAAAAAGAAATCGAAGAGGTTACTGCTCTTGAATTGCCTGCTTTGGAGCAAAATCTGGTAGTTATCGCTACTATCTCTACTATCGCTACTCTGATCGGTCTTTTGGGTACTGTAATCGGTATGATTCGTGCGTTTGCCGCGATGTCTGCTGCTGGTGCTCCTGATTCAGGTGCTTTGGCAAATGGTATCTCTGAAGCTCTTATCAATACTGCATTTGGTATCGGTACTGCTGCTATTTCTATTATCATGTACAACTACTTCACTACTCGTATCGACAAGATTACTTACAGCATCGATGAAGTTGGTTTTACTATTTCTCAAAGCTACGCAGCTAATAACAAATAATTAAAGGCTTAAAATTATGCCAAAAGTAAAGATAAAGCGTAAAAACAGACCTTTAGATATGACCGCGATGACAGACGTGGCATTTCTATTGTTGACCTTTTTCATGCTTACTTCCAACTTTACAAAGAAAGAACCGGTTAAAGTAGATGTCCCATCTTCGATTTCAGAAATTAAAATTCCTGAAACAAATGTGATGCTCGTGCTGGTGGATAATTCTGGTAAAGTGTTTTTTAGCGTCGATGGCGCGGAAAGTCGTAGAAATATACTCAAAAAAATGGGCGAAACTTATAGTATAAACTTCACAGATAAGGAGTTGGCTGAGTTTGGTAATATGGGTACATTTGGTGTTCCAATGAACATGATGAAGACTTTCCTGAACATGACGCCTGAGGACAGAGACAGAAGTGAGAATGCAATCGGTATTCCGTGTGATTCTATTGACAATCAGTTTAAAAATTGGGTAAGTGCTGCTCGAGCCGAAAAGGGTCCGGATTGTATTATCGCTATTCGCGGTGACAAGGGTACGCCATATCCCAAAATCAAAAAAGTGATGTCGAGTCTTCAAGAAATTACTGAAAACCGTTATAACCTGATAACCGGTCTTCAAAAAGAAACTGATTATTAAATAATTTAGGATATTATGGCAGAAGTAGCACAAGATCATGGCGACGACGGGAAAAAAGGGAAACCCAAAAAGATGTCCACACACATCGACTTTACGCCGATGGTGGACCTTGGATTCCTTTTGATTACCTTCTTTATGTTAGCAACGACTCTGATAAAGCCTCAAACAATGGAGATCGCATTGCCGTCTAAAGATAAGGTAAGTGAAGAAAATCAGACTAAAATCAAGGCGTCCAGAGCAATTACCATTATCCTGGGAAAAAATGACAAGGTGTTTTACTACGAGGGAATGACAGAAAATGGCATTGACCCCAAAGTTCAGACATCAAATTATTCGCCCAAGGGTTTGAGAAAATACCTGATTAGTCGAAACAACGAAGCGGTATTGAAAATGCGTGCACTCAGAGATGAGAATAGCGCAAAGAAATTGCCCAAAGCAGTGTTTGAAAAAAGAAGATCTGAAATATTATCGATGAAATCGTGTCCGATTGTGATGATAAAACCTTCAGACGGATCTTCATACAGGAATTTGGTGGATGTACTTGACGAGATGGCGATATGTAGTATCGGTAGCTATGCGATAGTAGATATTACACCCTTCGATTTGGGATTGATTAAAAATTTGAACAACTAATTTTAGTACGAAAATTATGTCTGGAAAAATTAATATTTATTCGGATCTGTGGTGTGATATTGTTTTTCAATTTAAAAACAAACAGTATGGTGCATACGATCTTCGAAAAACAACTTCGAAGAGACATGCTAAGGCGATGGTTGTTGCCATAACGCTGTTTGTGGTTGGAATACTTTCACCCATCCTGATCAAGAAGCTCGCTAGTATGCGGGAACGTGAAGTGGATACTACTGTTCGTACGTTGTCGAATATAAAATTAGACAAACCGAAGGAACAGGATATTCCAAAACCATTGGCACCACCACCACCTCCTGTGCGCAATACGATTAAGTATGTGCCTCCGGTAATTGCTCCGGATGATCAGGTGGCTGATGATGAAGAGCCTGTATTGGTAGAAAACATCGTAAAAAGTACCACTGCTATCGGTATCACCGATGTGAAGAATGGAACAGACGATATTGCCGCACCAATGCCTACGGAAGATGCTCAAATTGTTGAGGTTACAGAACCTTTTACCATGGTAGAGCAGATGCCTGAGTTTGCAGGTGGCGAAAAGGAAATGAACGAGTTTATCGCAAAAAACCTTCGTTATCCGACTTTGGCTTCGGAAAGTGGAATTTCTGGTATGGTTATTGTTCGATTTGTGGTAAATAAAGAGGGACGTGTAAGTGGTGCAACTGTATTGAGAGGAATCGGGTATGGTTGCGATGAAGAGGCTATTCGTGTGGTAAACAAAATGCCACCCTGGAAGCCGGGTAGACAAGGTGGTCAGAATGTACCTGTTTACTTCACTCTTCCTATTCGGTTCGTATTACAACAATAAATTGCCTGATGGGAATTTTCAAAAATGTATCTAAATGGCTCAAATTAATAATGCCATTCATCTATTTGCTTTTCGGGGGAGTGTTGCTCATCTCCCCCGTTGAGCTTTTTGATTTAAATAGTACCGCTAAGTTGATCATGGCTATTATGGTTATAGGGTATGGTTTGCTCAGAGGTTTTCAAAATTTCTTTAAAAAAGAGAATCATGAAGAGTAATATTGCGTTTTCTTTTTTACTAGTTATTGGTTATCTGTTTTCGTCTTGTGGCGATTCAAATAAATCGAACAGAAATACGGCAACAACCGGATTGGTTAAAATTGCCTGTTGCGAAACGCTTCGTCCTATCTTAGAGGCAGAAGTGGATCTCTTTTCAGCTACTTATGATCAGGCTGATATTGTGATGTCTTATGTCCCCGAAAGTGAGGCGTTTGATTTGCTGTTTAAAGACAGTGTTTCGGCTATTTTTGCTACCAAAAGATTGACAGCCAAAGAGATTGCGATGTTTAATAAGAAGAGTTTGTATCCGGAACAGGCAAAACTGGCCGTGGATGCCATAGCTCTTATTATCAACCATTCCAATGTGGATAGCTTCCTGACTGTTAATCAGATCAGAGATATTTTACGTGGAAAAATAACTAAATGGAAACAGATTAATCCTAAATCTAAGAACGGAGAAATTCAGGTTGTTTTTGACAATCAAAAGTCCAGTATTGTCAGTTATTTTGTCGATTCAATTTGTGGAGGTCAGGTTGATCCCAAGGTATTATCAGCCATGAAATTGAATACGGATGTGATTAACTATGTGGCAGAGAATAAAAATACATTGGGTTTTATCGGGGTCAGTTGGATTAGCAATAGAACGGATTCGTTGCATTTGTCATTCAATCGTAAAGTAAGAACTGTAGCAGTGAGTGATTCGGATGTAGCTGATTCTGATAATAGTTTTTTACCTTATCAGGCTTATTTAGTTGATGGTTTGTATCCTTTTGCCCGTGATGTTTACTATATCGGTGTGGAGCCTTATCATGGTTTAGCGACAGGTTTTTCTAACTTTGTGGCTTCAGAAAATGGTCAACGCATTATTCTTAAATCGGGTATTTTGCCAGCACTGGCACCAACCAGGCTTGTTCATGTCCGTTCGGATTTCTAAAATTGACGAATCATCGTTTTTGATTATACAGAAAATATATAATAAAAATTGAATTATGAAAGCTAAATCAATTGTAGTTAGTTTGTTGCTGGCTTTGTCAGGTCCTCTTTTTGCGCAAAACGCAGAATTGATGAAAAAAGGCCTATTGTTGATGGATAATGACCAGTTTAGTTCTGCAATTACCTATTTCAAGGGTTTACCTAAATCTCTGGAAGGGGAGTTTCAGGCTGAGTTTTACATCGGAAAGGCGTATTATCAGCTTCAAAGAAACGACAGTGCTGAGTTTCATTTTGCAGCCTCTGCCAGACTCAATCCTAAAAGTCCTTTGGGATTAATTGGTTTAGGTGGTGTTGATTTGCAAAAAGAAAATAGTGCTGGCGCAGAGGCGAACTTTACAAAAGCTCGTAAGTTGGCTAAAAAAAATCTTGGGTATTATGCCGAAATCATGGATTTGTGTGTAAAGGGAAAAGTGAAAGATTTCGCATTGCAGGCTTCTGTTTTGAATTTTGGAACTGATATAAACTCAAAATCTCCTGAATTGCTGATGTCTTCCGGTGATGCTCTTTTTCTGAAACAGGAAATTGGAAAAGCGTTGAGTGCTTTTGAATGGGTTGCGCAGTTTCAACCCGATAATGCAAATGCATTTCGCAAAATAGGACTTATTCAAACTTCAGGTCGCGATTACAGAAATGCTTTGAATGCATTTGCAAAAGCTAAAGAGCTTGATCCGAATCAAATTTTGTTGTATAAAAATTTGAGTGATCTGCAGTTCCTGTTAGGAAAATATCCTGAGGCTTTGGAGTCATATCAGACTTATATGTCGAGAGCAGCTGTCACAGTTGATGACAAAGAGCGCTTTGCGTTGTTGTTGTTCTTCAACAAAAAATACAATGAGTCTGCCTCTGAACTAGACGAGGTTATTAAAGTAAATCCAAATTCACCGGTTTTGTTTCGCGTACGTGGATATATTGCTTATGAAATGGGTGAATACGATAAAGGTGTTCAGTTAATGAATAAGTTTTTCGAGTTGCAAAGCCCTGAAAAGATATTAACATCGGATTTTGCCTATATGGGTAAATTGCAGGCAAAGATAAAAAATGATTCTTTGGCTATTTCAAATCTTGTAAAGGCAGTGCAAATGGATAGTACAAAAAATGAAACTATAGAAGAGCTTTCTCGCTTATACTCTTTTAATCACAAACATCAGGAGGCGATTAGCTGTATTCTGTTGATGAGATCAAATGGTATGGATCAGGTGAATACGTTATTCTCTATTGGTAAAGAGTATTTCTTTATGGGGTCTTATTATAAATCAGCATCTGACTCTCTGAAAAAAGTTACTCCAAATGTTCAACCGGATCCCCGTATCAAAATTGCATTTCTAAAGGCTGACTCTTGTTTTACTGAATTGACAAAGCTTAAACCTAATTATATTGGTGGATTCTTGTGGAAAGGTCGCTCATTGGCATATATGGAGCAAAATCCTACCGATGGTTTGGCAAAAGCTTCTTATGAGCAGGCTGCCACTATTTTGGAGGCTGGTGATTTGCTGAAGAATAAAAAAACTCTGATTGAGTGTTATCGATATTTAGGTTCATATTATTATTTTACATATGAGAACAATACTAAAGCGGATAATGCAAAATCGAACAAGGAATTGGCTGTACAGAATATGGAGAAGATTTTGAAACTTGATCCATCTGATTCAAATGCAAAAGAGAGTCTTTCTCAATTGAAGAAGTAGGATTTGGCTGTCCTTAGTATCCTAATTTTGTGTGTATTACAATATACAGGCTGTCTTATTTTATGAGATAGCCTGTTTTGTTTTCTTTTTAGGATTTTATTTTTGTTCATATTCTTTCGGTCGTCAAAAAATTAAGTTGTATATTTGTGTTCGTTTAAAACCTGTAATCATATCTGTGGATCAAACTATTTTAATTGTATTAAAGGGGCTGTTAATCGGGATTTTGGTGTCTGCACCAATGGGGCCGGTTGGTGTGCTTTGCATACAGCGGACTCTGAATAAAGGTCGTTGGCATGGTTTGGCAACCGGTGTGGGAGCGATGCTGTCAGATGTGTTGTATGCTATGATGGTTGGAATGGGTATGAGCTTTATACTGGCGTTTGTTACTCAGTTTCAGAGTGCTATTCAGATATTTGGTAGTGCCCTTTTGTTGCTGTTTGGTTTGGTTTTGTTTCGTTCAAATCCCATACGTTCGTTTCGGCAGCAAAAAAAGAATATGTCTACATATACTCAGGATTTGGTGACAGCTTTTTTGATAACTCTATCAAATCCATTGATTATTTTCCTTTTCGTTGGGCTGTTTGCCCGACTAAATCTGTATAATAATGATTTTTCTCTTTGGCAGCATCTGATCGTTTTTTTTTCGATTGCATTAGGTGCATTTATTTGGTGGCTTTTGGTAACTTCTGTTTTTTCGAAACTCAGAAATCGGTTTAATCTAAGAAAACTATGGGTTGTGAACCGGATAATTGCCTCTGTTGTAATTGGTATCGCTGCATTGGGAATAGCATATACAGCTCTGGATGAAATAGGAAATAAATCGATTAAAGGAATTGGTGAAAAAGGAATCCAGATACTGGATACCATTTCTGGTTCAATGAAGCATGTTGAGCGTTAATTTACTTACCTGATATTTCTGATAATTTATATTTTAAGAATATATTGCTTTATGAAGAGTTTAAAAGTACCTTATATACCTGAGTTGGCCGGGGCTGGGGTGGATAATATAATTCGTCTATTGGAGACAGGTTGTGCTAAGTCCAGTATTGATCAGGCCAATTGGTCTGACTTTTCGTACAAACCGATTACAATTTTTTCTTTAGCCAGAGATGATTCTCGTTTTTATCTTTATTATTTTGTACGCGGTAATTGTTTGCGAGCTGTACATTATAAAGATCAGGATCCGGTGTGGACTGACAGTTGTGTTGAGTTTTTTGTACAGGTACCCGGTTCTGAGTATTATACAAATTTCGAGTTTAATTGTATTGGCACTTGCTATGCTGCCAATTGTAAGTCACGGTCTGATTTTACTTTATTGTCGGCTGAGCAATTGTCGTTGATTTCCCGTACGGCAAGTCTCGGAAGTAAACCTTTTCAGGAGATGCAGGGGCTTTTTACTTGGGAACTACTTGTTGAGATCCCTTTTTCTTTGCTCGGCCTGGGTGTTGATAATCTGCCAACAATGTTGAAGGGAAACTTTTATAAATGTGCAGATAAAACGGAATTGCCCCATTATGTAAGTTGGAATGCCATAGATGTGGAGCGACCGGATTTTCACAGACCTGAGTTTTTTGGTGAATTGATATTGGACTAAAGTTAATGTGTATTTTTGTATGGATAACAGAGTTTGTCGTCTTTTTAATATAATATATCCGGTCATACAGGGCGGTATGGTTTGGTGTAGTGGCTGGAAGTTGGCGTCTGCAGTCAGTAATAGTGGTGGCCTTGGCTTAATAGGTGCCGGATCTATGCATCCAGAGGTGTTACTAGAGCATATTCGTAAATGCAAAGATGCGACTTCAAATCCTTTTGGCGTAAATGTGCCATTGATGTATCCTGAAATTGAAAAGATAATGAATGTTATCGTGGAAGAGGGGGTGAAAGTTGTGTTTACCTCTGCAGGAAATCCAGCGCTCTGGACCTCTTTCCTTCAGCAACATGGCGTGATAGTCGTGCATGTGGTATCCAATGCTAAATTTGCGCTTAAGGCACAAAATGCGGGTGTAGATGCCATCGTTGCAGAAGGATTTGAAGCCGGTGGACACAATGGCCGCGAAGAGACTACGACTATGTGTTTAATTCCTTATTTGAGAAAAATTGTTTCATTGCCACTTATTGCTGCAGGAGGTATTGTTGCCGGTAGTAGCATGTTAGCCGCAATGTCTTTAGGTGCCGATGGGGTGCAGGTGGGTACCGCGTTTGCTTTGACGCAGGAGAGCTCTGCGAGTGATGCATTTAAACAGAGATGCATCGGTTTGCCTGAGGGAGATACAGTTTTGGCCCTCAAGAAACTTTCGCCTACCCGATTGGTGAAGAATTCGTTTTGTGTTCAGGTATTAGCACAGGAAGATTCTGGTGCATCGGCATCGGCATTGCGAGAGCTACTTGGTAAAGGGAGGGCAAAAAAAGGTATTTTTGAGGGGAATTTGGAAGATGGCGAGCTCGAAATTGGTCAGGGCGCTAGTCAGATATCTGAGTTGAAGAGTGTTTCGGAGGTGATGTCTTCTCTGGTGAATGATTATAATCAGGGATTGAGTAAATTGCGGCCTGTTTTATAGAGTAAATTTTGTAAATCAAATATAGATAAGATGGAAATCATTGGTAAAATTGTTCAGTTGTTGCCCCTGCAAACCGGACAGGGAAAGAATGGAGTTTGGAAAAAACAGGATTACGTTCTTGAGTTTGGAGCACAATATCCGAAGAAGATATGTTTCAATATTTGGGGGGATAAAATTGATACTTTTCAACTCAAAGAAGGAGAGGAAGTGCGTGTCGATTTTGATGTGGAGAGTCGCGAATTCAATGGTCGCTGGTACACAGATGTCAGAGCGTGGAATATTACCCGTATAGCTGGTTCTGTGGGCGCTGCAGTTGAAGCGGTTATTCCCCAGCCGGATGCTTCTTCTTTTCTGGCTCAGTCGCCAGATTCGGATATGCCGTTTTAAGAAGATTGAAAAAGAGGCTGCCTGTTTATAATCTGGCAGCCTCTGTAATTTTGTGCTCTTTTTAGTTTTATTTAGCGAAGGTTGCACTGAATTTGGTTGGTTTAAAAGGCTGGTTTTCGGTATCTTTTGCTAAGAATATTTCAAATTCAAAATTGTAATCTGTCATTTTTGCCCCTGCTAAGCTAAAACCTTAGCATATGATTGTTCATCAATAGTTACTGTTTTCCTGGTTTCATCGCTGTTTTACCCAGATACTTTGTTCCACGAGGTCTCCAGCTTCTTTCCCGGTTAATCCAGAGCATAAACGCTCAATATATGTATTTACCCGCCTGGCTTTAACATAGTATGTATCGAATTAGCTATTAATAAAAGTTTGTTAATTGTGTTGGTCTTTTATGTTCAACATGTATGAGGGATATGTAAATTTTGTATCACAGATTTTTGTATTAATATAAATTGTATTTGTTAATTATTGTACTATTCTTTCTTATGTTAATTTTTGAGGAAGATGCTTTTATTTACCTTTTATATTGTGATTTTCATGCTGAATTGTGGTATATAGCTTTTAATTTATTGATATATTGTTAGAAAATGTTTGTTCTTGTAAATGGCGATCATCACAACATTGGTTTTTCTATATATTTCTTGCAACGGCTGTTTATTTACGCTTTATTTTACCATATAAATAAATTATTATCCATATACTCTTACTGTTTGATTTTGTTGGCAGTTTTGTTCAATAATGTTTTTTTTTAGATTTTGGGATATGCCATTCTATAAATTTGCTACTTGCATTTGATTGAGGAAAATATTGTTTTAAATCACAGGAATGTTATTGATGAAAATTTCTATAGAAAAATTATCACTGACAAATTATTAACGGGTTGATGAATAACACTTCTCTCGAAAAAAATGGCCTGCACAGATTTTTAGTTCTGTCAGGCCATATTGTTTTCAATTTCTTACCTATTATTTTAGTCTCGATCTATTTGTGTTGCTTCGTAAGCTTTCAATAGTTTGTCTTGTACATCTGCCGGAACAAGTTCATAACCGGATACTTTCATAGAGAATGCAGCACGTCCACCGGTAAGTGAGCTTAACGCTGTTGAGTAGTTACTCATCTCTTTCAGTGGCACTTTGGCGGATAGCTTTTCGAAACCTTTATCGCTTTGCATGCCCATGATCACGGCCCGACGTCCTTGTAAATCACTCATTACATCGCCTAATCTATCGGCGGGGGTGAGGACTTCTATATCGTATATTGGCTCCAGAATTTTAGGCCCCGCATTTTTAAATGCTTCGATAAAGGCATTGCGACCCGCTAACCGGAATGAAATTTCGTTTGAATCCACCGGGTGCATTTTTCCTTCATATACAATTACTCGTACATCTCGTGCGTATGAGCCGGTCAATGGGCCTTGTTCCATTCTGTCCATCAGTCCTTTGAGTATGGCGGGCATAAACCGATTGTCGATAGAGCCGCCCACGATACTGTTGATGAATACCAGTTTTCCTCCCCAGTCCAGTTCAATTACTTGTGTGTCGCGAACCGATATTTTGTACTCTTGTCCGTTGAATTTGTAGGTGTCGGCTACCGGAGCACCCTCGGTGTAGGGCTCTACAATCAAATGGACTTCGCCAAACTGGCCAGCTCCTCCTGATTGTTTTTTGTGACGATATTCGGCTCGGGAAGCTTTTGTGATGGTTTCGCGGTAAGGAATACGAGGTTCGATAAACTCGATAAACATTTTATCGTTGTGTTCGAGCCGCCATTTCATTGTTTTGAGGTGGAATTCTCCTTGTCCGTGCACAATGGTCTGTTTCAGTTCTTTCGAATGTTCGATTATCCAGGTTGGGTCTTCTTCGTGCATCCGGGTAAGTAATTCGCTTAATTTTTCAGCATCAGCTTCGTTTGCCGGTTTTATGGCTCTGCGGTATTTGGGCTCGGGGTATTTGATGAAGTTGAACTGGTATTCGCACCCTTTAGCATTCAATGTATTGCCTGTGCGCGTATCTTTAAGTTTTAGAGTTACACCAATATCGCCGGCGACCAACTCTTCAACCTTGTTGCGAATCTGTCCCGCACTGCAAAATAGTTGTGCCATTCGCTCTTTGCTCCCGCGCGATACATTGATTAAATCGACTCCTTCGTGGATTTTACCACTCATTACCTTGAAATAGGTCACTTCACCAATGTGTGGTTCTATGCTTGTTTTAAATATGTAAAGACTTGTTGCCCCTGCGATATCGGGTGTAATGTCTTCGCCTTCTGATGTGGTTACATGAGGCATTTCGCTCACAAACGGGCAAACATTGCCCAGGAATTCCATTAAACGACGTACGCACATATCACGACCAGCGCATACGCAGAAAACCGGAAACATGCTGCGGGTTAGTAAACCTTTGTGTATCCCTTCACGCATTTCATCTTCAGAAAGTGTTCCTTGCTCGAAAAACTTTTCCATTAATGTTTCGTCATTTTCGGCAGCTGCCTCCACTAATTTTTGGTGCAGATCTTCTGCTTTCTCTTTTTCACTGTCGGGGATTTCAAGGATCTCCGGCACTCCACCTTCGGGTTTCCATTTGTACATTTTCATTTTTAGAACATCGACTACCGCATTGAATTGTGGACCACAAATAATGGGATACTGTATTTGTACTACCTTGCTTCCGTAGTTTTCTCTTAATTGTTCAATTACATTGTCAAAATCAGCTTTCTCACCATCTAGTTGATTGGTGACAAAAATGGTGGGTTTACTCAGTTTCTCGGTTATTCTGAACATATTTTGTGTGCCCACTTCCACGCCATATTGGCTGTTGATGAGCAACAGGGCAGTATCAGTCACATTCAGTGCAGTGTATGCTCCGCCCACAAAGTCGTCGGAACCGGGGCAATCAATAAAATTCAATTTCTTACCATTCCACTCTACATGGAACACGCTCGGAAATACACTATATCCATATTCCTGCTCTACGGGGAAGTAGTCGCAAACTGTGTTTTTGGCCGCAATGCTGCCTCTTCGTTTGATCAAACCTCCTTCGTAGAGCATGGCCTCAGCCAGGGTGGTTTTCCCCGCGCCCGAACTTCCCAATAGGGAAATGTTCTTAATCTCGTGTGATTGATATACTTTCATGGTCAATCGGATTAAATGGTTAGTTATTTTGAGTTTTGAAATAAAACGCAAATTAGAATAAATAATTAAATAAAACAACGATTCTATGCTGTTACACAACATCTTTGTCTGACACTGTTTTTGAATGCTTTTGTTGAGCTTGATTTTAATATTTAAATCCAACTTATGGTCTATTCAATCAGATAGTTGGCTATAAGGTTGATTGTCGCTGTTTCGTGTTAGTCACGGGTTGTTTTATGGGTGGATTTATATTGTGCTTTAGTTTTGTTTTGTGCAAACGAAGTAAATGGTTTACCTTTACGTAAAAATTGATTGTTGTGGCAGGAATTTATATACATATACCCTTTTGCAAAACGCGTTGCAGTTATTGCGATTTTTTTTCGACAACCTCCGTGGCGGGTTTGCAAAGCTATGTTGATGCCTTGCAGGTTGAATTGATTTTGCGTTCCTCTTCTCTTGTTGGGGAGCGCATTGATACAATTTATTGGGGTGGGGGAACGCCTTCTCAGCTCTCTGTAAATATGATGTCAGACGTATTTCGTGTTATATACAAAAAATACAATGTGTCTGAATCGGCAGAGGTTACACTCGAGGCTAATCCGGATGATTTGTCGGTTGAGTATCTGGTGGCTTTGTCTCAATTGCCGTTTAATCGAATTAGTATTGGGATTCAGAGTTTTTGCGATCATGAGTTGTCAATGCTTAATAGAAGGCATACAGCAGAAGAGGCCATTTTAGCTGTTGAACGTTGTCGCACAGTGGCTGGCATACACAATTTAAGTATAGATTTGATGTATGGTCTTCCGGAGCAATCTTTGGAGATCTGGAGTCATTCGCTGGATAGGGCATTGGCATTGGGGGTGCAGCATATTTCGGCTTATCATTTAACTTATGAAAAGGGGACAGTTTTGTATGATCGCCTTGTCAGGGGTAAAGTAGCTGAGCCAGATCAGGAGTTGAGCCTTTCTATGTTTGAATTGTTGCGTTCTCGGCTTATGGATGCCGGCTTTTTGCATTATGAAATTTCAAATTTTGCAATACCGGGCTTTTTGTCGCAACATAACTCATCGTATTGGTCGGGTGTGTCGTATTTAGGCGTTGGCGCCTCTGCTCACTCGTTGGTAGAAGGTGTGAGGTCGTGGAATGTTTCGGATATGAAGCTTTACATCGCGCAGGCAGAGGAGGGTTGTTTTACACCTGAATTCGATGATTGTGATGAGTATACCAGATACAATGATTTTGTGATTACGGCATTACGTACCAGTAATGGGATGTCGCTGGGATTGCTGGAGGAGAAGTTTGGAGTCGAATTATTGAACTATTGCCTGTCCGAAGCATCGACTTTTCTGAAAAACGGATCTTTAGTGCAGAGGGCGGATACGCTGTTTTTGTCGGATAATGCCCTTTTTCTCTCCGATTCTATTATGTCTTCACTATTGTATGTCACTGATTAAATAAAAAAGAGGCTCTTTCATAAGGATGAAGAAGCCTCTTTTTTTGATATTCGTATCTGCAATCAGGCCAGATCGAGTTCAGGTGCTATAAGTTTGTAGCCCTTTCCGTGAATGTTGATGATTTCGATATCCGGATCGTCCTTCAAGTGTTTACGTAATTTGGTAATGTATACGTCCATGCTGCGGGCATTGAAGTAATTGTCGTCCACCCAAATAGCCTTAAGTGCAAAATTTCTTTCCAGAATTTCGTTAGCATGAGCACACAGTAAACTTAATAAGTCGGATTCTTTGGTTGTCAATTTGGTTGATTTATTGCCAATGGCCAAAATCTGTTTTTGTGTGTCAAAAGTAAACTTGCCGATGCGGTAAGTTTGTACTTCCTTGCCTTTTTTCCCTTTAATTCTGCGTAAAATAGCTTCGATGCGCAAAATAAGCTCTTCCATAGAAAAAGGCTTAGTGATATAGTCATCTGCACCTAGTTTGAAGCCTTCAAGGATATCTTCTTTCAAAGTTTTGGCTGTCAGGAAGATAATGGGTATTTCACTGTTGGTAGCTCTGATTTCCTGAGCAAGCGAGAATCCATCTTTTTTAGGCATCATTACGTCGAATACGCAAATGTCGAACTTACCTTTCATAAACGCTTTGTAGCCAGCTTCGCCGTCAGCGCATAGTTCTGCAGCAAAGCCTTTGGCCTGCAGATACTCTCTCAGCAACATGCCGAGGTTTTCGTCGTCTTCGCAAAGAAGAACGTTTAATTTGTCATCCATAGTGCAATTAATTTTTAGTTATTTGTAGTGTAATAATAAATTTGGTTCCAATATTTAGTTCACTTTCGCAACGAATAGAACCGTTGTGATCATTTACTATCTTTTTTACATACGCTAAGCCTAGTCCAAATCCTTTCACGTCATGTCTATTTCCTGTGTGTACGCGGTAAAATCTTTCAAATACTTTCTTTAGGTCTTCTTTTTTTATTCCAATACCATTGTCCATTACTGATATTAGAAGTTTATTCGCATCATTCCATGTAGCTATACTAAGTTTTAATGACGATTCAGGTTTGCTGTATTTTACTGCGTTGTCAAGCAAGTTGTATATTACATTGGTAAAGTGCATTTCGTCAATCATTACAATTGTTTTGTCAGCTTGTAAGTCACAGTCAATCGTCCCGCCATATTTTTCAACTTTCAGCCTAAATTTATCTACAACATCAGTTATTAGTTCATTGATATCTGCTTCTTTAAATTTCAAAATAGCTTTTTGTCTGTCGAATAAAGACATTTGAAGTACTTTCTCTACCTGAAAGCTCAATCTCTTTGTTTCATCAGTAATTATTCCTGATATATGTTGGAATATTGATGGGCTTTTGGAAACTGAAGGATCTTTCAGCATTTGAGCCGCAAGTGAAATTGTTGAAAGTGGTGTTTTGAACTCGTGCGTCATATTGTTTATAAAATCATTCCTCATTTCAGATAGTTTTTTTTGTCTATAGATAAGATAAGTTGTAAAACCAAATGTCACCAATAGAATAATTGTAAATATGAATGATGGAATCATAAACTTTATTGAGTTAAAAATATAGCTCTCTTTGGACGGGAAATATACCTTCAACAGATTCAGTGTTAATGGGGTGTCATTTGGAAAAAGAATTTGTGTGAATGTCTCTGTTTTGGGATTATTATCGTACCCAGCTGAACGAATTATTGTTCGCTTGTTTTTGTCAATGACCTCATATTCAAAGAGCAAATTTACTCCATTGTTTTGAAACTCGCTTTTTAGTATTTCTTTTAATGACTCTCCATCTATTCTTTCACGCAATTGTTTTGTGCCGGATTTATATAGTATAGTTAAAATAACCTCGTCAAGAAGATCTTTTTGATATAAATAACGGCCTTTTAATACCTCTTGTAATTCGGTTGATGTTTTCAAAATTGTATTTGCACCATGCTGTGGTGAAATATAAACTTTTGGTGAACCTTTCAGTTCATTTGATTTGCCTTCTTTCGTAGATAGAGAAAAATGATGATTCTGTATATCAACATATTTTTTTGTTAGTTCTGATGCATTGAATTTATGCGTTTTTTGTGCAGTCCGAACAATGTCTTCTTCCAAATATCTTTTTGTCTCTTCGTTTTCAAGCGTTTTTGATATTTGATACAGACTTCTGATGACGGCTTCTTTGAATTGCTCGTTTCTCATCTTGACCATCACATTTATGTAGTCAATTTGCAAGCCCAGTAGTGTCGCAAAAGTCAAAACCATTACGATTATTAAAAGCCAAATGGTCTGTTTTTTCATCTTTCGATTTGTTGTTGCCTCTCTTTTTCCGGTTAAAAAAACAAGTTTGTACCCTTATTTAAATATTAAACAAGAAAAAGGTTAATTTGTTTGGTTTTTTTTGGTGAATTTCTTTTTGTTGATGTATTAACTTAAAACTGCAAAATTAACTGTTTGGCTGTTAATATCAAAGAATATGCTACTTTTTTTTATAATAATCTCAATTATAAGGCCTTTTTTTCTTCTTGAATCATTTGGATAAGGTTAATTTTCGACTTCTTTAATTCAAAAAATAATTAAACACTTGTTTTGAATAGGGTTATAGTAAATCAATATTATTGATAATTAAATTAAATAATATGTATAATTGGATGGCCTGTATAAAAAAAGAGAAGTCGAATTATTGTTCGACTTCTCTTTTTTTATACAGCGAGTTGCAATGATTTGCGCATCGCTGTAAGATAATTTTTTCGCTGGTAAGTTTATATTTGTCTGGCTACCTCGCCATGATGCAGGAGGTCTAAGCCTACGTTTTGTTCATCCATTGATACGCGTACCGGTATAAATTTGTTGATTACTTTAAATATAATCACTGTGAAACCGAATGCATAAACCGTGGCAAATAGAATAGCGACAGCTTCTTTGAACAGCAACATGGGGCCACCGCCAAAGAATAGTCCATCGGGGACTGCCGGATTTATTTGTGAATTGGCAAACAGGCCAAGGCATAGTGTGCCAATTACGCCACCCATACCATGCACACCCCAAACATCGAGTGCGTCATCCCATCCTTTGTGTTCTTTCAGCTTAACTGCCATGTAGCAGCCAATGGCGGCAATTACGCCAATAACGGCAGATGAGTAAATATCCACATACCCGGCAGCCGGGGTTATGGTGGCGAGACCTGCTACAGCACCTGTCATCAGCCCGATAAAGGTTGGTTTTTTATTGCCGGTATTCCATTCGATAAGTAGCCAGGTAACAGCTGCGAAAGAGGCAGCTGTATCGGTGTTCAGGAATGCCGAAATGGTTATCGAGTTTACCGCTAATTCGCTACCTGCATTGAAGCCATACCAACCAAACCACAGCAGTGCTGTTCCGATGGCTACAAGTGGGATGTTGTTGGGGTCGCTTTTTTCTGGTCTTCTTCCTACAAAATATACCGAAGCAAGTGCCGCAAATCCGGCTGTCGCGTGAACAGTAATTCCACCGGCAAAATCAAATACACCCCAATTGGCCAATAGACCGCCACCCCATACCATGTGTACAAATGGGTAATAGACAAATATCTGCCATATTATAAGGAAGAAAATATAGGATTTGAACGAAACCCGGTTGATGAATGCGCCCGTGATAAGTGCGGGAGTGATGATGGCAAACATCATTTGATAAGCGATAAATATATATTCCGGGAATCTCTTTTCGGTAGAATAGAGGGTTTCGGGGGTAATGCCGTGGTAAAACGCTTTATCGAGATTTCCGATTATTCCGAAAAGATCGGTGCCCGACTCCAAGTTTCCGCTGAAACAGACGGAGTAGCCAAATGCAAACCAAAGCACTGTACTTATGCCCATCGAGACAAAGCTCTGCATCATAATGCTTAAAATGTTCTTTTTACATCCCAGGCCACCGTAGAAAAATGCAAGTCCGGGGGTCATTAGCATCACCAGGCTGGTGGCTAAAATCATAAACGTAGTTAATCCAATGTCAAACATAGTGTTATTTCTAAATTATGGCGCAAAGATATATGAAATATTCGGAAATAACATACATAAATGTAGGAAAATGGCCTGTAAACTTACAAAAATGTAGAAAATAATGCTTAAATGTGATAAAAAGATTGTGTTTTGGATTTTATTTTTCTGTGTAAATGGTGTTAAAATGTTTGTATATATATCATATTGATTCTAATCTGTGTGAATATTGGCATTTTGATTTTAATGTTTGCTTGATTGTCTGTTGATTTTCGCTGGTTTGTAATCATTTTGATACATTGGTTTGTTGGCTGCTATCCGATCAGATTTCGGAGTGCTTCTTTTAGTGTGGGAAACCGAAATCGAAAACCGTTTTCCGATAATTGGGTCGGTAATACCTGTTGTCCGCGCGTAATCATTATTTCGCGTTCGCCCAATATCAATTTAAAAACAAAACGGGGAATGGCAAAAAATGCGGGTCGTTTAAGTATATCAGCCAAGGTGTTGGTGAATTGCGAATTGGTCGTTTGTTCGGGAGCGGTGATGTTTACAACCCCGCTTATTTGTGGTGTTTTTAATATATAATGTATAGCATTGGTTGCATCGGAAATATGAATCCAAGGAAAACCTTGTTTGCCGGAGCCTATTTTTGCCCCCAAATAATACCTGAACGGGGGAAGGATTTGGGCAAGAGCGCCACCTTCTCTGCCCAATACAACGCCAAATCTGACAAGTACAAGACGAATCTCTTTGTCGGTTTTTCGGGCTTCGTCTTCCCATTTTGAGCAGACTAATGAGAGAAAGTTATCCCCTTTCATCGGATAGCTTTCATCGGCAGTCACATCAAACGGATATATGCCAACGGCTGAGGCAGAGATAAAGACACGGGGCTTATTTTTGAGCTTGTTCATTGCATCTACAAGATGTCGGGTAGTTTCTGTGCGGCTGCTCATTATCCGGCTCTTATTTGTTGCTGTCCATCTTTGATTGATTGTGGCACCTGCAAGATTAATCACGGCATCGCAACCGGTAAGCAGTTCGCCTAATTCTGTCCCGTTCTCTTTTTGCAGCAACTGCCGATGGATGCGCACTACTTCATCCCCCTTTCGGAGGAGTAGCTTTTCCAATTTTGTGCCAATAAAACCTGAATATCCTGTAATTGCTATTTTCATCGTCCGGCCATTTTAGTCTCTTCTCTATTCAACAATTTGTTTGAGATAAGGTTGCTCTTGTAGGGCTTTATTCTTTAACTGTGTTCGATTGTGCGATTATTGCATCCATTACTATCGGCATTTTGTGTGTTATGTATATCTTTGCATTTCAAACCGCAATATCTTATTTGTCATGAAAAGAATACATGAGCAAACCAAACTGGTCGATATATTGATTCTCTACCCGTCTCTCATTCCCTTTGTCAATCGTTTTGGCATTCGCCTGGGTGTGGGGGATAAAACCGTAAAAATGATTTGTAAAGAAAACAATATTCAGGTTGAGTTTTTTTGCATGGCGGTCAATATCCTGCTTTTTAGCGATTATCGACCCGATGTGAAATTGCAGAATTTTAGTATTCTTCAAATTGTTGATTATCTGAAACGAACGCACAGCGACTATCTTTCCGTTCAGTTAGCCAATATTGAGCGTCATATTCAGGGGCTTATTCGTTCGGCTCAAAACAATAATCTGGGTTTGATTGATCGTTTTTTTCAGGAATATAAAAATGAAATATCCACTTTGATTCGAAAAGAGGAGGAGGAGATGTTTCCGCATATACAACGGGTGTATGAGCTCTTTTATAGTCCGCAATACGATTTGAGTTACGAGGGCGATTTGTCTCTGTCTGTTCGTCAGTTTGGCGATGAATATGAGGCTGTGAATGAGAAATTGCTTGATTTAAAGAGTATTATTATCAAATATTTGCAGGGTAGTTATGATGCGAATGTCTGTTATGCAGTCATTGTCTCGCTCAATCATCTCGAAGAGGATATGAATAGCCATTTGCGATTGCAGGAGTTGTTGCTCAAACCTATGGTGTTGGATATGGAGATTTCTATCCGAAAAAGGGGAGGCCGGGCATGAAAAGCAGAATTGCCGTTGCAGTTGTGTCGCCCGATTGGTTATCTGCTTTGGGTATCAGGGCGTTGATAGGCGAGGAGTTTCCGTATTGTTCTGTTTTTTTGTATAACAATTCGGATGATTATCAAATAGCATTGCCTGAGCACGATTTCGATATCGTATTGACGACGTGTGGTGTTTGCGTGGAAAATGCGATTGAAATCTCGGAAAATTGTTCGCGAAATCAGTTGGTATCCCGTATAGCGCAGGAGATAGATCGGGATGATGCATCTGCTGCCGATGAGAAATTGCCTTCGCTTACAGCCCGCGAAACAGATGTATTGCGGTTGGTTACACAGGGTTTGCTCAACAAAGAGATTGCCGATAGGCTGGATATCAGTCTGCATACAGTCATTTCTCACCGAAAAAATATTACATCAAAATTGGGAATAAAGACTGTTTCCGGTTTGACCATTTATGCTTTAATGCACGGCGTTATTCACTGATTCGAAAACATCAACCGGCAGTATTTGTCCACTTTCATCAAATCTCATAGGCGAAATGCAGGTTTCGCGGTTGTAGCCGTTTCCGTTGGGAATAGAGAAGCGGTGATATACAATGTACCATTCGTCTTTGTCGGGTACCTGTACTACCGAATGGTGGCCGGCCCCTTTAACTACACCTTTCTGTCGCAGTATCGGGTTGTTTTCTGCCTTGATAAATGGCCCTATGGGGGAGTCGGATATGGCATAAGCTACTGAATAACGCGGATCGCGGGTGTCGTATTCAGACCACATCAGGTAGTATTTCCCGTTTCGTTTCAATACAAATGAACCTTCGTTGTAGCCTTTTGGTGTAATGTTTTTTACAGCAGTGGGGTCGAATGATATCATGTCTTCATAGAGCTTCACAACCATACATTTGCCCTGCCCAAAATAGAGGTATGAGGCGCCGTCGTTGTCTGTAAAAACCATCGGATCGATTGATTGGCATTTGAATGCCTTTTTTGCGATTAAAGGTTTGTTCAGCGCATCTTTAAATGGTCCTGTGGGCTTTTTGCCAACGGCTACACCTATTTGAGATTCGGCCGAAAAGTAGTAATAATAGAGATTCTTCTTTTTCGCTATGCAGGGTGCCCATGCATTTTTTGAGGCCCATGTCACATCTTTTCCCAATTGTAGAATTATTCCTTCATTTTTCCATCTCTTTAAATCTTTGGATGAAAAACAGGAGAAAGAGCTCGATGCCCAATGCTCGAAGCCATCGGTAGTCGGGTAGATATAATAGCGATTGCCAAACACGGCGATGTGTGGATCTGCAAACAGTCCTTTCAGAGCTGTTTGGGGGGCAGATGTTGTATCTTTGATGACGTTTTGAGCGGAAACGATGTAGCTTGTAATTAAAATAATGTGTAGTAAGAATGCTTTTTTCATGTCAGCTGAGGGTTTGAGTGGTTGGTTTTCAGGCTGCGCAAATGTACGAATTCTTGTTGGAATAATGACTTTATTCAGCATAGTTCGGCATAGCTGTATTAAAGTTTTATTTAAATGATATCAATATTGTTCGAAAAATTCTACCTTTGCTTCATCATTCAAATATTAATAAGAAAGCAGGATTTCTATGTATATAAAACAATGGAAGAGTCTGGTGGGGATAGCGGTAGCATCAACGGCTCTGCTTTTTTCTTTTTCGTGTAAACAAAAGGTGGACGATGCAAAGTCGAAAGATAAAAAGCCGCTTAAAGTAGATGCTTATGAGGTTGCGCCCTCAAAGCTTGTTCATCAAATCTCGGTCTCGGGTTCAGTGATTCCGTCGGAAGAGGTGGAGTTGAAAAACGAGGTGGCGGGCCGCATTACGTTACTCAACCTACCGGAGGGGAAAAGTGTGAAGGCCGGAACTCTGTTGGTGCAAATATTCAATGATGATCTGTTGGCTTCGTTGGCAAAACTGAAATCGCAACTGGCCATTCAGGAGCAAATATACCGTCGTCAGGGGCAGCTGCTCAAAGTGGAAGGTATTAGTCAGGCAGAATACGAGCAGACGGGTTTGGCGGTCAGTTCGCTTAAAGCAGAAATTGATATGCAAAATGCATTGATTCGTAAAACGAGAGTTCTTGCGCCTTTCGATGGAGAGATAGGTCTGAAACAGGTGAGTCCGGGTGCCGTAGTTTCGGCCGGAACTGTTTTGGCAACTTTGCGTAAAACAGATGAATTAAAAGTCGAATTCAGTGTGCCGGAGCAATATAGCCGGCAGGTTAAATCGGGTTTGACGGTGTTGTTTACTTTATCCGGTAGTAGCGAGCATAACGAAGCTGCCGTTTTTGCTACCGAGCAGGGTGTGAGTTCTGATACGCGAAATCTGAGGGTTCGTGCCCGGGTTAAAGGGAATGGAACGCAGCTGTTGTCAGGCAGTTATGCTCATGTGCAGTTAGATTTGGGGGAAAACAATCAGGCAATATTGATACCCACACAAGCAGTTATTCCACAGGAAAGAGATAAAAAGGTGATTGTGTCGAGAGGAGGAAAAGCGCATTTTGTGCAGGTGAAAACCGGTGTGCGCAAAGCCTCTGTGATAGAAATTATAGAAGGAATTACGCCTGGCGATACGGTGATAACTACCGGTATTCTCTTTTTGAAAGAGGGCGATGTTGTGAAGTTTGGAAAAGTTAAATCCGGTGCCCTATGATTATCTCAGATATTGCCCTGAAACGTCCGGTCGGATCCATTGTTCTCAGTTTAATTATCATATTGCTGGGTGGAGTAGGGTATTCGTTTTTGGGGGTTCGGCTGTTTCCGGCTATCGATCCGCCTGTTATTACGGTGCAAACGGCATATCAGGGTGCCAATGCGGAGATTATCGAATCGCAAATAACAGAGCCGCTCGAAAAATCGATCAACGGTATTGAGGGCGTTAAATCTATTACATCCAATTCTGCTATTGGCACAAGTACTATTACTGTCGAATTTGATTTGGGTTCGAATCTCGAAAAAGCGGCCAACGATGTGCGCGACAAGGTTTCGCAGGCGATGAAGAATCTGCCGCAGGATATTGATATGCAGCCTACTGTAACCAAATCTGACGCAAACAGCGATCCGATTATTATGCTGATTGTGCAAAGCAGTACTATGAATGCTGTGCAGCTGAGCGAATATGCCGAAAATGTGTTGCAGGAGAAATTTCAGACCATTCCCGGCGTGAGTAGTGTGACGATATACGGGATACAGAGACCGGCTATGCGGCTTTGGCTCGACCCCCGCAAAATGGCGGCAAGAAAACTTACTGCATCCGATGTTAATGTGGCGTTGCGCAAAGAGAATGTGGAGATGCCGGGCGGCAAAATCAGAGGAAATGCCACCGAATTGGTTATCAAAACGCGTGGACGACTCGTTACAGAGGAGGATTTTAATAATTTGATTATCCGGCAGACAGATAATGGCGTGATTCGGTTGAGCGATATTGGCGAGGCGGTGTTGGGTCCGCAAAACGAAGAGTCAGGAGCTACAATCAATGGTGTTACGGGGGTAAATTTGGCTTTGACACCACTGCCCGGGGCGAATGATATTCTGATTGCCAACGAGTTTTACAAGAGATTGGATCAAATCAGGCAAAATGTGCCCGAAGGTATGACACTCAATATTGGTCGCGATAAATCGATTTTCGTTCGTCAGTCGGTCAAAGATGTTATTGAGACGTTGGGCATTGCCATTTTGCTGGTGGTACTCATTATTTTTCTTTTCTTCCGCAATTGGGTTATTGCATTGCGGCCACTTATCGATATTCCGGTTTCGCTTATTGGCACACTCTTTGTCATGTATATATTCGGTTTTTCGATCAATGTACTTACCCTGTTGGGGATTGTTTTGGCAACCGGACTGGTTGTGGACGACGGAATTGTGGTGACCGAGAATATTTTTAAGCGCATTGAGCAGGGTATGGATAAGTGGAAAGCTGCATTTGAAGGTACCCGCGAAATCTTTTTTGCCGTTATTTCTACATCATTGACTCTGGCGATTGTCTTTATACCGGTAATCTTTTTAGAGGGATTTACCGGACGTCTTTTCCGGGAGTTTGGTATTGTGGTGGCTTGTGCTGTCCTTATTTCGGCTTTGGTTTCGTTGACTCTTACCCCTGTATTAAATGTTAAGCTGGGCGGCTCGTCCTCTCATCATTCTCGCTTTTATCTGGCAACAGAGCCTTTTTTTGTTGGGGTAGAAGAGGGGTATCGGCGAATTCTCTCTTTTTTCATTCGAAATAAATGGTTGTCTTACGTTATTCTTGTTGTTTGCGTTTTGTTGATTTTTGTTATCGGAAAACAGCTGAAATCGGAGTTGGCACCGTTAGAAGACCGAAGTTATATACGCACCACCGTTACGGCGCCTGAGGGAACCGAATATAGTCAAACCAAAGATATTCTCGACCGGATTGCTCAAATGCAAATGGATTCATTCCCCGGGCTCAATCAGGTATTGTGTCGCTACGGGGGTAGCATGTCTAGTTCTAGCTCGAATACCGGCTTTGTAATTTCTTTTCTGCGACAACCCGACGAGAGAAATGAATCGCAGCAGGATATTTTCGACAGATTGTCCAAAAGCTACAAACGAATCTCGGCGGCAAGAGTTATTGCAAGTCAGGAGCCTACTATTTCTACCTCTTCATTTGCCCGCGGATTGCCTGTGCAGTTTGTTCTACAAAATCTCGATTTCGAAAAATTGAGAGCCATATTGCCTGCATTTCTCGAAGAGGCGCAGAATAGCCCTGTATTCAGTAATGTGGATGTCGATTTGAAATTCAATAAACCCGAATTGAATATTGTAGTGGACAGATTGAAGGCGACAAGTCTGGGGGTGAACGAAAGTGACGTGTCTGATGCTCTGAATCTGGCATTTAGCGGTGGTCGGTATGGTTATTTTCTTCGGAATAATAAGCAATACTACATCATCGGTCAGTTGGACCGCGACAACCGCGATAAGCCGGCTGATGTCTCATCTTTATTTGTGCGAAATACGGCCGGGGATATGATACAGCTCGATAATCTGGTGAAAATGGAAGAGAATAGCAGCCCACCGTCATTGTATCATTACAACCGCTACAAGTCGGCAACTGTGTCGGCCAATGTGGCTGCCGGTCGCACATTGGGAGAGGGTATTGAAGAGATGCAGCGTATAGCCGATAAGTTGCTGGATAGTTCGTTCAATACTGCTTTGTCGGGTCCTTCTCGCGATTTAGCCGAGAGTAGTTCCAATATTTCCTTTGCACTCATACTGGCCCTGCTGCTTATTTATCTAATATTGGCTGCTCAGTTCGAAAGTTTCCGCGATCCGTTCATCATTATGCTCACTGTGCCAATGGCCATTGCCGGAGCTATGCTTTCGTTGTGGATTTTCGGGCAAACACTCAATATTTTCTCGGAAATAGGCATGATTCTCTTGATTGGTATTGTGACCAAGAATGGAATTTTGATTGTGGAATTTGCCAATCAAAAAAGAAAATTGGGTTTTAACCGCGAAAAAGCGGCTTTCGAAGCAGCCTCTGCCCGTTTTCGTCCTATTGTAATGACTTCGTTGGCAACCATTTTTGGCGCATTACCTATTGCGCTGGCTCTGGGTGCAGGTTCACAGAGTCGCATCCCATTGGGTATTGTTGTGGTTGGTGGTTTGCTTTTTTCGTTGCTGCTCACTCTTTTTGTGATCCCGGTTACTTATATTGTTTTTTCAGGCAAAAAGGCTGAAAGACAGGATTCCCCGGCTGATTATTTAAATCATACAGAAAAATGAAATTATTCAGATTGTTGATATTAATAGGAGTACCGATGTTTTCAGCAACGGCTTTTTCTCAGGTACTTACAGTTGATGAGGCTGTTGCGCGTGCTTTAAAAAACGATTTCGATATTCAGTTGTCGAGAAATGAAGCCTCAATAGCCAAAGCAAACAATACCCCCGGCAATGCGGGTATGTTGCCTGAATTATCGGCCACTGTTGCTGCCGGATACGATTCTAAACGAACGACTCAGGAGCTGGCAGACCATTCAGAGAGGGAGTATAACCCCCTTAATTCAAAGGTGTTGAGTGCCGGGGTTCAGTTGTCGTGGACTTTTTTTGATGGGGGTAAAATGTTTGTCACAAAAAATAAGCTGGCTCAGATAGAGCGGTTGGGCGAAATAGAATTCCAATCGCAGGTATTGCAAACCACGGCTGATGTGATTGGCGCTTATTACGATGTTGTGCGTCAGCAGCAACAACTCAGGTCGATAAATGAAGCCATAAAATACAATCGACAACGCCTGGTGATTGCAAATGCCGGATTTCAGGCCGGGTCGCTCAGTAAATCCGATTTGTTGCAGGCGCAGATAGATTTAAATCTGAATTTAGAGAATGCTATCAATCAGCAATACAACATTCAGGTGGCTCAAAGAGCTCTGAATAAATTACTTCGATACGATTCTGAAATGGGTATTATGGTATCTGATTCTATTCCATGTCACTTTCGCCCCGATAGTATTAGCTTGTTGCAAAAGCTCGATAATGCCAACACTTCCATACTCGCTTTTCGTAAGCAGGTGGAAATAGCGGGGTTAAATGTCAAAGAATCGCGTACCGCTTACCTGCCTGTGCTCAGTATGAATGGGGGTATGTTTGCTTCCGATGTTCAGAATTCTGCCGGTTCATTGTTGCAAAACCGAACAATGGGGCCTCAGGTGTCAGGTACATTATCTGTTCCTTTGTATCAGGCCGGAGAGGTGAAGCGCAAATTGAATATTGCGAAAATAGAGTTGCAATCTGCTAATGTCAATTTAGAGAAGATGAGGCAATTAGCCCGTATTGATATGCAAAATGCAATCACCAATTATAGGTATCAGATGAATTTGCTGGATATTGAAATCAATAATAATCAATTGTCAGAGGAGTATCTGAAAATCAGTATTCAGCGATTCCGGTTAGGGCAAGTCAATTCGTTGGAAGTGCATTTGGCTCAGGAGAATTTTGTACAATCAAATACCCGCCTAATCAATTATCGCTTTAATTTGAAAATGGCAGAAACAAGGCTAAAACAGTTGTCGTCTTTGTTGTGATTGATGTTTTTTTTCAAATGAAATCTGAATTAATCTCTTTGCGTATCGGAGATTGCTTCTTTTTCAAAAATCTTATTTTTTGCTAAATAGAGATTCGTATGATTAGTAAATCAATAAATTAGCTTCAAAGAATAAAAGGGTTACCGTATTTTTTGCTAAATTTGCAACTCAATTTTTCAAACATTATTTATGAATAATATGAAGAACGCCTTAGTGAAAACTGATTTCAATTTCCCGGGACAAAAGAGTGTCTATCATGGAAAAGTACGTGATGTGTACAGTATCGGCGACGATAAACTGGTTATGATTGTTTCTGATCGTATATCTGCTTTCGATGTTGTTTTGCCCGAGGGTATTCCCTATAAAGGGCAGATGCTCAATCAGATAGCTTCGAAATTCTTGGATGCTACTGTTGATATTGTTCCCAACTGGAAGTTGGCAACGCCCGACCCAATGGTTTCTGTTGGTGTCCTTTGTCAATCGTTCCCGGTAGAAATGATTGTGCGTGGCTATCTTTGTGGTAGTGCGTGGCGGACTTACAAAAGTGGTGTCAGAGAGATTTGCGGAGTGAAAATTCCGGACGGAATGCGCGAAAATCAGCGTTTTCCTGAACCCATTATTACCCCCACAACAAAAGCTGAGCACGGTTTTCACGACGAGGATATTTCGAAAGAAGAGATTCTTCGTCAGGGTTTAGTATCGCCCGAAGATTACGAGTTGCTCGAAAAATATACAATGGCGATCTTCAAAAGAGGAACAGAAATGGCTGCTAATCGTGGACTTATTCTGGTGGATACAAAATATGAATTCGGAAAGAAAGATGGGCAGATTTATCTGATTGATGAAATTCATACACCCGATTCTTCCCGCTATTTCTACGAAGAGGGATATCAGGAGAGATTCGAAAAAGGAGAAGCTCAAAAGCAGCTTTCCAAAGAGTTTGTTCGGGAGTGGCTCATGGAGAATGGTTTTCAGGGAAAAGAGGGGCAACAGGTTCCTCAAATGACCCCCGAAATTGTAAATAGTATCAGCGAAAGATATATTGAATTGTTCGAAAATATTACAGGCGAAAAATTTATCAAAGCGGATACCGAAAATCTGATTAATCGGATTGAAAAGAATGTAACTGAATTTTTACTGAAATAAATGACTAAACAGAGCCATGCAGGTTGTATATCAGCTTGCCTGGCTTTTTTTATCCTAATTCCGGAATTGTTATGCAGAAGTATGGACTAATTGGTTTCCCTCTCTCGCATTCGTTTTCTCAGGGCTTTTTTAATGAGAAATTTACAGCTGAGGATATTGATGCTACTTACATTAATTTTGAGATTCCTTCGATTAACGGATTTCAGGCTATAATTGATGAAAATCCGGAACTGAACGGATTGAATGTGACCATTCCTTACAAGGAGGAGGTTATTCCGTTTCTCGATGAGCTGGATGAGACGGCCCGGGAGATTGGCGCTGTCAACGTGATTCGTTTTGTCCGTGATAAGAAAAAGATAAAACTTAAAGGGTATAATTCTGACGTCATTGGTTTTACCCGTTCTATTCAGGATCATTTACTTCCTCATCATACCAAGGCCCTGATTTTGGGAACAGGTGGTGCGTCGAAGGCTGTCGCTTATGCGTTGAAGCAATTGGGAATAGAATTTAAGTTTGTTTCCCGGGTTCCCAAGTATGGAGAATTGGCGTATTCTGATTTGAATCAGGAGAAAATGGCAGAGTTTACGGTGGTTATCAATTGTACGCCATTGGGTATGTTCCCCAAAGTAGATGCGGCACCGGATATACCGTATCAGTTTGTTTCTGACAAACATTTGTTTTACGATTTGCTGTATAATCCCAACGAAACTAAGTTTATGAAGTTGGGCGCAGCCAAAGGGGCAACCGTGTTGAATGGTCTCGAAATGTTATTGCTTCAAGCTTATGCAGCATGGGATATCTGGAATAAAATCTAACAATATTAATAGAATAAAAATGTCGAAACCATTTCATTATCAAGAACCTTTTCCAATGGGAAAAGACAAAACCGAATATTATTTGCTTACAAATGAGCATGTTTCGGTAGCAGAGTTTGATGGAAAAGAGATTCTAAGGGTAGAATCCGAAGGGTTAACTAAGTTGGCAAATGCCGCAATGCGGGATGTCTCTTTTTTGCTACGTACTGAGCATCAAACGCAGGTAGCTTCCATTTTGAATGATCCTGAGGCTAGCGAAAATGACAAGTATGTGGCACTTACCATGTTGCGCAATGCCGAGGTGGCCGCCAAAGGTGTGTTGCCTTTTTGTCAGGACACCGGAACGGCTATTGTTATGGGTAAAAAGGGGCAATGTGTTTTTACAGATGGTTGTGATGAAGAGGCTTTGTCGCTGGGTGTTTACAAAACTTACACAGAGGAAAATTTGCGTTATTCGCAAAATGCACCTCTCAATATGTATGATGAGGTGAATACCGGTACTAATCTGCCTGCTCAGATTGATCTTTTTGCAACTCAGGGTATGGAGTATAAGTTCCTGTTTATGGCAAAAGGGGGAGGCTCAGCCAACAAAACCTACCTTTATCAGGAGACAAAAGCTCTTATTAATCCGGGTTCATTGATCAAATTCATGGTCGAAAAAATGAAATCTTTGGGCACAGCAGCTTGTCCGCCCTATCATATTGCATTTGTAATAGGTGGTACTTCGGCTGAGGTGAATCTTAAAACGGTAAAATTGGCATCTGCAAAATATTACGACAATCTTCCTGTTACCGGGAATGAATTTGGACAAGCATTTCGCGACATAGAATTGGAAAAAGAGGTGCTTCAGGCTGCTCAGGAGCTTGGTCTTGGGGCGCAGTTTGGCGGTAAATATTTTGCACACGATATTCGGATTGTTCGTTTGCCTCGTCACGGTGCTTCCTGTCCTGTGGGTATGGGCGTTTCCTGTTCTGCCGACAGAAATATAAAAGCCAAAATAAACAAAGATGGATTGTGGATTGAGAAGATGGAGGATAATCCGGGTCGATTAATTCCCGAAGAGCTTCGTCAGGCAGGGGAAGGTGATGCCGTTCAGATAGATCTGAATCGTCCGATGACTGAAATTCTGGCTGAGTTGACTAAATATCCGGTGGCTACCCGATTATCTTTGAGAGGAACCATAATCGTGGGGCGTGATATTGCTCATGCAAAGCTAAAAGAGCGTATCGATGCCGGTTTGGGTATTCCCGATTATATAAAAAATCACCCTGTTTACTATGCGGGTCCGGCTAAAACGCCACAGGGAATGCCTTCTGGTTCTTTTGGTCCCACAACTGCCGGTCGTATGGATTCTTATGTTGATTTGTTACAATCGTTGGGTGGTAGTATGGTGATGATTGCCAAAGGTAACAGGGCTAAGCAGGTTACAGATGCTTGTAATAAATGGGGCGGTTTTTATTTAGGTAGTATTGGTGGCCCGGCTGCTATTTTGGCTCAAAATAATATTAAAAAAGTGGAATGTGTGGAGTATCCCGAATTGGGAATGGAAGCAATCTGGAAAATAGAAGTGGAAGACTTCCCGGCATTCATTTTGGTGGATGACAAGGGGAATGATTTCTTCGAACAGATAAAACCAACACCTACTTGTGTCAGGAAATAGTCGTTTGAGCAAGAAAATGAGATTGAATTCTTAAATATCGAAAGAAAATAGAATTATTTTGGCGCAAAACTTTGGTATTCAAAAAACAATGCCTAATTTTGCGCCACTTTACAAGAAAAAATTTTAAAATAATAATTATGATAGTAGTACCCGTTAAAGAAGGCGAAAACATTGAAAAGGCCTTGAAGAAATTCAAACGCAAATTTGAAAAAACCGGAGTTGTTAAAGAATTAAGAAGACGTCAGGCTTTCGAAAAGCCGTCTATCACCGGCAGACAAAAGAGATTGCGTGCTGTTTATGTTCAGGCAATGCACTCAACTGAAGATTAATTCAGTCTTTATTTGCATGATCAGGCATTTTTGATTATATTCGTTGTTTATTTAGTATATCAACAGCAATATAATTATGGCGATAGATCAGTTCTTAGAATATTTGCGGTATGAGAGGAATTATTCCTCTCATACCGTTTTGTCTTATCATAAGGACTTATTGCAGTTTCAGAGTTTCGTATTGGCGGAGTGTGGCTCGTTTGTGTTACAGGAGGTGGATTCGGATCTTGTGAGAATGTGGATTGTCTCTATGATGGAGCAAAAAATGGAGGCTTCGTCTGTTCGCCGAAAGATAAGTGCCCTCAAATCTTTTTATCGCTTTTTGTTGAAAAGGGGTGTCGTAAAAAAAAATCCTCTGATAAATATAATTAGCCCAAAATTATCAAAAAAAATACCTATCTTTGTGAAAGAAACAGAGATGGATAGGCTTTTGGATGATGGGCAGTTCGGCGACGGATTTGAATCCATTAGAGATAAGGCTATTATCAATTTGTTTTACTCGACAGGTATTCGTCGGGCAGAGTTATTGGGTTTGAAAGATCAGGATGTCGACTTTGAAGCATCAACTTTAAAAGTGACAGGAAAGAGAAACAAGCAAAGGATAGTTCCGCTGGGCGATGAGATTAGATCTTTACTTTGGGGGTATTTGGGTGAACGCGATGCCAGGATCGGGCCGGGAAATGGTTCTTTTTTTGTAAATGAGGATGGCGATTGTTTGACGGCCGCCGCAGTTTATAGAATAGTGAAGCAGTTGCTTTCCGCTTCGACTACGCTCGCAAAAACTTCACCGCATGTTCTGAGACACTCTTTTGCAACCGCAATGCTCAACAATGGGGCAAAGCTGAATTCTGTAAAAGAGCTTTTGGGGCATAGTTCATTGGCTTCAACAGAGATTTATACTCATACTACGTTTGAGGAATTAAAAAAAACTTACAACTCGGCTCATCCACGGGCCGAAAATAAAAAAGGAGGTTAATATGGACATTAGAATTCAAGCCATTCATTTTGACGCTTCAGAGCAATTGGTGGCATTTATCGAAAAAAAAGTTGGTAAAGCAGAGCAATATTTCGACGGAATTTTGTCGGCAGAAGTAACACTAAAAGTCGTGAAACCTGAGGTTGCAAACAACAAGGAAGTTAGCATTCGTCTTAAAGTGCCTCATACAGAAGCTCTTTATACTGAAAAGGTAGCTGATACTTTCGAAGAAGCAGTTGATGGATGTGCAGAGGCAGTCATTAAACAATTGGTTAAATTGAAAGAAAAAACGAGGTAAGTGAAAAAAAAAGAGCAAATATTTTTGTAGTTCAAAAAATATGCCTAAATTTGCACCCGTTTCGCCCCAATATGGGGAAAACGGGTGTTTGATTTGCCTCCATAGCTCAGTTGGCCAGAGCACGTGATTTGTAATCTCGGGGTCGTGGGTTCGAATCCCTCTGGAGGCTCAAAGAGCATTAGTTCATTGATTAAATTGAAATTGAAAAGGGCGGTTACCAGAGTGGCCAAATGGGGCAGACTGTAAATCTGCTGGTAGTACCTTCGGTG
>CAZHNZ010000030.1:0-37445 GCA_964534355.1 uncultured Parabacteroides sp.
GGTGTCATGGCTACAATAAATATGGGGTTGAATTGCTGAAACTTAGCCGGAGTGATGGGGTTGGCCTCAGAGAAGTCGCGGTAGAAGAACCACGTAATCACCGCACCCGCAGCCACCAGTGCCCAACCGAGCGGATTGCGTTTGTTGTCGCTTTTGCGCAGTGCCATTACAAGTCCACCGATAGCGATAATCACACCGATAAACGAGCCGATATTAAAGAAGATATTGGTAAATGCATCGACCGTGGGAGTGGTGTAATCTTTGGCAAACTGATTCATCGTCAGTCCGTTTTGGTGGAATGACATCCAGAAGAAGATAACTACCAGGAAAACAAGCAATAGGGCAGTGATGCGTTCGCGGGTTTCCGATTTCGAAAGTTCCTGCACCTGAACGCCCTGAGCAGCGGCTGTTTTGGTATTGTAGTCGCCCGCTTTGAGGTGTTTCTTGTAGAGCATAAAAACCACCATAGAGATAATCATGGCGCCTGCCGCTATGCCAAAAGCGTAGTTGTAGCCGGTAGAAACGGCCGAGATATAGGCCTCGGAAAAGGCTGCCAGATCGGTAACGGGCTGATGATTGACAGTCACCGAGTTGGCCAGTTCCTGAAATTTAGCCATATCGAGTTTCGGGTCGCCGTTTTTGAAGGCGTTGCACATGGCGGTGATGGTGCCGTTGTACACAAATCCTGAGTTGCTGAGCAGCTTGTTGAGCATCATTTCGGCAGCCGAAGGCGCGAAGAATGCCCCCACATTGATAAACATATAGAATATGCTGAATGCCGAGTCGCGGTACTTGCTGTATTGCGGACTTTCGTAGAGGTTGCCTACGAGTGCCTGCAGGTTGCCTTTGAACAGGCCGTTGCCCAGCGCAATCACAAACAGTGCGACATAGGTCACTGTCAGGCTCATGCCCGGAACGGCCAGAATCAGGTACCCGAGCATCATGGTAATGATACCCGCGAAGATGGTTTTGCCCAGACCGGTGTAGTTGTCGGCCAGAATACCGCCCAGCAGAGCCATGGCGTAAATGCCGAAATAGAACCAGCTGTACACGTCGCCGGATTCGGCCACAGTCATGCCATAGCGGGCTTGCAGAAAAAAGACCAGAATGGCCATCATGGTGTAGAAACCGAAACGCTCGCCCAGATTGGTCATGGCGGCGATAATTAATCCTTTGGGATGATTTTTAAACATACAATTCTCTTTTTTTTGATGAACAATGGATGATATTTTCTTAAATTTGCACATCGACCAATAGTCGAACCCCAAAAATAGGAATAAACGTGGTTTAAATGACCAGATTACCTGTTTTTTTGCAAATATTAATACAAATAGCCTTATGAAATTCTTCGCCACGGAAGTAATCCGGCAAATAGACCGCCTGACCATTGAGAATGAACCGATAACCTCTGTTGATTTGATGGAACGTGCAGCTTTGGCTTTGTTTCGGGAAATAAGTGCCAGAGTAGAGAAGCATCAACCCGTTTTTGTTTTTGCCGGTCAGGGCAATAATGGAGGCGACGCGCTTGCTGTGGCCAGGTTGTTGCTGCGCGAGGGGTATCGGGTCACGTCGTATTTGTTTAATCCGGCCAGTGTCGATCACACCCTTACCGAAGAGTGCAATGTCAACCGACGGAGATTGGCCACAGAGTATCCCGGTAAGCTGCACGAGATTACAAGCGAATTTATCAAACCTGAGCTTACACCCGACTGCGTCGTAGTGGATGGGTTGTTTGGTTCCGGCCTCAGCCGCAAGCTGAGCGGCGGTTTTGCGGCGGTAGTGCAGTTTATTAATCGTAGCGAAGGGTTTGTTATTTCTATTGACATACCTTCGGGAATGATGGGTGAGGAGGGTAGTGCGCCCGATGAGGCGGTGGTTGTAAAGGCCGATTTGACGCTCACGCTTCAGTTTCCGAAACTGGCCTTTTTTATGCGCGAAAATTCCGACTATCTGGGCGAGTGGAAGGTGCTCGATATCTCTCTGTTGCCTGATGCCATTGAGCATACACACAGCAATCTATATTTTACAGAAGAAGATGAGATAAAGTGTCTGGTAAAATGCCGGCATAAGTTTGCGCACAAAGGCGAATTTGGCCATGCGCTGCTGGTGGCCGGTAGTCAGGGCATGACCGGCGCGGCTGTACTTGCTGCCCGTGCTGCATTGCGTACCGGTGCGGGATTGCTCACGGTGCATGGGCCGGCATCGGCATTTGTGGTGATGCAGACAGCGGTGCCCGAGGCCATGTTTAGTACCGACAAAGCGATAGAGCATATCAGCGAAGTGCCCAATCCGGAGCTCTATCAGGCAGTAGGGGTGGGGCCGGGAATTGGTTACCGGCTCGAAACAGCAGCTATGCTGAGACGATTGATTGTGCGGTGTAAGTGCCCAATGGTGCTCGATGCCGATGCTCTCAACATCATAGCCGGACAGATGGATTTGCTCAACGACCTGCCCCCGGGAAGCATTATCACCCCGCATCCGGGCGAGTTCGACCGCCTTTTTGGTCAATCTGTGAATTCTTACGAACGGGTAGCCAAAGCGCAACAGGCTGCCAAACAGCACAATATGATTATTGTTTTGAAGGGGGCTCATACGCTGGTAGCCACCCCCGATAGCAATCTCTACTTCAATTGTACGGGGAACCCCGGCATGGCTACCGCGGGTTCGGGCGATGTGCTCACCGGCATTATCACATCGTTGCTGGCTCAGGGGTATAGCTCTGTCGATGCGGCACGCCTGGGGGTGTTTTTGCACGGAAGAGCCGGCGATCTTGCGCTCAAATCTCAGTCGCAGCAATCTCTGCTGGCCGGCGATATTGCCGCTACACTGGGCGATGCTTACAAAAGTTTGTGACTTCTTTTCGTTGTTTTCTTTTCGCTACAAATGTGTGAAATGACTCGCTTATTTTCCTACATTTAGGTAGGAAATAGTTTTCTTATTTCTCTTTTGGGTTGATAATCAGATGCGTTACTGTTGTGGCACGGTTTTTGCCACACTATATAATAAGAAACGTATTTTAGTTTGTCGAACCTTTAACAGAGAAGAAGATGAAGATTATTATTCCCGTGGTCGATAACGGTGACCACAAATTCAAAATCGCCGAAAGTTTCAGCTCAACAGAGTACGTCTGTCTGTACGATACAGAGCGCGACGCATGCAAATGGATGCCGGCGAGCGAAATCATGACATTTGCCGATGATATGTCTGCCGAAATGGATCGTCGGGATATTCGCTGTGTGATTATCCGTCACATGAAGTTTATGGCATTGGGGTTGTTCAACGAAAACGGCTTACAGGTTTATAAATCGGATGGTGATGATCTGGGCCGGAACCTGATGTTGTTCAGCAGCAATAAGTTGCCGTTGTTTACCGTGATGGATTCGCTGGAAGAGGCAGGATGCGGCGTTTCCTGCGGCACATGCAGCTCTACGGCCTGTGGCAATTGATATTTTCACCTTTAATACAAAGAGATATGTCTGTAAATAATGCGGTTCAGTTTATCCGGCACATCACAGCCGACCGGGATTTCCGGCGTGCCTGTTGTGTGTGCGACACCAAGCAGGAGTTGTACGATTTTCTGTCGAAAACCAACGAAGAGTTTTGGCCCGAAGAGTTTGACGTGGCCTTCGATATGGTGCACGTGAAATGCGAAACAATCGAGCAGGCCGACGAAATAATGCAGGCCCGGGTGCTGTATAGCTTTTTCCGCTGAGCCCGTTTCTTCCATTATGAATTGTACATTATGAATTAAGAATTACTAATCAGATTGTTCTTCGAAATATTTCTGTAATTTTGTCCTATAAATAAGAAGTGCCTGATGGCGGCTTCGCAAACAGAACTTTCGATGAAAAAAACAATTATATTCTGCGGACTTATCTGTTCGCTCTCTGCTTTTTCGCAAGCCACCTGGCAAAAGCTTTCTGCATCTCAGGCCGCCGATTTCGGATTGAGTTATTCTCTGCCCAAAACAAAGCTGGTGGTGGATGTGGAATTTACAAAAACAACCTTCAAGGCAGGTCCCTATTTCCGCTACGCGCAAAATCTGCTCGGTATCAGCCAATCTATTCTGGAAGATTCGGAAACCTATCAGCTGGACAAAGTGTCGGTAATCCCCACTTCGGTGGTGGATAAAAGTACAACCTGTATGGTGCAGTTTAAATCGGCCTTGCCCTATATTGTGCTCTCGCCCGAGGGGGTGCTGAGTGCCGTCAATACGCAGCCCGACACCACATTTCTGACGCAGGTGTCGCCATTGCCCCGCAATTTTATCATAGAACAAGCCCTGCAAAACCCGCAACTGACTCAGTCCGAAGAGACTCTCGCCTCGGGTTCGGTAGGTAAAATGGCCGAACAGGCAGCCAAACAGATTTTCCGCATTCGCGAAAGCCGCACCGAATTGCTTACCGGCGAGGCCGACAATGCGCCCAAAGATGGCGCCGGTCTGAAGCTGTTGATTGAGCAGATGGATTTGCAGGAAAAACGGCTGACCGCACTCTTTACCGGCTCCATACAGAAAGAGAAGATGTACAAACGCCTTTCGTTTGTGCCCGGCAACGACGATGTGAATCGCTTTGTTCTTTTCCGTTTCTCAAAATATTTTGGCTATGTAAATGCCGATGACCTCAGCGGCGAACCGGTTTATATCGACCTGACAGCCACCGACCGGAAAACATTTGCGCCCGAACCCAAAAAGAAGAGCAAAGAGAAACCCGGTTTGGCTTACACCATCTCCGGAAGGGGACAGCTCACCATATCGTACCGCAGTCAGCCGCTGTTTCAGGATGAATTTCCGTTTACGCAGTTTGGCATTCAGGCCAATTTCCCGGCCGAACTGTTCAGCAACAAAAAAGCCCCGGCCAAGGTGGTGCTCAACCCCCAAACCGGTGCCATTGTGCGGATGATGCCCTGACAGGCGGGGACTATTCCGGAATCACTTTTAGTCGGTATCCAACACCAGCCTCGGTGATAATTATCTGAGGAATAGAGGGGTTTTGCTCAATCTTCTTTCTCAGTTGAGCCACATGAACGCGTAGAGTCTGATAGTTTTCGGCATAATGTATGCCCCAAATCTCTTTGATGACAAAGTTGTGGGTCAAAACCCGTCCTGCGTATTTAATCATTAATGCCAGTATCGAATATTCTGTTGCTGTGAGTTTTATCTCTTCTTTGTTGACCTGTACGGTTCGGTTGTTGAGGTCAACTTCCAGTTTGCCGGATTTAAATAACGAAGACTCTTCCGTCTTTGATGAGCGGCGCAGAGCGACACGTATTCGAGCTAACAGTTCTCCGGTATTAAACGGTTTTGTTATATAATCGTCGGCTCCCCCATCCAATGCCGTTATTTTTGTATCTTCATCATCCTGAACCGTGAGTACAATGACCGGAACGGCAGACCATTCGCGTAGCCGGCTTAGAACTTCGAGCCCGCTGTTATCGGGTAACCCTAAATCAAGTAAAACCACATCGGGATGCGACATGGTAATTGCCAGCAATCCATCTTTGGCATTTTCGGCTTCCGTTACGCGATAATTGTTGGCTTCGAGAGCCATTTTTAGTAACCGGCGAATTTGGTTTTCATCGTCGATAATAAGCACCTTATATTTGAGGTTCTCCATCTTCTTTGTTGTTGTAAATGTCCAGGTAAATACTGAATACAAGTCCGCTTCCTGTTCGGTTGTTAGCCTCTATCTTTCCATTGTGTGCTTCCACAATTGCTTTAGTTATGGTTAGTCCCAACCCTGTTCCTCCACTTTTTGATCCCGGAACCCGATAAAACTTTTCGAAAAGCTTTTTCAGTAAATCTTCAGGAACACCAGGCCCATTGTCCGAAATCTCAATCAAAAGCCGGTTTTCACTCTTCAGCGCAGAGCGGATGAATATTTCGCAGTTGTCTGAGGTGTAGTTTATGGCATTGTGCAGAATGTTGATGATTGCCTGTTTCATCCAGTTTATATCTATCCTGACAAGAGGTAGATTCTCTTCGATTTCCAGGTGTATCTTTTGGTTAAAAGACTCTTTCTCCAGGTCATTCAGAACTGTACCCAACAGATCGCCTATTTCGTAAATCTGCAAATTTAAGGATAAATAGCCCGATTCTATTCGTGACATATCCAAAATATTTTCCACCAGTATATTCAATCTCAATGCTGCTGAGTTTAGCTCTTCTCCAATTTGTCTGCGGATTGCCGGATTGGAAGCTGTCATTTCATCATTCATATTGGATACGGCCGTGGTTATCACAGAAATAGGTGTTCGAAGTTCGTGAGATACACTGTTCAGTACCGTTTGAAAAAGTTTCTGCGACTCGGTGTATATCTGTTTTTTCTTGTTTTCATCTATGTTGATTTCCCGTTGCAGAGAAGATGTAATCTGAGATATGAATGAACGAAGCAGGATTAGCTTTTCCTGCGAAAGTTTTTCGGACCTGTTGAATTTTATACCCAAAACACCAATAATGCCTTTTCTCGAAATAAGTGGAAAAAACTGAATACCTGAATCGGGTAGCGTAGTGGTGAAGCGTCCGGCCTGTTGCTTGTTGTCGAATGTCCAGCAAGCGATAGAATAATCTTTGTTGTTATGCAGTGAGGTATTTCCGAAAGCTCTGTCGGCCAGTTTGATTTGCTCTTTCTCCTGTAGGTAAATAACAGCATCAGCATCGAAGTGTTTGCGTAATTCGTTTCGGGTCATGTTAACCACCTCTTTAATCGAAGAGGCATTATTCAATGCTTCGAGAATTGAGAGCAGAATAGAAATGTTATCCTGACTTTTTTGTAAAATGATCTGACTTTTTCGGATGCGGTTTATCAGAGAACCGGCTGTAGTGGCAATGAAGAAATTGGCAAAAAGGGTAATGATGTCGTGAATGTTGTTGATGTGAAAAGTGAAGATGGGTGGAATAAAGAAAAAATTCCAGACCAGAGAGCTCACCAAAGCAGCCAGAAAGATTGGAAACCGGCCGATAGTAAGCGACAGGCCGGCAATACCAAGCAGAAAGAAAAGCCCCACAGTTTGGTAACCGATAATATCTTTGAAGGGGAAGCTGATGAGTGAAATTACACAAACTGTAAGCAGAGCATGTATGTACTCTTTCCCGGTTGATTTTCTTTCCGGAATTTTCCAGAATGAATTGAACGTATGTTTGCTTTTATCTGCTTTTACGACATAAATATCAATATTGTCGCTGTTTTTTAGCAGTCTGTCTACAATGCTCCCGCCATTGATAAAGTTGCGCATCGGGTGTTCGTTGGTTTTTCCCACAACTATTTGGGTTACATTGTATTGAATAGCCACCTTCAGCAGACCCGAAACAACGTCGTTGTCTGCAATCTGAATAATTTTAGCCCCCAGTTCTTTGGCCAATTCCTGATTTCTTATGAGAATTTCCTGCCCTTTTTTCGGAAGTGTGGTCCCCGGGTCGATACTGACTGCAATCCACTGCGCACCCAGATTGAAAGCCATGCGGCGTGTCCATCGGATAAGCTTTTCGGATGACGGACTCGGGCCAACAGCAACCATAAGCTTTTCTGTTGTTTTCCAGGTCGAGAAGATGTTCTTGGCCCGCATATAATCCATCATGTCAATATCCACCCGTTCGGCCGTGAAGCGCAATGAGATTTCGCGCAATGCATGCAGATTGCCTTTTCTGAAGAAATTGACCGATGCAAAACGGGCTTTTTCGGGAATATATACCTTACCTTCACTCATCCGTTTGAGCAGATCATCGGGTGTAATATCTATCAGCTCAATTTCAGCATTTTGCAATAGAGAGTCGGGTACGGTTTCGTATATCTTTACGCCTGTAATCTCTGTTATGGTTTCAGTCCGGCTCTCCAGATGTTGCACATTAATGGTGGTGAAAACATTGATTCCCTGTCGCAGTATCTCCTGAACATCCTGATATCTCTTGACGTGCCTGCTCTCGGGAACATTGCTGTGTGCCAGTTCATCCACCAGCACCACCTGTGGCTTACGGGCCAGAATTGCATCCAAATCCATCTCTTCGAGTAACACATTCCGGTATGAACGTTTTTTTCGGGGAATAACCTCCAGTCCGGCAACCAGCTGTTCTGTTTCGATCCGGCCATGCGTCTCAATGTAACCCACCACCACATCAGTTCCCTCTGATTTGGCCATATGAGCAGCCTTTAACATCGAGTATGTTTTGCCGGCACCGGCACACATTCCCAGAAAAACACGCAATTTCCCGCTTTTGCGTCGCTCTTCTTCCTGTTGTATCGTTTTCAGGATTTCGTCCGGTGTGGGGCGGTATTCATCATTCATAATCGGATTGTTTTTAAAAGTGGATTGTTCCGGCTGCTTATCTCAGTTGATCCAGTTTTACATTTAAAACCAATACATTTACTCTTGGTTCACCCAGAAAAAAGCATTGTCTTGATTCAATTGAATTCTCAACAAGTTCTACCAGTTTCTGTGTTTGTACAGTATTGAATTTTCTTTCTTTGCAGATACGCATTATTTGTAACCGGGCGGCTTCGGCCGAAATGTGCGGGTCTATACCGCTCGCCGATGCAAAGAGCATATCTGATGGAACTTCAGAGCCGGGTTTTAGATGGTTTTTTTTAATAAAACAGACTTTTCGTTGTTCGTAAAGCTTTTTCAGTCGGGCAGATGTGGGCGAAAAGTTGCTTGCACCCGATGGCAGGGTTTGGTAGTCGCAGGCAGATGGTCTCGACCAGAAATACCCAGTGCTGTCGAATTTTTGGCCGATAAGGGCCGAGCCCATTACCTTGTTGTCCCGGACTATCAAACTGCCATTGGCCTCTTTTACAAAAATTGTTTGAGCAATGCCCGTGATGCATAGCGGATAAATTAACCCTGTAAGTATACTCATAAACAAGGTTAATTTGCAGGCAATCCATATCTGTTTTTTCATAACACATTCAAATTAGGTGAAAATAATTTATAATAATGTCGATAACCTTAATGCCTATAAATGGCACCAATACACCCCCCAGTCCGTAAATAGTCAGATTGCGCGAGAGGATAGCCGAAGCCCCCAATGGGCGGTATTTTATTCCCTTCAGTGCCAGCGGAATGAGCATTATGATGATAAGCGCATTGAAAATGACAGAGCTGAGAATGGCGCTTTCGGGACTTTGCAATCGCATGATATTGAGCTGAAAAAGCGGACCTGTACCTCCCTGTGTCGCATAGAGTCCCGAAAAAATGGCCGGTATTACAGCAAAGTATTTCGCGATATCGTTGGCAATGCTGAATGTGGTGAGAGCACCACGGGTCATGAGCAATTGTTTGCCGGTTTCCACCACCTCTATCAGTTTGGTCGGGTTGCTGTCGAGGTCAACCATGTTTCCGGCTTCGCGGGCAGCCTGAGTGCCCGTGTTCATGGCAACTCCCACATCGGCCTGTGCCAGAGCGGGTGCATCGTTGGTTCCGTCACCTATCATGGCTACGAGTTTCCCTTCGGCCTGTTCGGTGCGTATACGTTGCAGTTTATCTTCGGGTTTTGCTTCCGCAATAAAGTCATCTACTCCGGCCTCTGCGGCTATTGCGGCGGCCGTCAGAGCGTTATCACCGGTAATCATTACCGTTTTAATGCCCATCTTTCGCAGTTGCTCAAATCGTTCGCGAATGCCACCTTTTACAATGTCTTTCAGTACAATTACCCCAATTATCCGACCATCTTCGGCTACCACAAGAGGGGTCGCTCCCTGATTGGCGGCATCAATTACAGCCTTTTCTATCTCTGAAGGCATCTGATTCCCCAGTGTATGTGTAAACTGCTTCATCGCCTCTGCGGCTCCTTTGCGAATAGACTTTTGCAGTACCCCGTCTTTGTATAAGTCTATACCACTCATACGGGTTTGTGCTGTAAATGGTTGATTTTCTATGGTGAATGAGGACAAATCGCGTCCGCGGATATTAAACTTCTCTTTGGCCAGTATGACAATTGAGCGTCCTTCGGGGGTGTCGTCGGCCAGAGAGGCCAGTTGAGAAATTCCTGCCAGATGTTGTTGGGTAATTTCGTTTGCCGGAATAAAATCGCTTGCCATCCGGTTTCCGAGGGTAATAGTTCCCGTTTTGTCGAGCAGCAATACATCAATATCACCGGCTGCCTCTACAGCTTTTCCGCTTTTTGCAATTACATTCTTACTCACCAGTCTGTCCATTCCACTGATGCCAATGGCGCTAAGAAGTCCGCCGATAGTGGTCGGTATCAGGCAAACCAGTAGAGCTGTTAGTACGGGCAATGTGATGTTTATTGTAGTTCCCGAGGCTGATTCACTGAATAACGCAAACGGATATAGCGTTACCACAGCCAGCAGGAAAATTATGGTTAATCCCGAAAGCAGAATGGTGAGGGCTATTTCATTGGGTGTTTTTTTGCGTTTGGCACCCTCTACCAGAGCAATCATTTTGTCGAGAAACGATTTGCCGGGTTCGCAGGTTATTTGTACAATTATCTTGTCGCTCAAAACTTTAGTTCCTCCGGTTACCGCACTGCGGTCGCCTCCGCTTTCGCGTATCACAGGGGCCGATTCGCCGGTGATTGCCGATTCATCTACCGTGGCAATTCCTTCGGTTACTTCGCCATCTGCCGGGATGTTGTCGCCGGCCTCGCACACCACAAGGTCACCGGGTTTCAGCTCATTGGCGTATACCTGTATCTCCTGATCTCCCTCTAATTTTCGGGCATAACTGTTCGTTTTGAGTTTTTTTAGCGATTCGGCCTGAGCTTTTCCCCTGCCTTCGGCCAATGATTCCGCAAAGTTGGCAAACAGCCCTGTAAACCAGAGCCAAATCATGATTTGGCAGGTAAAGTTGTCGTAATGGCCACTTATCAGCTCTTTAACAAATATGACGGTGACAAATATTGCGCCAATATAAACAATAAACATAACCGGGTTCTTTATCTGAACAACCGGATTCATTTTTCGAAAAGAATCTTTGATGGAAGACAGCACGATTTGCCCTGAAAACATACTGCTTTTATTCTCTTTCATAATGTATAGACGTATTTATTAATTCAAAAAAACAATGTTCAATTCTATTTTCAGAATATCCTGCCTGCCAACATCAGCAAATGCTCGGCAATCGGACCCAATGCAAGTGCCGGGAAAAATGTGAGGGCTCCTACAGTGATAATCACAGCGATGAGTAAAAAGACAAACAGATTGGTGTCGGTGCGTAATGTGCCTGTCGATTGCGGAACTCTTTTTTTCAACGACAAACTGCCTGCAATGGCCAATACGGGAAGAATGACTCCATATCTGCCAATCAGAATGCCCAGAGCAATCATCAGATTATAATACGGGGTATTGGCATTTAGTCCGGCAAATGCACTGCCATTATTTCCTGCAGCAGACGAAAAAGTGTAGAGTATTTCACTAAACCCGTGAGTTCCGGCATGGCTGATGCTGCTGAGTGCAGTGGGGCACATCACGCTGATGGCCGAGAATACCAGTATCACGAAGTTGGGTGCCAAAACGGCCAGTATGGCCATTTTTACCTCGAAGGCTTCAATCTTCTTACCCAGAAACTCAGGTGTTCGACCGACCATAAGTCCGGCAATGAATACGGTTAAAATCACAAAAATAATGAGGCCGTACATACCTGCGCCCACACCACCAAAAATGATTTCGCCCAACATCATATTCAGCATGGCTACCATTCCCGAAAGCGGCGAAAGGCTGCTGTGCATAGCATTGACCGAGCCATTGGAGGCACAGGTGGTGGCATTGGCCCATATTGTGCTGCCGGTGATACCTGCCCGTATCTCTTTCCCTTCCAGCATAGCGGAGTGTCCGAATGCCGGATGTGCGGCATATTCGCCGTATAGCATTATTCCCAGACCGAACAGAAACATCAGTAGCATTGAGGCAAAAAATACCCGGCCCTGTCGCACATTTCCTATCATTTTTCCAAAGCTGAATGTCAACGATGCCGGTATTAATATAATAGCCAGCATTTCGAAGAAGTTGCTCATTGGCGTAGGGTTCTCAAACGGATGTGCACTGTTAACCCCGAAATACCCGCCACCATTTGTCCCCAGTTGCTTAATGGCCTCCTGAGAGGCTACCTGACCGGTCGGTATTACCTGTTTAATGCCGGATAATGTGGTGGCGTCAATGTGTGTTTGCAGGCTTTGCACAACACCCTGCGAAACCAGAAAAAGAGAAAAGATCACGCTTAGTGGCAATAGAATATAGATGACAATCCGGATAATGTCGACCCAAAAATTGCCTGTTTCGCTCATACTTACATTCTTAATACCCCGTATCAATACCAATAAAACGGCAATGCCGGTAGCAGCACTTACAAAATTCTGAACTGTCAGCCCCACCGATTGCACCAAAGGGCTGAGCAATACCTCACCCGAATAGCTTTGCCAGTTGGTATTGGTTACAAAGCTCACAGCTGTGTTGAATGCCAGAGCCGGCTCTACATTGGGCAGATGTCCGGGATTCATGGGCAGACTCTGCTGAAAAAGCTGCATTAAAAAAAGTATAACCAGCCCCGCCGCATTGAAAAGCAACAGCGAGATGCTATACTCTTTCCAGTTCATCTGCACATTCTTGTTGATGCCACAAAACCGGTATCCGGCATTTTCTACCGGTCGCAGAAAAGATAGTGCGCGTATCTCTTCTCCCGAAAATACTTTCGCCATATATCCGCCCAGCAGGGGGGTACATGCAACCAACAGCATTATAAATGCGATCAGCTGAGTTAAATCATATCCATTCATAACCGTTTTTTTCTAAAATTTTTCGGGATTAATCAGGGAATATACCAAAAACCCGAGCAGTAAAACAACTAAAACAAATGCGATTGCTATCATGTTTTTTCTTTTTAAAATTACAGGACAAAGTTACGGTGCCCCGTGTTAGCCCTATCTAAATCTATCAGCCCGTTGTATAAAGATTTTATAAACAATGTCGTTTTCGTATGGAATAATTGGCTATATTTCTTCCTTTTGTGGTGTATGATAAATATTTTCATAAATTTGTATCAGAATAATATCCTCCATCTCTTAATCTCCAATAACCCATGAAAAAAACACTTTTGGCGGCACTCGCCCTTACCTGTAGCGTGGCTGCACAGGCACAAAAACAGTTCTTTACCCCCGAAAAAATGGTAGAAACCGGCGTTTACTACTACCCCGAAGCCTGGAAGCCGGAGCAGTGGGACCGCGATCTGCGCAAAATGTCCGATATGGGCTTCGAGTTTACCCATTTTGCCGAGTTTGCCTGGGCACAAATTGAACCCGAAGAGGGAAAAATCGACTTCGCCTGGCTAGACAAAGCGGTGGAGCTGGCTGCCAAAAACAATCTGAAAGTTATCCTCTGTACCCCACCGGCCACGCCGCCCGTGTGGCTAACCCGCAAATATCCCGAAATCCTGGTAGAGATGGCCAGCGGCCTCAAGGGGCAGCACGGCACGCGCGAGCATTTCTCGTGGTCGAGTGCCAAATACCGCGAACTGACCACCAAAGTTGTAGAGGCCATGGCCCGGCATTACGCCAACGACAAACGGGTGTGGGGATGGCAGATAGACAATGAACCCTCGCACTACGGCACCTACGACTACAGCCCGTCGGCACAGGCAGCCTTTCGCGTTTGGCTGCAAAAGAAATACCAGACCATCGACAACCTCAACAAAGCCTGGGGCACCTCCTTCTGGTCGGGTGTCTATTCCGGTTTCGATCAGATAGAGATACCCAACATCAACCGTCTCTTTTCGGGTGTGGCCAGCTACACCTCTATGGTCGATTTCAAACGGTTTAGTGCCGATGAGTGTGCCTCTTTTGTCTCGATGCAATACAATACGCTGCGTGCCCATGTTGCGGCATCGCAGTTTGTCACCACCAACTTTATGCACGCCCACACCGATGTGGACCCGTGGCGCAACAAAGACCTCGACTTCATCAGCTACACCATCTATCCCGTGGCCGGACAGACCAAAGGGGTAGGGGAGCAGGGCTTTCGCCTGGGCGACCCGTGGCGCATATCGTATGCCAACGATTTCTTCCGCCCGCTCAAAGGGGTAACCGGCGTTATGGAGCTGCAACCCGGACAGGTCAACTGGGGCGGCTACAACCCGCAACCATACCCCGGCGCCGTGCGTACCTGGCTGTGGAATGCTTTTGTGGGCGGACTCGATTTCATCTGTTCCTACCGTTTCCGTCAGCCGCTGTCGGGTGGCGAGCAGTACCACTACGGCATGGTGGGCACCGATGGTGTCACCGAGCTCAACGGTGGTTTGCAGTACCGGCAGTTTATGAGCGAAGTGCGGCAATTGCGCAAGCTCTACAAAGCCAATGCCGCTGTACCGCGCGAGTTGGCAGCCCGCAAAACGGCCCTCTTGTACAATGTGGATAATGTATGGAGCACCGATTTGCAGAAGCAAACCTACCAATGGTCCGAAACCGGACACATCTACAAATGCTACAACGCCCTAAAAACGCTCACCATCCCCGTCGATATTGTGGGCGAAGAACGCGACCTCTCTGCCTATCCGTTTGCGATGGTTCCGGCCTTCGAAATGGTCGATAAGGCGTTGGTAGATAAATGGACAAAATACGCCCAAAACGGCGGTCACCTCATCCTCACCTGCCGCACAGGGCTCAAAGACCGCAACGGCCATTTTCCCGAAGCACCGTGGGCAGCGGCAGTTACCGGACTGATAGGGGCGAAGGTGAGTATGAACGATATGCTAGCGCCCGACATGAAGGCGCTGGTTTCGTTCGACGGAAACAGTTATGTGTGGAACAATTGGGGCGATATCCTCACCCCCGATGCCGGCACCGAAACATGGGCTACCTATGCCGATCAGTTTTACGCCGGACAACCTGCGGTCACTCACCGTCGCCTCGGCAAAGGCACAGTTACCTACATCGGCACCGACACCGACGATGGCAAACTCGAAAAAGATGTGTTGAAAAAACTCTATACCACCACCGGCACCCCCGTGCAGGAGCAGCCCGAAGGCGTGATGGTCAGTTGGCGCGATGGCTTTTGGGTCGCCATCAACTACTCATCGTCCAATGTGCAGATAGAGATACCCGCGCAGGCGCAAATTATTTTTGGTAGTCGGGCGCTCGTCCCGGCAGGGGTTGTTGTTTGGAGATGAAATGGTTGGGGTTTTAATGATTTAAAAGATTTCTCACTGCGTTCGAAATGACTCACGCCTCTTCTTTAACGTTAAATTGTTATGATAAAATGTTATTGATTTGTTGATTGATTATCTTTGCATAATAAAAATATACAATTATGACAACTATAACCATAGAGGTGCGTTCACCCAAAATAAGGAAAGCGTTTGAGGTATTGGCAGATGCTTTAGGCGCAAAAATAATCTCAGTAGATAAGTCAAAGCTAAGTGGGGTGGAGAAGGGGCTGGATGATCTGGCGCACGGTCGTGTAAGCAGCGCAGAAAGTGCTGATGATATGGTGAAGAAGATTTTGAAATGAAGTATTCCATTTTATACACAAAGCAGTTTGAAAAACAACTGAAGATGTGCAGTAAGAGAGGTTTAGACATCTCTTTGTTGACAAAAGCTATTGATATACTGCAAGAAAATGGCGCTCTTCCGGTGCAATACAAATCACACAAGTTAAGTGGTAAATATTTAGGTCTTTGGGAATGTCATTTGAGGCCAGACTGGCTATTAGTTTGGAAGCAAAACGATAACGAATTGATTTTAATATTTACAGCAACCGGATCTCACTCTGATTTATTTTAATTTTTACACCTATTCAGGATGGAGAACAAGATTAATATAAATAAAGTTGTCGAATTTTTAAGTGATATAAATGTAGTAGATTACTACAATTGGGAAATACCGTTCAACGACGGTCATGGAAATGTGATTTTTTCAGATGAAGATAAACGTATTCTTAATGAAGATAACACTTCTGAAAAAACATCTTCTTCACGGTTCGATAGAAACATAGAACTCAAAAGAATAATATGTGAGAAGATTAAGAAATCGGATGAAGAAACCAAGAAGAAAATATACGAATGGTTGGTTCACGATTGGGGCGGAATAAGAGGTGGAAGAGAAAATATTGATAAGCTATATGGATTGGCTGAAAATGCAATCAATAAAGAAACATTGCCCTTTGACCGAATAGCCAGTGTCTCAAAAATTCTTTCCTTTTCTAATCCTGAAAGGTTTGTTATATACGATTCCCGCGTTGCCTTTTCTTTGAATGCAATATTATTGCTGAAGGGTGCGTCAAATCTGTTTTTCCCGGTTCCAGTCAGTAGAAACACGAAACTGAATGCTTTTGACATCGAGGTGTTGATACGGATGAAGAACATCGGTCAATACAATAGAGCAGAAAAAACTAAGTTTATTAGTAATGCCGATAAAAAAATCTTTGTCAGTAAAGAAAACGCATATTCAGAGCTAAACAAAACCATAATCGAAATCAATAAGAGGCTATATCCTAGTGAATCAGATAAACAGAATAAGCCATACTATACAGAGATGTTGTTGTTCGGTATTGCCGATACACTGATTTATGATGAAATAATTAAGCGTGTGAAGATTGAGATTAATTTATAAGGAGCAGCCGTCATTCCGAACGCAGTGAGGAATCTCTCTATAATTGATAAAGCAGAGAGAAACCCGTTCAAAAAATCTTTATAATACCATCGGAACCTCCATAATCAGCAGTTTAGTATTCCCCCCGGTTGCAATATCCACAGAGTCGGCTTCGGAAATCCCGAGGCCGTCTCTGCGTTTCAGCCTCTCGCCCGCCACTTCGGCCTCACCCTCTATCACAAAGATGTACAGCCCGTTACCCTTCGCCTTCAGCGCATAACTACCCTGCCACGGCTTCCCGAAATCGCCCAGATGAAACCACGCATTCTGATAAATCCACACCCCCGCATCATCCGCCCGGGGCGACAAAATCTGACACAACTCATCCGGCACCGCAATGTCCCGTATCGCCAGTTGCTGATAGCGCGGCGTCACCTCTTTCCGGTCCGGAAAAACCCAAATTTGCAGTAATTCCGTCTCTTCGCTTTCGTTCGCGTTAAACTCACTGTGGAAAATCCCCGTCCCCGCGCTCATCACCTGAATCTCGCCGTTGCCAATCACCGAGCTATTTCCCATACTATCCTTGTGCGCCAGCGCCCCCTTCAGCGGGATCGTAATAATCTCCATATTGTCGTGCGGATGCCGGCCAAAACCCCCGCCACCAGCTATCCGGTCATCGTTCAGCACCCGCAGCACCCCGAAATTCATCCGGTACGGATTGTGATAATTCGCAAAACTAAACGTATGATGCGTCTCCAGCCAACCGTGATTGGCATACCCGCGCGTCTCCGCACTATGCAATAAGGTTTTCATAACTCTATCTCCTTGTTTTAATTTATTCTAATTAAAACAATCATTCGCCCAAAATGTTTGTCTCTCTTTTTTAGGGCGAGCCCCCCGCCCATTCGGGTCAGGCTATCTGTTTTGTAGAGACGATGCGCACATCGTCTCTACCTGCTTCTATCCTTCTCGCAAAAAAGATACTCCCTTATTTCGTCGCATACTTCCGGTCTAATCCGCAGGTCGGTGACCTGCGGTTATGAATATCAGTCCTTTCAGGACATAGGCCCATTTGTACTCACTGTAACCAGTTGAGCACGACTTGAAAAGTCGAACCTTCATAACCTCGGGTCACCGACCCGAGGATTGCAGAACCCGTCCCGTTCTTCAACTCCGTAGGAGTTTCCCATCACAATACACGGCAAACAATACCCAACAACATGTCTCAACCTACGTCGCAGCTGTTCAGGAGCGACACGTGGTGGAATATCCGGACAAAAACAGCGTCCGGAGTGCTTCGGTCGTAGTCACCGGCAATTAATACGGTGTTGGCAGAGGTCGCGACGTAGCACATTGTACTTAAAACAGTGTTTGAAAAAAATGTATCGGGCGGATTGTTGTAGCAACGCGTTTTAATCCGTATTGAGCGATGGGTGATATTGCAACAACATAATGTGATATCTCCACCTGTACTTTGCCCTGTTTGTAGAAATAGTGAGGTGTGTAATTGCCTTGAAATAACTTTTGCCGGAGATAAGCTATAGTTAAATATCTGTCTTGTTTAAAACTTTCCGTTAATATTTTTCTTATTTAAAGTTTTTATGAGTAATATTGTGCCGTATTTATAATAGTAGTAGAATATACTGCAATAATTAGATGCAAAAGAGATAGTACAGAAAGGGATGATAAATAAGAAAGGGATAAATAGATAAAAAACAGACAATTATTGTTTTGGGCAATGGCTTTGCTGTTGTCAGGTATTAATTCAGTTACAATGCAATAGATTATGGTATTCTCCTTCCGGAATGAAAAATACAATAACATTAATTTTTAATTATATATTTATGAAGCAGTTAAACTATTACAAAAGAGGGGTAAATATTGCAGCCGCAATATTGCTGAGTGTAGGTTGGGTGCAATCACAAACCGTAATAAAGGTGGGTGATAGCCAGACTTACAAAACTATTCAGTCGGCCTACAATGCCGGCATTCCGACGGATATCACCGGTAAAGGTGCTTATCAGATTGTGTTGCAAAGCGATTATTCGCCGGTGAAGGAGGCATATCCGATTACATTGGGTGCGAAAACCGGTGCCAGCTCTGCAAACAGTATCACCATCAAACCGGCTACGGGGGTGAAGAAAACCATCGAAAACCCCAATCAGACCAAAGCGATTGGTGGTTTTACTTTCATATCCGGCTTTAATTATGTATCTACCACCTCGTCGCTATCCGGTATTACATCCGGCATGACGGTGTTTGGCAAGGGAGTGTATTCTACTTCATCTGCATTTTTCACAGTGCAGTCAGTGAGTACATCTTCCATTTATTTGAGCTCTCCTTCGACCGCTTCGTTTTCCGATGTAACGCTCTTCTTTGGTACATCGAACACCCGCACCATTGTGTTTGATGGGGCGGACTACGTGACCATCGACGGGGTATCGCGAACAGATGTCTCTACCGGCTTGATCATTCAAAATCCGAATGCGATCAATGCAAATACACTTCGTTTTGTGAATGGCGCATCAAACAACACCATCAAAAATTGTATTATAAAAGGGGCAAATGTGTCACCTGAACCAACGACTAACTATGCCGCCGGTCAGATTACCTTTGCCGATGGCGATAATGATTTCAATACCATTACCGATAACGATTTGTGTGATATTGAGGGGGCTGCATCCATGCCAGTGTGTATGATTGCGACTACTGCATCTACTGCCAATACGAGTAACGATATTACTATCTCGAACAATAAGATGTATAATATAGAGAGTGGGTTTACGCCAAGCAGTGCATGCGGATATATATATGCATACAATATAAATACCGGGTGTAAAAACTATTCTGTCCTGAATAACAAGATTTATTGGACCAAACCCGCTTCTCTGTATGCTAATTTATATGGCATAAATATAAATCTGGCAGGAGCAGGCAGCCGTATTGAAAATAATATTGTCGGGTATGCAAATGCGGATGCTACGGGTACCGCTACTTTAAGTAGCACTAATTTATCGCAATATGTATATGGTATATATGCCAAAAACAGCACCATCAAAAACAATATTGTGGGAGGAATGGATGCCGCAGCTTTTTCTTTTTACGGCATTCGAACATTACAATATACAGTGTCTGTCAATCCCAACGATTTTTGTTCTCAGAATAAAGTGAGTGATATCCGGGTAACTTCTGGCTATACTACTGGCAATTCAAATCTGTATGGATTGTATATCTATACCACATCGTCGATGACGAATATGAATGTTAATAACAATATAATAAGAAACCTGACTCTTTCAAATACAGCAAATATGCCATGTTACGTATATGGGATTGGAGGCACAGGAGCTTCGACAAGTGGTAGCTTCCGATTTAACTATTCCGGGAATAAAATTAATAATCTGACTTCCGGAACAGCTTCTTCGACTAAGGCAAACTATGTGTATGGTCTGACTACTTACTTTTTGACAGATACAATAGAGGGGAATTTGATATACAATCTAAAGCCGGTGAATGATAATTCTGTTGCATGTACTGTGAATGGACTTTTGTGCAATGGTAGTAATTCAACAGGCATAACTGTAAAAAACAATATTATTCGCTTGGGAGTAGATGTGGCTGGTTCTGCGACTATGCACGGCATTTATCTGAATAGCGCTGTTACATCCGGACAGAATATTAGTTTTTACCACAATAGCGTCTATATTGGCGGAAAACAAACCGGTGGCACTTCGGGCGCGAATTCGTATGCGTTTAATAGCGCAGCAAACTTGAGTTCGAACATTAAACTCGTGAATAATATTTTGGTCAACTACCGGGAAAAGGTTTTTGCGGAGACTCATTACGCGATGTCTGTCTATGATTACTACTTGTTGAGTAGCAATTACAATCTACTTAAATCATACTCCGGTATGATCTTTGTATCTGGCACCGCCTCTGTTTACTCTCTGGCTGAATGGCAGTTAAATCACAACCAGGATTTAAATAGCAAAGATGCAAATCCGATGTTTGTCAATCCGACCAAAGAGACACCGGCTATGTATTTGCGACCGGGATCTCCGGCCAACGGAAGTGGACAGGATTTGAGCACTATTGTGTCGGATGACTTTTATGGTAATATCAGAAGTGCCAAAACGCCGCACGACATAGGAGCAGTAGCCTATCCGGTGGTGATGGACAGTGCATATCAATATAATGCAACAGCTCATGTGTATGTTTCTAACAGTGGTGATGATGCCAACGATGGCACTAGCTGGGCTAAAGCCAAAAAAGATTTGCAAAGGGCTATAAACAGTGCAGTCTGGGGCGATTCCATCTTTGTTGCCGCAGGTACCTATTATCCCACAATGAGCATACCCGGCATGGAGAGTGACAACCGCGCGGTTGCGTTTCAGATGAAGGAAGGTGTGAAGCTGTTTGGTGGTTTTGCCGGTACAGAAACTGCGTTGAGCCAGCGTAAAAAATCGGATTTGAACAGCGATGGAGTTGTCTCACCTTTCGAGTTTACAAATGCCACCGTGTTGAGTGGCGATATAGATGGAGAAGCCGATGGATGGGTGTGGAATACCACTACCAAGCAATGGGATGTAACCCTCAATCGGGGCAACTGCTACCACGTTGTGTACAATACACAAACATTCGGCGATTCTACGGCGATAAACGGATGTACTATATTGGGGGGTAATGCCGACCACCGTACAAGTGCAGAGTATGCAAATGGTGGCGGGGTTTACGACAGCGGTAATCTATTGTACGATCAATGTATTTTTACTCAAAACAGCAGTACGAATAGCGGAGGTGCTATCTATTGTACCGGCGATGCGCAGGTAGCCAACAGTAAGGTAGTTGGTAACCGGGTTCTTGCTTCTGCCAGTGCTTATGGTGGTGGTGTTTATCTGTTAACTCAAAGTGGTATTTCCGGTAGTGTTGTGTCTGATAATGCTATTACCACAACTTCCGGCACAGTATATGGTGGCGGAGTTTATACCGCATCTTCCGATTCTATTATCAATTGTACTATATCCAACAATACCGGGGATGGGATTTATGGTTCCTCTTCTGCCGGGAATATTAGAAACTGTATTATTAAGAGTAATACGAGAGCGGGAATTAACCAATCTAGTGATACAGGGGTAATATCAGGGAGTACAGTTTCTTCGAATGGAAGTTATGGTATATTGAAATATGGTGGAAGCGGCGATATATATAATTGTATTGTTGATGGCAATGGAAGTAGAGGTGTTTATGTTGCATCATCTGGTTCTTCAACTACAATGTCCAATTTGACTGTTACGAATAATAAAAATGGGGGTATTTTTAATGCTGGAAATGGATCTATTGATAATTGTACGGTGAGTGGGAATACGTCATCCAATTCTGGAGGTGGTATAAATAATTCTGGTAGTGGTGCAATAACGAACTGTGTCGTTCGAGATAATTCATCATCATCATCATCATCTTCTTCTAATGGTGGAGGTATATACAATTCCGGTAGTGGTGCAATTACGAATTGTGTAGTTCATAATAATACGTCTTATTCTTCTTCTTATTCTTCTTCTTCTTATGGTGGTGGTATATGCAATTCCGGTAGTGGCGCAATTACTAACTGTGAAGTTCGAGATAATAAGTCCTCTTATTATTCTAATTATTCTCCTTATTCTTCTTCTTATGGTGGTGGTATATACAATTCCGGTAGTGGCGCAATTACTAACTGTATAGTTCGAAATAATACGTCTTCTTCTTCTATTTCTTATTATAATTATGGTGGTGGTGTATACAATTCAGGTGGCGCTACAATCTCCAATTGTATCATTACCGGAAATAGTTGTTTGAATAGTTCTAATTCATTTTACACACAAGGTGGTGGTATTTATCAGGTTAGTGGTGTGATTTCCAATACTATTGTAGGCAACAATACGGCATTCAATTATGCTGGTATATACAATAACAACAGCACAAATTCTGTATACAATTGCACCATAACCAATAATGCCGGCGTTGGTATGACTAATGGCGTTGCCAAAAATTCCATTTTCTGGAACAATACAGTAAGTGGTATTACTTCGACCTATTGTGCTTTCACCACATCAACTACCGGTACCGGTAATATATTGCTGTCAACAGCAAATACAGGTAGCACCAGTGGTGTGAAATACGCCTCGTTTGTGCGCCCCACCACTTTTGTGGGAGCCCCCACCACCGATGCTCAAAAGGCAGAGTTGGAAAATGCAGACTGGAAATTAAGTGCAGGCTCGGCTTGTATCGATGCCGGTACAAACTCAACACTGTCGGCAGATGCTGTGGGTGTTCCCCGTCCGTTGGGCAATGGTGTGGATATGGGTGCCTACGAAAATCTGCAAACTAATCCCCTGCCTTATACTCAGGCATTCGAAACTACCCCGTTGAATATATCACTGGGTGGAAAGTGGTTCAATGCACCGCTGTCGGGGCAGGCCGGTAAGGGTGGTTTATTTACGGTAAACAGTACCTATTCCAACTACAACGATGCGATGCAAACACCCTATTTCCAGGCAGGTAGTACAGACAAGATTAAACTGGCATTTGATCTGCTCTTTAAGAACGTTAGTACCTCTACTCTGGAGAAATTGTCGGTCATGCTGGTCTATCCGATAGCCAACAGGAAAAATGATACACTGGCTGTGTTCAACAATCAGGGGGGCAATATCACCTACAGAACGTACAGTTACGACATCGCATCAAAGGTGGGTGCCAATCCGTTTGCCGTGCGTATAGCTGCGCATGGTGTAGATGCCTACAACATTTACTACTGGGGAATCGACAACATCAAAGTGGGTGACTTTACCACAACCGATGCGCCCGAAGTGGTAGTTGCTAAATCTTCGGAACCTCTCTGTTTTGTGCGCAATGGCCAGCTATTAGTGTCGCAAGTGGCAGAAGGCGATCTGATAGAGGTGTATAGTGCAGAGGGAAGAGTGGTGGCACAACGCAAAGCAACCGGCGACTATGCGGCCTTCAATCTCCCGCAACGCGGTGTGTATGTGGTAAAAGTAAACCGGGCAACGGGAGTGTACTCCACCAAAGTGGTTCGATAACTTAACCCGATAAACGGATATAATCAAAAGCGACTGGCCTTGGGTAAACTGAGGTTGGTCGTTTTTTTGCATCTCATTGCTAAAAGCCAGTCTCCGGGTTGGTAAAATATAGCACAGCGGGAGAAAATATTCACTTATATGGTGAATTATATTGTCTATTGTTGTACCTTTGCAGACGAAGATTACTATGGAAATAGAATTTGATAAAGAATATTTGCAGGAACTTTTCGAAGATGGAAAATCGAGCAATAAAAAACATCGTTATCAGCCCGGGATTATAAAAAAATACATCAGTACAGTCAATGTATTAAGAGCGGCTTCCAATACAGAATCGCTTTATGGGTTTAAGAGCTTGAATTACGAAAAGAAAGGTGGTGATTTAGGAGGTATTGAAGCCGTAAAGATTAATGATCAATATCGTTTGGAATTTGTAACACGTATTGATGGTGAAGAGCCGCCTATCATTACTATATGTAGATTGTTGGAATTGAGTAACCATTACAAAAAATGAATCACATGAAACCTCAAAGTTTACCCCATATAGCAACACATCCCGGGTATATTCTGAAAAACGAATTGGATAGCAGGGAAATGTCTCAAAAAAACTTTGCGCAAAGTATCGATATGCAAGTGTCGATGCTTAACGAAATTATAAAAGGTAAGCGTGCGGTTACAGCTGATATTGCACTTTTATTGGAGGGAGCATTGGCTATTCAGGCTGATTTTTGGCTGACTTTGCAATCTCAATATGAGTTGGATGAAGCCCGTATCAAAGAAAAAAACATACAAAAGATTTTACATATCGAAATCTGGAATGTTATTCAACAATATGTTCCTGTGTCAATTTTCAACAAGCTGGGTTTGTTAAGTGCATCGCTTCAGTCTAATATTCAAAAGATATGGGATATTTACGGCGTGCAACATCTCGATGATCTGATTGAAAATTTTGCAAGACATAAAGAGCTGGTGCTTTATAAAAAGTCGGATAAGCTGAAAAATGATCAGATTAATATCTTTGCATGGAGTAAACTGGCCATGTATTTGGCTAAAGATAGGGCAGTTGCTCCGTTTTTATCTGAAAAGGAGGATATGATTATAGATCAACTTAAGATTATCCTTGCTGAAAATGAAGATGTGATTGAGCGCATTCAGGACGTTTTAAATAGTAATGGTATTCGTTTTTTTATTCTTGAAAAATTTGATAAAACTCCCATAGATGGATATTCGTTTATGAGCAATCACAATCCGACTATTGTTTTGACCCTTCGAAAAAAAACGATTGATAATCTAGCTTTTACCTTGTTTCATGAGTTAGGCCATGTTTTTAGACATTTTACGAATGAAGCGCCTTGCTCTTTTCTGAATGTGGAATCTGCCAATTATTCGCATGACTATCTGTTGATGGAAGATGAAGCCAATCGGTACGCTAAAAATAAGTTAATTGATGAGGCTGTCTGGAGTGCTTTTATGAAACAAAATCCTGCTTATCAATACGAAATAACGGATTATAATTTTGAGTCATTGGCTGCAAATACGGGTCTTCATCCGGGGATATTATTTGGCCGCTATTGTTACGAAACGAACAATTACAAGATACGGACTAAAATTGACAGGAAAATATATTAAATAAAAAAAAAGAGGATGCCCGCACAGCGCAGGCATCCTCTTTTTAATTTTTGTCAGATGAATCAGAACAAGCTACGAACCCAGTTTTTAGAAAACCGGAGTTTGTATATTCCGCGTTTTGCAGAGATATTTCCGGCATAAATCAGGTGATACATCACCGGAATCATAATGAGCGTCAGGAACGTGGCAAAGGTAAGTCCGTAGATGATTGTCCACGAGAGCGGGCCGAAGAATGCCACATTGTCGCCACCGAAATGGATGTGCGGCTCGAAGTTGCGGAAGAGTCCGGCAAAGTCGATGTTGAAGCCCACGGCCAAAGGAATAAGCCCCAATATTGTGGCCGCTGCGGTAAGCAACACGGGTGTGATACGCGCCTTTCCGGCCTGAATCATCGCTTCGCGCGGATGTAGTCCGTCCTCAATCAACACATCTGTAAACTCGACGAGCAGAATTCCGTTTCGAACCACAATACCGGCCAGCGCAACCATTCCCATTCCGGTCATGATAATCGAGAGCGGATTGCCGCTGATTACAAAGCCCAACAGTACACCGATAATACTGAAAATAACCTCAGAGACAATGATCAGCGGTTTGCCTATGGAATTGAACTGCGTAATCAGGATAAAGAGAATGAGGCAGAGCGCGAGTCCCATCGCCATGCTCAGGAAGCTTGCCGACTCTTTCTGATCCTCCTGTTCGCCGGTGAGTTTGATGTCCACTTTGTCCGACTTCGCAAATTCCGGAAGGCTTCGGTTGACATTGGCCACCACTTCGTTGGGCGTATATCCGGTGAGCACATTGGCATTGACCGTGATTACGCGTTTGAGGTTGAGGCGCGATATGCCACCCACCGAATTGCGGTATTTGACGGTGGCCACCGAGGCGAGCGGTATGCTGCGCAGGATGCCGGTGTTCATATCGCGGTAGGTTACGTGCGTATTTATCAGTCGGTCCACACTCTCGCGCTGATCTTTTTGGAAGCGCAGTTGTATCGGATATTGCTCTTCTCCCTCGCGGAACTTCGAACTCTCTTTGCCATAAACGGCGGCACGCAGGTCCATGCCTACCTGTGCGGTAGATACGCCTTCGGTGTTGGCCCGTATTCTGTCCAGATCGATCAACACCTCCGGTTTGGTGCTCTCGAAGTCGGTTTTGAACTTGTCGGCACCGGGTATTTTGAGCGAATCGAGATAGGTGATCAGCCTGCTGCTTGTGTTGATGAGCTCATCGAGGTCGTCGCTGCTCACTTCAATATTCACAGGTTTGCCGGTAGGGGGGCCGTTGGCCTCTTTCTCTACATTTATCTCTGTGCCGGGAATGCCTTTCACCACTTCGCGAATACGCTCCATGTATTGGTTGGTATTTTGACCTTTGCGTTGGGCAAACTCTACAAAGTTGACCGTCACTTTGGCCTTGTGCGAATTTTTCATACCCATATCAAACATATCGGCCGAAGCTCCCAGAGCAACGTTGGATACGACAGACTCTACAATCGGGTTGTTTTGTCCCAACACTTTCATGATGCGACCTTCTACCACCAGGGCAATGCTGTCGGTGGTTTTTACATCCGTTCCTACCGGTAGTTTGATGTAGGTGTTTATTGAGTTGGGTTCGTTGTCGGGGAAGAAAACCACTTTGGGTGGGAATTTCCCGACGATGATAAAGGTCACCACAAACAGTCCGATCAGACTCCACAGCAAAAGGCGCGGACGGCGTTTTTGCAAAAGAAAACGCAGTAAGTTTTCGTATTTGTTGAGCAACGCCGGTATAAAATGGTGTTGAAAGCGCAGCAATACCTTGTATCCGAACAGGTTGTGCAGAATAAAGCTGAAAATAAAGAAAAGAGACAGATTGCCCGCAATCGGCAGACCGAGCGCATGGAAAAGCAGCGCCGGAATCAGCAGCAGACCCGAGATAACCCACATGCGCTTGCGCGGCATACCGTGATGATCTTCGTCGCGCTTCATAAACTGAACTGCAAAAACAGGGTTGATGATGTAGGCAACAATAAGCGAGGCAAACAGTGTGATGATGATGGTGACCGGTATGTAGAACATAAACTCACCCGTAACGCCCGGCCAGAAAGCCAATGGGAAGAAGGGTGCCAATGTGGTAAGCGTACCCGCTAAAATCGGGATAAACACCTCTCCGGCAGCCATTTTGGCAGCCTCTACAATGTTCATTTTTCCTTTCATAAATATGCGGTGCGTGTTTTCGACCACCACAATGGCATCGTCTACCACAATACCCAATGCGAAGATAAATGCAAAGGTAACCAACATGTTGAGGGTGAAGTCGATACCCGGCAACACAATGTATGCCAGTGCCATAGAGAGTGGAACGGAAAGACCCACAAAGAAGGCATTGGTCACTCCCATAAAGAACATCAAAACAATAAGTACCAGCACCACACCGATGATGATTGTGTTGTTCAGCTCATTGATAGAGGTGCGGGTGTATTTGCTTTGGTCGCCTGATATAACGATATTGATGTCTTTGGGGAACTTCTCTTTTTGCAGTTTTTCGAGCACAGTTTTTATTTTGTCAGAGGCATCCAACAGGTTTTTGCCGCTCTTCTTCACTACGTTGAGGGTCAATACATTTTTGCCGTTGAGGTGAGCATAGCTGTCTTGTTCCTTAAACCCGCGTTTTACTTCGGCCACATCTTTCAGATAGACTAAGCCTCCGCCTGACGATTTGACAATCAGATTTTGCAGTGTCTCCACATCTTTGAATTCACCCACCACACGAATGCTGCGGCTCATGCCTTGCAGGTTTACCGAACCGCCCGATATGGTCATGTTCTCCATCGCGATGGCACGGTCAATATCGCTGAAAGTAAGGTTGAACGACTGCATTTTGTACATGTCAATATTCACCTGAATCTCTCTTTCGAGTGCACCCACAATGTCCACCCGGGTAATTTCGCCCAACTCCTCAATGCGATCCTGTGCCTCATCGGCATAGGTTTTGAGCTGATCGAGCGGATAGTCGCCCGACAGGTTGATGTACAGAATCGGCATTTGTGAGAAGTCGATTTCCATCACGTTGGGATCGTTGGGCAAATCCGAGGGCAGGTCGCCTTTGGTCTTGTCCACGGCATCTTTTACCTTCTGCTTGGCCTCATCTTTGTCCACATCGGTCTGAAACTCAACAATTATCGAGCTCACATCCTGAATGGAACTACTCTTGATGCTTTTCACGCCGCTGATCGATTTCATGTTCTTTTCGAGCGGACGGGTGACCAGGTTTTCTATATCCTGAGGCGAGGTGCCCGGGTAGATGGTATTGACAATAATTGTCGGAATAACAATCTCCGGAAATTGCTCTTTCGGAATGCTGTTGTAGCTCACAGCCCCGAAAATTACCAGTATCAATGCCAGCACATAGATGCTTGTCTTGTTGTCGATAGACCAACTGGTTGGTTTAAATTCTTTGCGTTTAATATCCATTTTTCTTACCGTATATCGCTGTTAAAACTTGATTGCTGCGCCTTCGCTCAACCCGAGCTGACCGGCTGTGATGGCCATATCTCCGGCCGAAAGACCCTCAGTAACTTCGGCATATCCGGCATATACTTTGCCCTGAACGATGTATCTTTTGCGGGCAACCTGTTTGTTGTTTTCATTGGCTGCCAGATAGATGTAGTCGCCTTTGGCATCTGTCCGAATCAGATTGACCGGTACAGTGACTGCATTTTCTTTCTTGTAATCAATCACTTTGACCACGGCAATCATGTTGGCTTTCAGATTTTTGATGTTGTTGGGGATGCGTACCTCAATTTCGAACGAGCGATTCACCGGATTGATGTACTTACTTGCCGTAGATACAGTTGCTCTGATCTCTTGTTTCAGGTCCGGAAACCAGATTCGCACCGAGTCACCGTTAGTTATGCTTGTGTTGTATGCTTCTGCTATGTTTGCCACTACTTTCAACGAAGAGAAATTGATCACCGTAGCCACCGGCATTTGGGGCGATGCCGCCTGACCTATCTTTACAGTCAAATCTTCTACCGAACCGGTGATTGGCGATTTAACCACCATATACTCCAGCTGTTCGCGCAGGGCTGCCACACCGTTTTCGAGAGATTCTTTTTGCGTTTTGGCCTGCATATACTGTACTTCTGAGCCAATTTTCTGATCCCACAAACGTTTTTGTCTGTCGTAAAGCTCTTTGGCCAGATTGTATTGCGACACCATCTGCGCCAGTTGTTTGCGGAAAGCCACATCATCAAAACGCGCAATGGCCTGACCTTTTGTTACCGAGCTGCCTACCTGCACATATACTTCGGTCACAATACCCTGAGATTTTGGAAAAACCTTCACATTTTGCTCACCATCCAGCGAACCCTGCACCTCAATGGCATGTTCGAAGCGTCTTGTTGCAATGGGGGTGACCGCCACCTCTGCGCCATCATTGCTTTTCACTTCCGTGCTTGCGGCGTTTATCTCTTTCTCCAGCGCCGCTATCTTATCCGTCAGCTCCTGCTGTTCCCGTTTCAGCTTTATCAGAGTCTCTTTTTTATCTTCCTGACAACTAATCATTGTGCCGGCCACCATCAGAGCCAAAGCTACGGTTTTCATATTTGTTCTCATATTCATTCTTCTGTTTCTATATTTCTATTCACTTTTTTATTTTATACAATCGATAACAAACCCTATTTCCCCATCATTTTGCTAAGTTCCACCCGGGCATTCAGCAAATTAAAAACAGAAGTATAGTAGTTGCTCACCGCGCTCAGATATTGACTCTGCACCTGAGTCAGGTCCAGACTTCCCGAGACACCCTCTTTTAGTTTGATTCTCGTTTTTTCGAAGATTCTGCGGCTTATCTCGCTATTCTCTTTCTGAGTCAGGAAGGTGTTGTATGCTGTTTGATAGGCCAGTCGTTGATTCGTGTATTGCAGTGCCAGACCATCTTCCACCTGCGATTGGCTGTTTTTGGCTTTTTCGAGCGACATACGGGCCTGTTTTACTTTCATCAGGCGCGAACCACTCGAAAAAATGGGCAATGTGAGCGTAGCACCAATCACATCTTTGGGCTGAAAATCAAACGCCACCTCTTTGGCCTTCTCCTGATGTTGGTAAAAACCGGCAATGGTTGGCAAATATCCCGTCAACTCTCTTTTCAGAGATAGCTTTTGTGCAGCCACCTGATTGGTCACCATCTGATAATCTATGTTTTGTTTTACATTGAAGTTCTCTGCATCGAACGGCGTAATGCGGCCAATGATATCCTGCAGGCTTTCGGTCAGTGTCAGCTCTTCTGTGAGCTCCATTCCCAGTTGATATTTTATCTGATTCTGAATGTTTTTCTGCTGACCCTGAAGCGATATCTCCAGATTCTCCAGCGTTTTCAGGTTTACCCGCAGCTGATCCACCTCAGTATCCTCCATAAATCCGGCTTTCTGTATGGCACTCATCTCTTTCAGCGTCTGTTCCATCAAAAGCTTGTTTTGCTGTACGATGTTCAGGTTTTCTCCCACTACCAAAGCCATGTAGTAGGTCGATTCTACCATTGCACCCACCTCCTGGCTGCTTTTGGTCAATGCCTGCTCCGTGATCAGCTTATACACTTTGGTGGCTTGCAGCCCCACCAGATACTCGCCACTGAAAATCAGTTGCGATACCTGCAGGTTGAACGTTGCGTTGTCCTGCTGCATGATTGGGAATTTCTGACCCTCGTAGTAATACATATTCAGGCCACCTGGTGTGTTGGTGTTCGTTTCCGCATATCCCGCCGGCCACTGCGACTTATCGCTGAAAAGCGGCTCTTTGGAAAAGCCCGATGTCCCGAATCCAAACTCAGGCACCTTAAAAATGTGCTGATAATTGGCTGTCAGTTGCACTTGTGGCAACCCGATGGCGGTAGTCTCAATCACCTTCTTTTTGGCCATATTCACATCCAGACGCGCATTCTTTATCGTCCGGTTGTTTTCTGCCGCCAGCTGTTTTGCCTGCTCTACCGACAGCTGCCTGCCCATTGTGGCCGTACTATGCAGCAAGGTCAGCGCAGTCACTACGCCCATCCAAAACTCTCTGTTTCTCTTTCTGTTCATATCACTTTCTGTTGTTTTTTTATTGTTTCAGTATAAGTAGTTCTTCCATTCTCGATATTCCCTTCGATGTGCCAATTCCGCGGATGTGGTAAATAAATATCTCTGTAAAAAAATCCTGCGACAAAAGCTCTTCCGGTGTCAGTATGCAGGTATCCATGGTGCTTTCGAAGCGCAACAGATTCATCTTTGCGATTATTTCTGTATTTAGTTCCATTCGATACAGGCCCGATGCTTTGCCCTTCTCCATGTTCGATTTCCAGATTGAATAGATCGTATCCCGCTTTACGGTCAGCACTTTCATATAGAGTGTCGGGTAATATTTTTTCAGATCATATTCCGCTGCATAGCTATGCATACGCGCCATTTTATCCATAAATTTATGGATGGTCAACATCTCATCTATCGCATCTGCGCAGTTCGCTATCAATGCTTCTAACGTCTTTTGCGCCTCGCCCATATCCTGCAGTACGCTCGCCTCTACCAGCTCTGCCTTGTCTGAATAATGCTGATAAAGCGTCTTTTTAGAGATGCCCAACTCGCGCGCCACATCATCCATCGTCACACTCTTTATCCCGTAGCGGAAGTAGAGCTCTTTGGCCTTTCGGGCAATATCTGTTTGTTCGGTTGTCATATTTATCGACTTTTTGTTGCAAACTTAGGAAACTATTTATATATCTAAAGTTTTATTCGTATAAATAGTTTAATCTGTTTTGTAAGTTTAACACGCGATCTCGCTACACTGTTTTCTCATTAACAACAATTAGTTTTTGCCTGCAAAATTCACATATTCTTCTCACAATCAGAAATAAATGATGACGAGCGATAAAAATAGCCGACCGAATCATTATTCTTTTCAGATCGAATACTCAAATACACGGACTGTTTGTTGACTCTACAGAATCGGGACACGTTTGGATTCCCTAGTATTATTCTTATCATTGGACAAAAAAAAGAGGTGCAAAAGCCGGAGTAAACCCCAATGCTTTTGCACCTCTTTGTGATTATGTATCCGGATTACATGCCGAAGCTCAGTGTTCCGATATATTCGTAGAAATAGCTGACAAGACCCAGAATCACCAGTCCGCCAAGGCAGATAACAGAGGCCAGTCGGCTGTAATTGTCGCTGTTGAACTCTTCTATCGGCTGATCGTTTTTGTTGATAAACATAGCCTTAACAGGAAGCAGATAGTAATACAGCGAAATGATTGTATTGATCAGTGCAATCAGTACCAAACCATAATATCCCTGAGATGCCGCTGCGGTAAAGATAAAGAATTTGCTGAAAAATCCGGCCAACGGCGGAATTCCACCCAGCGAGAAGAGAGCAAACATCATCAGCAAACTCAGTTTGGGATTGGTCTTGTACAATCCGTTGTACTCGCTCATTTTTACTTTTCCGGTTTTATCTTCAATCGCTGCAATCACGCCAAATGCGGCCAGATTCGAGAAGATATAGACCAATATAAAGTAGATAGTCGCGGTCATACCCTGTGTACCCGCGCCCATAATACCCAGCATGATATATCCGGCTTGTGAAATTGACGAGAATGCCAGAAAGCGTTTCAGATTGTCCTGACGAAGAGCAAAAAGGTTACCCACCGTAATCGTAACTACAATTACCCACCACAGGATAGATTGCCATTGTGCTGCAAACGGTGCAAAAACCTTGTAGAGCAACACGGTCAACACAAATACGGCAGACCCTTTGGATATAACAGACATGTAGGCAGTAATGCTTGTTGGTGCACCCTCGTACACATCGGCTGTCCAGAGGTGAAATGGTACCATGGATATTTTGAAGAACATTCCGGTTACAAAGAATACAAATCCGATCAGGCAGAATGGCGTTTGAACCAGCGTACGGGTGAAATCGGCAAAGTACATCGTTCCGCTACCAGCATACAGAAAGGATAATCCAAACAAGAGAATACCGCTCGACAAAGCTGCCGAAAGTACATATTTGGCACCGGCTTCTGCCGAGTTGTTTTTGTATTTGTCAAATGCAATCAATGTAGCCATTGGCAATGACGCAATTTCAAGACCCAGATAGAAGGTCAGGAAGTTACCGGATGAAATCATCAGGTACATACCAAACAACGTAGAGAGCATCAGTACAAAAAACTCGCCTCTCTTAAACAGTGAATCTTCCTTTTGAAGTTTGCTGTGTGCTTGCAGCAAAACAATAAAGATACCTACATTCAGGATGCTCTTTACCAGATTCGAGATGGGTACATTATTATACATTCCACCAAATAACTCGCCGTAGGGGATAGGTAAAAATCCCATCACGGTATGAGCCAAAAACAGCAGGCAACCTACAAAGTGGAAATAGCTTTTGCTCTTTTCCGAAGCAAACAGATCATATATCAGTAAAATAACGATGATAGCAAGCAATGAAAACTCTTGTCTCATCAATAAAAGTGCGGTTAAATCCATTTTTATTTCGTTTTTATAGATTGATTAATTTAGCCACAATCGGCGAAAGACTATCGCTGATCATATCTGATATCCACAACGGGTAAGATCCCAATGCGGCTATGCTGACAATCAGTCCGACAACCGCTATCTTCTCGTGCCATTTGGCATCTTCCAGTTTCAGGAATTCTTTGTTCTCAACCTCACCGTAGAGGATTTTGCCCACAACGCGCAAAATATAAACGGCAGTGATCACAATCGAGCTGCAAGCAATAATGGTGAATACACGGTGGAAAGTGTCGGGGTGTTGGAATGAACCAACAAAAATGGTCATCTCAGCAATAAATCCGCTTAATCCCGGCAAACCCAACGATGCCAAACCGGCAATCACGTAGCAAACAGACAGGAACGGCATAATCTTCATCAAACCATTCAGTTCGTCAATATTCCGCGTATGTGTGCGACCATAAATCATACCAATCAGGGCAAAGAAGAGGGCCGTCATCAAACCGTGCGAAAGCATTTGCAGGATAGCACCTGTCATAGCTGTCTGATTCATCATCAGAATGGCAAACAGTACCAGTCCGCAGTGGCTAACAGATGAGTAGGCGTTGATGTATTTCAAATCCTTTTGTACAATGGCACCAAATGCGCCGTAAACCACACTGATACCGGTCAGAATCAGGAATATCCACGCCTGCTCTTGTGCAGCCTCAGGCATCAGGTAGATAGCGATACGGTAGCATCCGTAGCCACCGAGTTTCATCAGTACACCGGCGTGAAGCATCGATACCGCTGTCGGGGCAGAGGCGTGTCCATCGGGCGACCAGGTATGGAAGGGGAACATAGCACCCAAAACACCAAATCCGACAAAAGTAAGCGGGAAGAACAAACGTTGTGCTTCGATAGGAATCACATGTTTCGAGATTTCAAGAATATTGAAGGTGTACAAACCACCCGCATCTACCGAGTTGTAGTAAATTCCCAGCAAACCAACCATCAGGAAGGCAGATCCACCCATCAGCATCAGCGTCAGCTTCATGGCCGAATACTCTTTGCGTCCGGTTCCCCAAACCCCAATGAGCAGGTACATCGGAATCAATGCGATTTCGTAGAACATAAACATAGTAAACAGGTCGATAGTGATAAAGAACCCGAATACCCCCATGGCCAGCAAAATCAACCACATGAAGAACTCTTTGGCCAGTACTTCCATTTTCCACGAGGCAAATACACCTGTAATAACGATAATGGAAGAGAGGAGCAACATAGCGACAGAGACGCCATCCACACCCACGGCATAATGTATATTGAGCGGAGCATACCAGAGCAGGTCAGCTGTAAACAACATTTCTGCTGTGTTGCCTGCTTGTCGTTCTGCCAGATAGAGTACGACTAAAACCACAGATGTAATCAACAGCGCCAACGACCCGATAGTGGCCACCGGTCTGATCTGTTTCAGGGTTTTGCAGGGTACCAATGCGATCAACATCAGCAGTGGTATCAAGACAAATAATGAAAGAAAGTTCATAATTTTATGCTTTTATATTTAAACAAATAATACCAATGCTGCAATGATAATGGCGCCCATCACGAATACCCAGTTGTATTGTTTCAGATTACCCGATTGCAAACCTTTAATTTTCGACGATGCGTTTTGCGACATATTGGCCTGCAAATCCATAAATCCATCCACAATGTGGCGGTCGAACCAGGCAATAGGGGTACTGATACGCTTGAATATAATCTGTTTGGTCACAAACATATAGATTTCGTCGAAGTAGAACTTGTTGTATGCTGCTTTATACAATCCACCCACAGAGGCAGTTACCTTATCCGGCATAGCTGTCTCTTTTTTGTACATGATTGTTGCCACAACTATACCCACTACACCGACCAATACACTCGGTATCGCCACAATCCATTCTGTGTGAATCTCAAATGCTTTGCCATCTGAGGTTACCAGTTCTGCAAAGGGTACAAATCCGGTTACACAGGTCAGTACCGCCAAAAATATCAATGGCAGAGACATACTCATGCCGCCCTCGTGGGGTGCATGGTGGTAGTGTGTATCTTTTCCCCAGAATATGCTGTAATAGAGACGGAACATATAGAATGCGGTCAGACCGGCTACCAGATATTGGCAGGCAAACAATACGATATCTTTGTGGAATGCGGCCACCAGAATTTCATCCTTACTGTAAAAACCCGAGAAAGGAGGAATACCCGCGATAGCCAGACAGGCAATAAAGAAGGTGATATTGGTGATAGGCAGATATTTGCGTAAACCACCCATGTCTTTCATTTCGTTGCTGTGTACTGCATGTATCACGGCACCGGCACCCAGGAACAACAACGCTTTGAAGAATGCGTGGGTGAAGAGGTGAAACATAGAGGCCATATATCCCAATCCCTCGTGTCCGCCGTAGCCCGATACACCCAACGATACAATCATATAGGCAATCTGTGAAATGGTCGAGAACGCCAATACCCGTTTTATATCAGTTTGCGTACAGGCAATAATGGCCGCAAACAACGATGTGGCCGCGCCTACATAGGCAATTCCGTTCAACACTTCGGGAGTCGCAAAAACATATACCGGAAACAATCTCGCTACCAGAAATACACCCGCTACTACCATCGTTGCCGCATGGATAAGGGCCGAAACAGGTGTTGGACCTTCCATCGCATCGGGCAACCAAATGTGCAAAGGCAACATAGCCGATTTACCGGCACCCCCGATGAAAATCAGAGACATTGCCCAGCTGATTACACCCGCGCCCAGGAATGTGGCGGTTACGGGCTGAGTAATCAGCGAACCGTTCGGATCGGTCAGCGACAGGAAGTCGAATGTTTTGGTGTAATACGAAAGCAACAATATACCCACCAAAAAGCCGAGGTCGGCAAAGCGGGTTACGATAAATGCTTTCTTCGATGCCGCTATGGCAGACGGTTTGGTGTAATAGAATCCAATCAGCGAATAAGACGATACACCCACCAATTCCCAGAAAATATACATCTGAAAAATGTTTGTTGCTACTACCAGACCCAGCATCGAAAAGCTGAACAAAGAGAGCAATGCATAATAGCGGTGAAAACCTTTTTCGCCCTTCATGTATTCCATACTATAAATATGAACCATCAGCGAAACAGTGGTTATAACAACGAGCATCATCACCGAAATAGGATCCAGCAGAATGCCCAAATCAATTCTCAGAAACTCGGTAAACTGTATCCACTTCATGTTGTATGGAATCAGTTTCAGATATACTTCACCCACTTTCCCTTCCACAAAGAAGTAGCGGAAAGCAATAAAGTAAGACAAAACAGCCATTGTGGCCAGCCCGAGTGTGCCCAGAATACCGGCAACCTGAGGCTTCATTTTATGTCCGCTCAAACCAAGGAGCAAAAACATAAAGATAGGAATCAGCAGAATAATGATTGATAAACTCATAATCTTAGTGTTTCATTTTATTCATATTACGCACCTCGATATTGTGAAGGTTGCGATAGATATTGATGATAATGGCAATGGCAATAGCAGACTCGGCAGCCGTGATACCAATCGAAAACAGCGTGAAGAAGAAGCCTTCGAGACTGCCCGGATAGAGGTAACGGTTAAAAACCACAAAATTAATGTCCACTGCGTTCACTACTAATTCCAGCGAAATCAGTATCGCCAGCATGTTTCGACGGGTGATAAATCCATAAATCCCCGCGAAAAACATGAAGGTGCTCAGCACCA
>CAZHNZ010000031.1:0-36151 GCA_964534355.1 uncultured Parabacteroides sp.
CGTTCGCCGAAAGGCAATTGCATTCCGACCCTTTGTTTATTATTAGGATTTTCAATCCGATAGTTTCATATTTCATTAGATATCAATCAAATAGAAATATTTTTACTTGTTGTCGGAATTGCAAATTCCTATAATACTTAAAAGGTGGGATTGCAAATCCCACCGACGGAACATCACCTTTCTAAGGCATCATATCCGGCGGGACGGAAATCAGGGGTTAGCTTACTTTTGCGTCGCAAAAAACCTGTTTTTCGAGCAAGTTGGTCAACTTTAGTTGCAAGAAATACAGATTTAATACTCCCTTGCACCTGCTTTACACAGTTCACATACCCCCTATATAAACTATAGCTTTTTTCTTAGCTTGACGGCTATGGGCAGAGCCTTTGCTCAACTACCGCGCTACTGCTTCGGCACACTACTGACAACGGGGGCAAAGATCACAATAAAAATATGAGCCTAAAACGTGTAGTTTGTCGGGGCTTACGTTTGCTCCGGAAAATACAAATTATTAATCTGACAGAAAAGTAACAATTTTACAATTTTCTTTACAGTAAAAAAAAAGAAACCCCACCAAGTATAAAAAAGCGATATTTGACTCTTTTAGCTCGACAATAGGAGTTGAGTTATTTGCATAGATGGAACAACTTTCATATAGCTTAAATATAGCAAAATTTAGAACAAAAACAGCCCCTAGCCATACTGGAAATACTGGAAATAAAATTCTTTTTGCTAATTCATTTAGTGATCTAAAATATTTTAAAATAATGGGCAAAAGAACTGCGTAAAAAATCCAAAAAATAGAATACAAACCATTTGCACTTGTCAACACGCTTAATATTTTTCCTCTCAAAGTTGTCTTATCTCCATTATTATTAAAAAACGACAAATTGTGAATGTTAATTTCCCCTTGAATATTTAAATGTTTAAAGGAATCGGGAGTTGATATTTCAAAAATCCGTTGCCCCCAACTTATTTCCTCTCCGAAACAAATCGCAAAAAAAACAGAAAACAGAAAATAAAAAATATTTTTACCACCTTTATAATAAACAAAAAAAGAAATAGAACTACATAATAAATAAAATATAGCAGAAAAATTCTCAACTAAATGGTCTTCCTTCGTAACTTCTGTAATTGTTTCATTATTTAATGATGATAATAAAGGATATGATAATGTTATCATTACCAATACCACAAACTTTAGATAAGTACTCGTATTCATTGATTTAAATTTAATATATTGCAAAACTCCTCAACTCTTATTTCCCATGAATTATTTTTTGCTAATATTTTTCTTTCTCTTATTTTATCTAAATTATCCGTTGAAATCTCCATGTCTAATTTGAGCAGAAAATACTCCTTTGACTCAGCAATAGAGACAAAATTCGCAAATTCCGGCAAATCCGCAAAACGCATCATAACAACAGGCAACCCTATAGCTAGATACTCATTTAATTTTAACGGATAAACACATTCAGTGAACTCATTTCTCAAATATGGAATTATACCAACATCATAACGATTCATTATTTCAGGCACTAAATCTAATTCAACTGGTGGTTTGAATATTACGTTTTCATAATTTGACAATCTTATAAAAACTTCTTTATTCCTAATTTCCCCAATAAATTCAAAAAAATAATTTTTTCTATTTTTCAAAACATATTCAATGCAATCTATATCGAATCGCTCATCAATACTACCAACATAACCTACAATCTTTATTAGATTATCATGCGGAATACTTTTCGAGAATTTAGAAAAAGAGCAATAGTCTACACCATTTTTCACTAAATAAGTGCGCGCATTTAATATTGATTTGTTCTTTAGCAACTTATCAGAAGTAACTACAACTGTATTTACAATTTGAGAGAATATTTCATCTACCTTCTTCGCTCTTTCTTTTTGCCTATGCGTATTAATCGCGTCACAACAATAGTAAATGTCTGATTTTTGATTAATTTTTGATACTAGTGGTATCCCAAAATAAGGATTGTATGAGTTTATATGTATAAAATTTTCAAGGTTTTTCTTTTTTAAAATTCTTCTAAGCGAATATGTATAAATAGCCTGGTTTAACTTTAAAACAATTTTAAATAGAATATTGTTTTTTAAAAAATCAGATGGTAGAATAGGAAATAAAACTGCAACTTCAACAGTTTGCCCATTTCTTAGTTTAATATTCTTAACTCTATTATCTATACCTAAGATTCTTTTGTACGGTACAGAAGATTTTCTTCCTAAGAACCCCAATATTACATCTTTTATTGTAAATGGGTATTCAATAAACAATACCTGATATTTCTTAGAAATTATAGATAGAATCTGAACTATTGAGCTTGAGTAAGGCCCAACCCATGTTGTATAAGAAGTGCATACTATCCTAATCTTTTCCATTCTTAGTTTATTTTGTTTAGTTTATGCAATTTCCGATATTGATAAAACCTCATTGTATTACTCTATAGTATGCAACCACACAAATTACTTATCTATATTTTGAAATAAATTATTTATAACACCTAAACCCAAGATACTCTTATTTAAATATCATAACAATAATACAATAGCTCATAAATAACTTTTATATAACACCAAATTCATTTCTTTGCAAATAAACAAAAAATTTAGCAATTCAGAAAATAATACACTCATTATTGGCAAATAAAATACATTAACTAAATTATTTCATTTAGCCACCGTCACTTTGTGTTTAGGAACCAAACAAAAGAAGGGGACTTGAAATAATCCTACTAACCTTAACTAATCGGATTTAATTTCTTATACAGCTCTTTATTTCAAGAAAAGCCGAGCAGTCTAGATACGGGGTTAAGTCTTGCTTTTTCATCATAATAGTTCACTGCCTAGCTTCCTTTCTTTTTGATTTTGTATATATTCTTCAACTCAAAATTATCTGTTTTCGTTCTTAAGCGAATCTAAGGTATAAACTATAGTTTTTTTCTTAGCATGACAGCAATAAGTTCAGCCTTTGTTAGCGCTAAAAGCAAGCGTATCGCTTGCATAACGCAGCTCAGCTAATTCCGGCGATAAGTGACGAGAAGATAGATCCCGCCAACGGAACATCATCTTTTATGGTATCATATCTGACGCGTCAATGGCCATTTCAACGCAATTCATTCCTGTCGTAGTCCCAAAAGAAATGACCGCCGGCATCCTCTTTTCTGTATTTCATAAGTTCGGTTTGACTAATCACATTGTCTTTGAGGTTAGAAAGCGGCACAATAAAAACCTCTTGCGGCTTGTCGGGTTCGCCACCAACACCAATCACCACAAAAACCGGGATTTTTAGTTTTTCAGCATACTCTTTGTAATTTCTGATTTGATAATTCTGTGCCCACTCAATCCCGTTTTTGTAGTAGTTTTTGCGCCACTTGCATTCAATGGCGAAGGACTCTCGAACTCCCTTTGTCTTGTATTCGAAACAAACTTCCAAATCGGGAAAATGGTTAGAGACAGCATATACTCCATCCACATATTTGTCGCTGCGCCACTCCTGCAAGGTGAAATATTTGGGTGTAAACCGTTTCACGACAAAACGCTCAAATGCATCGCCTTTGGCTTTATTTTCGTCGTGTTTTGTCTCCGGTATTTCTGCCTGATTTTTTTCTACCGGTTTATTTTCTGACTTCTTTTCGACCTTCTCCGGTATAGTCGTTTGCACCTCAACCTGAGGCATACTTTGTGGTACGGCCTGCTTCGGCAATTCTAATTCATCTGCTTTTAGCACCCCGCCCTTCGGCTCTGCGGGCCGGCTCACGGCAACCACTCCGATAACTACCAATACCAAGCCGATTGCGATTAAAAAGTATCCCATTGTTTTATTCATAATTTTTTACACAATATCAATCTTCTTAAACCAACATAAATGCAAAGATAATTTAAATCGGTAAATATTTACGCCCGTCGACCCGGATATACCGCAGAATGCTGCGGAACCGTCAGGGCGGATACAACGTTCGCCGCATGGCAATTACAAATTAGCTCTGCTGATCTTCGATTCCTATAACTCTTAGAAGGTGGCAATTGCAATTATCTACGCTGACCGATGGTTCCCACCGACGGAGCATCGCCTTTCTACGGATTCATATCCGGCGGGACGGGTATTTAATAAGATTCGATTATTAACCTATTCCTTAATCACTTTCTTGTACACAAAAGAATTACCTGAATTGAGACGTATTATATAAATACCTGATGGAAGACCTGCTGTTTGAATTGTGTTACTTTGAGTCAGATTTCCACTGAAGATTGATTTCCCGTTCATATCCAACAATTCATAATCAGATCCTCCTTTAAAATCAATTTTCAGATTATCTTTCACGGGATTAGGGTATAACCTTAGCGCATTATGCTCACTGGTATTCTGGTTGTACCCGGGATTTTCAATTCGATTATATACTGTTTCTTCAATATTGGAAAAATCACCCCATTGGCTAGCAGCCTCGTATTTTGCGGACGTTCCGACCGGAACATAAAGAACACATAAAGACTTATTTACGCTAAAAAAAACATAGGAGTTAGAACTCAGTTTGATTGGTGTTTTATTATAAACATAGATTGATGTCAGACCAATACAGCTATTAAAAGCCATATTTCCAATTGTTGTTATTGATGCTGGAAATGTAAATGAATTGAGACCCTGGCAACCAGAAAAAGCTCCGTATTTTATAGTAGTCAACCCCAATGGCAAAACTACCTTATTTAATAATGAACAACCAGAAAATGCACTTTCTTCAATCGATACAACTGTATTCGGAATTATATATGATCCCGTCTTGCTTGTAGAACAATGTATCAATGACGTTTTGTTTTTATCAAATAAGACGTTTTCATCTACACTATAATATTGATTTGATGCATCAATAGACAAACACCCACTTGTTGAATTAAATGCATTAGCACCAATACTTATTACAGATGACGGAATTTTCAGTGTAGTATTCTTTCTGCAATTTGCAAACGCCCAATCTCCGATTTTCAATACCGATGAAGGAATTGTTATATTTGTCAACTCTACACAGTCACAGAACGCGAAACTGCCAATACTTTTAACACCATCCGGTATACTAAATGATTTCAACTTACAACAGCCGGAAAAAGCGCTATTGCATATTTCAGTAGTTGCTGACGGTATTATAATTGTTTGTAAAATCGAAGCACCGGAACTAAGCTCTTGAAAAGCTTCATTCGGAATAGAATTTTCATTATAAACAGATGTTGTAGTACTCGTGCCCTTTGTCCCCGTGTAAGACGCAATTTTTGCTTCACTCAAATCAATGTAGGTCAATGCCTTCATGACATCACGCAACAAAAGGAAATCAGTTGCATTAATTGTCCCTGTTATAGTGATTTTGGTGATTGTAGTTTTTTCTGTTGCTGTCAACAAAGACTTAAGCGTTCCCGCAGTAGGTACGTTTATCGTTTTTGCAACTTGGGCATGTAGTAAATTAGTAATAATTAAGCAAATGATAATTGTGATCGATTTTTTCATGTGTTTATATTTAGTTGTTAGTAATATAGTTTTTATTATTACTCATCCTTTGTTATTTTCTTTACATTTAGATGGCGATACATTTCCTTTATTTAATCTCTAAAAGAGGTATTGGCAAAAGTAAAAAAAAAGAATTGGCAAAAGTATGTGTTTTTTTCTTACAAAGTTCACATACATACTAAAAAAAAACAATACAACAAACGCCAAGAGAAAAACCAACATAAATGCAAAGATAATTTAAATCGGTAAATATTTACACCACCTTCTCTCCTATGCGATAATAATACGTTGCCGTATCGTAGAGATATGTACAGTTTGTATTCCGGATAACTCTCGGTTATATATCCATTATATATCGGTTATCTATATAGGTATAGCGTATATATACGGTATATGTAGGATATATATAGGGTATATATAGGATATATCCCTTACAGATATGGTTAAGATAAGGAACAAATAAGGAGAGAGGGGGAAGAAAAGCGGCTGTTTCAGAGGATGATAAAACGGGTGTTTCAATAATTTTTTTTCACAATCGTGCAGCACTTTCAACAAAATCAATATCTTTGTATTTGTGTAGATTTAAACATGTTTAAAGAAACAAAAACGATAACACCATGTTATAGACAACCACCAACGCCGTAGAGGGCAAAAAGATTGTTGAGTATTACGGCATTGTGACCGGCGAAACAATTATCGGAGCCAATATTTTCAAAGATTTCATGGCGTTTATTCGGCAAACCATTGGGGCCAATGGTAGTATGCTGATGGTGACAGCCTGTGGCACAGCCGTCAGACTGGAATAGTCAGAAAAAACATACGGTAGTTTTCCGGTTGCTTTTTGAATTTATATTTAACAGCAAATGGTTCGACCTGCCTTGATTTTTGTATATTTGCAACTTAAAATGAAATTTCTTCCCAAATAAAAGCGAAATATTATGTGTGGAATTGTAGGATATTTAGGAAACAGGGACGCTTATCCCATATTAATCAAAGGGTTACACCGCCTCGAATACCGCGGATACGATAGTGCCGGGGTTGCGCTTATCAATTCAGAGAAATGCCTGAGTGTGTACAAAGCCAAGGGCAAAGTGGCCGAACTCGAAGAGTTTGCTCTATCGAAGGACAGAAGCGGTACGATTGGGATTGCTCATACCCGCTGGGCCACACACGGCGAACCGAACAACATAAATGCCCACCCACACTACTCACAATCGGAAAAGCTGGCGTTGATTCACAACGGAATCATCGAGAACTATGCTGTACTGAAAGCCATGCTGATTGGCAAAGGATTTACTTTTTCGAGCAGCACCGACACCGAAGTGCTGATACAACTGATAGAATACATCAAAAACGCCAACGACTGCGACCTCTTTACCGCGGTGCAGCTGGCACTGAATGAGGTGGTGGGAGCCTATGCCATTGCCGTGATAGAGCGGGGCAATCCCGATCAGATAATTGCGGCCCGCAAGAGCAGTCCGCTGGTAGTGGGAATAGGTGAAGACGAGTTTTTCCTCGCATCGGATGCCACACCCATTGTAGAATATACCGATCAGGTGGTGTATCTGGACGATGAAGAGATTGCCATATTGCGTCGCGGTGAGCCACTGAAGATTGTCGACCTCACCAACATCGAAAAGACGCATGCCATACAAAAGCTGGAACTCAACCTTTCGCAACTCGAAAAAGGTGGATATGAGCACTTTATGATCAAAGAGATTTTTGAACAACCCAAAACCATTATCGACTGCACCCGTGGACGCATCAATGTGGAGGGGACAAACGTTTCGCTTTCGGGCGTGATTGACAACAAGGAGAAGTTTCTGAATGCACGACGCATTATCATTGTGGCGTGTGGCACCTCGTGGCATGCCGGCCTGATAGGCGAGCACCTGCTGGAAGACCTGTGCCGCATACCGGTAGAGGTGGAGTACGCATCGGAATTCAGATACCGCAATCCGGTGATCTATCCCGACGATGTGGTGATTGCCCTTTCGCAATCGGGCGAGACGGCCGATACACTGGCCGCCATCGAACTGGCCAAAAGCAAGGGAGCATTTATCTACGGAATTTGCAATGCGGTGGGCTCATCGATACCACGCACCACGCACTCTGGTTCGTACATCCATGTGGGACCCGAAATCGGGGTGGCATCTACCAAAGCCTTTACCGGTCAGGTAACTGTGCTGACCATGCTGGCGCTCACCATTGCCAAAGAGAAGAAATCGATATCCGACGAGAAATTCCTCAGCATTGTGAAAGAGCTGAACGAAATTCCCGGAAAGATACAGCACATACTCGAGCAAAACGACTTTATCCGTCGCTTTTCGAAGATATTCACCTACGCCAAAAACTTTATCTACCTGGGTCGCGGATACAACTATCCGTCGGCACTCGAAGGCGCACTGAAACTGAAGGAGATATCCTACATCCATGCGGAGGGTTATCCGGCAGCCGAGATGAAACACGGCCCTATTGCGCTGATAGACAACGAGATGCCTGTAGTGGTAATAGCCACACACAACGGTATGTACGAAAAGGTGGTGAGCAACATACAGGAGGTAAAAGCGCGCGGTGGCAAGGTTATAGCCATTGTGACCGAAGGCGACGAAACGGTGAAAAAACTGGCAGACTACTACATAGCCATCCCCCAAACACTGGAGTGTCTGGATGCGCTGCTGACCTCAATTCCATTGCAGCTGATGGCCTATTACATAGCAGTGCACAAAGGCCGCGACGTGGATATGCCACGAAATCTGGCGAAGTCTGTAACGGTAGAGTAAAAGCAAATAGTTGAATGGTACTGAATTATATCTGGATTGCATTTTTTGTGATTGCCTTTGTGGTAGCTGTGGTCAAAGCCTTTGTTTGGGGCGATACGACCGTATTCACCACCGTGATGAACTCCTCTTTCGATTCGGCCAAAACCGCCTTTGAGATTGCGCTCGGGCTTACCGGTGCGCTGTCGATGTGGCTGGGTCTGATGAAAGTAGGCGAAAAAGGGGGCGTTATCAACTTCTTTGCCCGGTTAATTAGTCCGCTGTTTCAACGACTATTCCCGCAAATACCCAAGAACCACCCTGCGGTGGGCTCCATCTTCATGAATATTTCGGCCAATATGCTGGGGCTCGACAACGCCGCTACCCCGCTGGGGCTGAAAGCAATGAAGGAGATGCAGGAGCTGAACAGTGACAAAGAGACGGCGACCGACCCGATGATCATGTTTCTGGTGCTCAATACCTCGGGGCTCACCATCATTCCGGTGAGCATCATGGTGATGCGGGCACAGCTTGGCGCGGCCAATCCGTCGGATGTATTTCTGCCCATACTCATTGCCACCTTTTGCTCTACGATGGTGGGGCTGCTTTCGGTGGCTGTGATGCAAAGGATAAATCTGCTGAATAAAGTGATTCTGGCCTATCTGGGGTCGCTGACGGCCCTGGTGGCCGGTATGATCTGGTTCTTCTCGCGGTTGCCGCAGGAGGAGATTTCACTCTATTCGAGTTTTGGAGCCAATTTCCTGTTGCTGACCATAATTGTTGGCTTTCTGGCAGCCGGAGTTCGCAAGAAAATTAATGTTTACACCTCATTTATAGAAGGAGCCAAAGAGGGATTTCAGACCTCGGTGACCATTATTCCCTACCTGATAGCCATACTGGTGGCGGTGGGGATGTTTCGGGCATCGGGAGCGATGGACCTGCTCACCCAATCTGTGAAGATGGGACTGGACTACCTGAACATCGACACCGGTTTTGTGGATGCACTACCCACCATGCTGATGAAACCCCTGAGCGGAAGCGGCTCGCGCGGCATGATGGTGGAAGCTATCAAAACATTCGGGGCCGACAGCATTATCGGGCGGATGGTATCGGTGGTGCAGGGATCGGCCGACACGACATTCTACATCATTGCCGTCTATTTTGGCAGTGTGGGTGTTCGCAACACGCGCTACTCTGTGGGCTGCGGATTGCTGGCCGATGTGGCCGGAGCCATTGCAGCTGTGGCTGTTACCTATCTCTTTTTCGGGCAATAACAGCGGTTCTTTTTATCATTTCAAATTGTTAGACATATTCTCTGTTTTACGGTAATTTATCAGAGAAATGATATCTGTTGCCCACATAGTGACAACTGCCGGATTCGTTGTGTCGATTTTAACCGCTATATTCAGAAGATAATCAGAAATATAGTATATTTGTAGCTTGATTAAACATTGAGTAAACTACATTTAAACAGATAAAGTGTGAGAACAATCCTACGCTTGCTTTCGGTGATTTTCTTTGTACTGCTAACCGTTGGGGCCTTTGCTCAACAACGACGGGTAACCGGTAAGGGGCAGACCTACACGGTAAAACTGACACTTTCGGACTCGACTTCGCGCGAAAAGATAATCGGGGCAGTTTGTCAGTTTAAGAATTTAGGCATTTTTGCGGTGACAGATGCAACCGGCACAGCACAAATAAAGGGTGTGCCACAGGGAGAGGCATTGCTCGAAATCAATTACCTGGGCTACGAAGGCTACAGCCGCACACTGCGGGTGGGTAGCGATTTAAGTCTGAACATCAGATTAGTGGAGACCTCTCTTCAACTCAAAGAGGTGCATGTGGTGGCCAAAAGCAGCGCGGCAGGTTCGTCCACCGCTTCGAAGATAGGCCGACAGGCCATAGACCACCTGCAGGCCACCAATCTGGGAGACCTGATGCAGCTGATACCCGGACAGGTGATACAAAACAAGGACCTGACCTCTACCAATCAGTTGCAGATACGGTCGCTCTCGTCGGGCGACAACAACAACTCGTTTGGCGCATCGGTGCTGGTGGACGGGATACCGGTATCCAACAATGCCAACCTGAATGAAAAGGCGGGCATCAACAGCACCACCTCGTCGGGAATAGACGTGCGGCAGATAGGTGCCGATAATATCGAGTCGGTGGAGGTGATACGCGGAATTCCGTCGGCGGAGTATGGCGATTTGACCTCGGGAGCGGTAATTGTGAAGTCGAAATCGGGAAAAACACCCTACGAGATACGCACCAAAGTAAATCCCTCAGCCATCAACACCTCGTTTGGCAAGGGTTGGGCACTGGGCGAGAAGCGCGGATTTCTGAACAGCAGCTTCGACTATGTGCAGGCATGGGGCGACCCGCGCCAAAAGGTGGCATCGTTTGACCGCTTTTCGGGTTCGCTCACCTACAGCCGCACGCTGATGAAGAAATGGAACACCAAAACCAAAGCAAGCATAAGCAGTCTGCTCGACTGGCGCGGACAAGACCCCGACGAGGAAGCCAACGGTACAAAGACTTCGCAAACCGACATCAACCTGCAACTGAGCCACGATGGGAAGATAGCCCTCAATCTACCGTTTGCCCGCACTATCTCGTATGTGATAGGCTACTCGACTGCCCGCAAAGAGTCGAGAACCACTACATTAGTAAGCAATTCGTCCGGATATATGCCACTGCTGACTGCACGGGAGTCGGGCTACATCAATGTCCCCTATCTGAGTTCGCCGTCGTACCTGACATCGGGCGGAACGATTGGTACCCCGCAAAGCTACTACTTCAAACTGAGCAACAGTTTCGGCTTTAAGCTGAAACCATCGACCCATCAGTTTAACATGGGGATGGAATATCGCAACGAAAGCAACAAAGGCAAAGGATACTACAACGACAACGAGGCATTGCCCCTCAGTCCGAACAGCAATGGCCGGCCACGCCCTTTCTACGACATACCTGCACTAAATCAGTTATCGGGCTATCTGGAAGACAACATGACCTGGAAGATAGGCGACAAAAGGCTAAAATTGCAGGCCGGTGTGCGCTACACCCATTTGCAACCGGGCAAGGAGGAGCAGGTATGGTCTTTGTCGCCCCGGCTGAATGCTTCGATTGAACTGAGTAAATGGTTTTCGCTGCGCGGAGGATATGGGAAAAACTCGAAAACACCGGGTTTGATTCACCTCTATCCGGACAAGAAATATATCGACCGAGCTGCATCAGAAAAAGATACAGATAGCAAAACTGTCTGGTATAACATCAACGTGTATGATGTGCAACGGACATTGGGGTTAAAGAACGCGACTAACACGAAATATGAACTGGGCTTCGACATAAACCTGCCGGAAGACCGCCGTATCTCGATAGTGGGATATCGGGACCTGACAGCCAATGGATATGGCAATTATTCGGAGTATTTTATCTATCATGCGAATTATTACAATACGGCGAGTCCGATTATCGGGATGACAACCCCAAGTCGGGTTGATACCGTATTTGCTACCAAAGGAACAATGGGTAACACCGAGTGGAGCGAAAACAGGGGTGTGGAGTTTGACTTCGACCTGGGACAGGTGAAGGCCTGGCACACCTCTTTCTACCTGACGGGAGCCTACATGGAGAGCCGTACGAAATCAACAGGACCGAGATATTCTAATCCTTATCTGGTTTATTTTGATGCCAATACCCCACCGTTTAAGTACCTCTATCCGTCTGGCAGACAGATGAGTATAGATAAACGACTGAGCACGGCATTACGCACGGTGTTTAGTCTGCCCCGCCTGCGGATGGTGATCTCTTCGACGTTGCAGGTAATCTGGTTTACATCGAGCGAAACCACCAATCAGAAAGAGGACCCGCTGGGCTATCTGGATACCGACCTGAGTTACCACCCTATTACGCAGGAGATGCTGGATAATCCGGATTACCGGATAAAGGGAGTGCTACTGTCGTATGCACGCCACGCGGGTACAGACAATCCGGCTGTGACGCAACCCCCGATATGGATAATGAATACGCGACTGACCAAAGATATTTCGAAAATGGCGGGATTCTCGTTTTACGTGAACAACACGCTGTTTTACCAACCGTGGCAGCACAGCTCGTTGTCGGGTACGCTGACGGAGCGCAATCAGGGAACGTTTTCGTTTGGAATGGAGATGTACTTCAAATTTTAAACGGTGGATAGCGCGCAAAGATACGCACCCCGGCGATAGGGATAGCAGTGGAAAGCCCGCAGCCCTGTATTTCGGGGCGAGGACTTGCAACGGATAGCCCGGGCCGCAGGCATCGCCCAAATTGTTTTTCTTTTTTCTTAATTAAATGGATGTTTTATGTATAAGATTTTGAGCATTATAGTCTGTTTTTTTGCGTTGGCGCTGGCCGGATGCGATGACGATAAGCCGTCGGCACCGCTGGCGGAGGTGCGCGTGGCGGTGAGTATGCCCGATGGATTCGGGGCCGAATATGCGGGGCAAACGGTGACACTGAGGAGCGCGCGGCTGACGTACAGCGCGGTGACGGATTCGGTGGGCGTGGCTGTTTTCAGAAATCTGGTGCCGGATATTTACAGTGTTTCGACCTCGTGGGAGCTGACGGGCGATGAGTATGTGGCGATGTCGGACACGGTGGTGGAAAACAGGGCAGTACTGCTGAGCGGAAGTCTGGCCAAAGAGCTGATATTTGAGCAGAAGGTGGTGACTATACAACTATCGAAGGCGGTGAAACAGAGTCTGCTAATCAGTAAGATATATGCGTCGGGAACAAAGGACGCAAACAATAAGGCGTATGTGGCGGATGGTTACGTGGAGATTTTCAACAACTCGGATGAGGTGGGTTATGTCGACGGGCTCTATCTGGCACTGGTGGAGGCGGAGTCGGTGGTGGCATTCCCTGCGGCAGCAAACCCGAACTACATCTATGCAAGACAGGTTTACCGTTTTCCGGGAACGGGGAATATGTATCCGATAGCACCGGGTGGCAGCATAGTGGTGGCCAACAGCGCGATGAACCATACGCTGAATGTGCCAACCTCGGTGAACCTGACGGGCGCAGACTTTGAGGCAAAGGATATTAAATTTATCAACCACGAGAGTGTGCCGGGTATGCAGCTGATATATACGGCATTTGCTTCGCTGAAATATATGAACCTGATAAACGGGGGCGACAATGGTTTGTTTCTGTTCAGAACGACGGACAATGTGAGCGAATATCCGCTGATGTATATACCGGGCAAAACGTCGGGCAACCGCTATATGCGCATTCCTGTGGGCCGGGTGATGGATGGTGTGGAGACACTGAAAAACAAAACCACGACGGGGCCGGATGTGAACTCGAAACGGATACATAGCTTTATTGACGCGTCGTATATGTTTATATCGGCATCGACCGGATATACGCACGAAAGTGTGGACCGAAAGGTGGATGTGAGTAAATCGACCGCAACAAGGGTTTATCTGCGCGACTCAAATAACAGTCTGTCGGACTTTAAGAACGTGACAGACCCGACACCGCGGAAGTATGACAAACCGCTGTTGCTGCAATAAGAGATGGATGAAACAGACTACTGTAATGAACGATAAACAGAGAATTATGCAAAAAAGAACTCTTCTTATTTGGTTGAAACTGTGTATAGGCGGATGGGCTCTGGCGCAGACGTATGTGCATCAGGAAGAGCATATTATACAAAAACTAACGCAGCCGTGGCTGCAAACGCGCAACGCGGCCGGACTGGGACTGCGGCAGCAAACGGTGCACGGGGTGAGTGAGCTGGGTTACCGCCAAAGCAAAGGCAACTACCACCGCGCACAGGAGGGTAACTCGGTGAGCGGGTTGCACTTCTACTCGGAGCGATACGATAAACTGAGCAAGAACCTGGTGGTGTGGGGAAGTTTCGACTTCGCGATGGACCGGGAAAAGGAGCGCGCCTGGTCGGATGTGTTTGACTGTTACGAAGGTACGCCCTACATCTTCGGCAGTAGTGTGAAAGGCAACTACGACAGGCAGATGTTTGAGCTGCACGCCAAACTGAGCACCCTGGAGAAGGGGCCGTGGACGGTGGGTCTGGGTATCGATTACAAGGTGGGAGACCTGTCGAGGCTGCGCGACCCCCGCCCCCGCAGCTATCTGGCCGATTACAGCGCAGTGCCATCGGTGATATATGCGCTGACGAAGAATAGCAGAATAGGCGTGGACGGATTTGTGCGGTACAGAAAAGAGAAGATGCCCTCGACTACCACGGTGCAGGATGATCCAAATCTGAAATACTACACCTTTTTCGGTGTTGAAAATGCCGATGGTGTAATTGGTGGATACAAAGGTTTTCAGCGGCAATATGTGAGTAATATATACGGTGGCGACCTGCAATATGCATACACCACAAAGGCCCTGAGCTGGGTATCGACTGTGGGCTGTGAATGGGAGAAACAGGAGATACTGGGTAACATAAAGCAGATGCCGGGCGGGTATAACTCTGCGCGGTTGTCGGGGCTGACAGAGGTGGTGTATAGCTATCAGAATGTGATGGTAAATGCTTCGCTGAAAGGCTACTACAACAACGGCAAAGCCGACGAATACAGACAGGAGCTGATAACCACCCGCGATACCACTACCGGTGCAAGCACACAGGAGTGGCGCACGCTGTATGTGTACAACAACCGCTACCAAACCACTTCGTACCGGGTAGAGCTGGACTACAACATACGCGGATTGCGCGACAACGGCAAAGACTTTGCCTGGGTGGCGGGAGCAGATGCCCGCTGGTCGGGTTTCGACAACAAATACAGTATGCCGGAGTCGGGATTTTCGATGGACCGGTTTTGCGCAGGGCTGTATGGCAGCGGACGGGTACTCAACAAAAAACAACACCGGATAGTGCTGTCGGGCAGGGTGGCATACGATTTTGCACAGGATGTGCATCTGTCGCTGAACGAAGCCGGCACTACTGTGCCCACCAATGCATCGGGCACATTTGAGTCGGGCAGCTACGATGTGGCCAATCAGGTGCTTGTGCCCGACCACAACCTGCTCAGAGAGAGCACGGTGAGCTACAAGGCAGAGGTGAATTACAGCTTCCCGCTGACCTTCAAAAAGAGCAATCTGATTGGATATATTAAAGGCACGTTCCAAAAAACCACGTCGGAGAGCTTCGGTTCCCGCACTTTTGGCGGTATATCAATCGGTATAATTCCACAATAAATAACACCCCCAACAAAACAACAGGATGAAACGACAGATAGTATGTTTATCGCTGGCAGCGGCCTGCATATGCGGCACAATGGCGCAAAACCGCCGCAAAGCAACGACCGCACCCGAACCCAACACCACAGAGGCAGCCGACACAAGCAATGGACCGCGGACGCGGGATGCTGGCCGGATAGTGGCCGGCGCAAAGGTAAAAAAGGGCTTTTTCAATATATACAAAAACAGACAGGGCAATTTCTATTTCGAGATACCCGACTCGCTGCTGCACCGCGATATGCTGCTGGCGGGCAGGGTGATAAACATCAGCGACAACAGCAAAATGTCTGCCGGACAGATGCGAACAAACCCCGTTTTAATCAGCTTCTCGAAACGCGATAAGTATATCTTCATGCATCAGCCGGTGAGCGATCAGGTGGCGGGAGATGCCAACGACCCGATAGGTGTGGCGCTGGGGCGCAACAATATGGTGCCCATTGTGCAGAGTTTCGAAATAGCAGGCCGCAACGAAAAAAACGATGCTTCGCTGGTGGATATGACCAAATACTTTGCCGACGAAGTGTCGCTGGTGTGGCCGCTCACGGGCATAGCGGGTGGCCGGCTGGACACCAAAGCGAGTCAGATCGTGGATATGAAGGCCTTTTCGCAAAACCTCGAAATTAAATCGTTTTACAACTACTCGGGCGGTCGGGAGCCTTTTTGCGCTACGGTAAACTATTCGCTTGTGCTGTTGCCCAAAGAGCCTATGTGCCCCCGACTGGCGGACGACCGGATAGGTTGCATGGCCGATCAAAAGAAGGTTTTTCGCTCAGGCGAACCCTACAAAACGGTGAAATACATCAACCGCTGGCGCATTGAACCCCGCCCCGAAGAGCTGGAAAAATACAGGCGCGGAGAGCTGGTGGTACCTCAAAAAACAATCACCATCTATGTGGACACAGTGATGCCCGCCGTGTGGCGCAAATATGTGCGGGATGGCATAGAAGAGTGGAACGCTGTGTTTGAAAGAATCGGGTTTAAGCAGGTTATCCGTGCAAAAGATTACCCCAAAGATCCGACATTCGACTCAGAAGATATTCGTAATACCTGTTTCCGGTACATTACATCAACCGATGCCAATGCTTCGGGACCGTCGTGGACCGACCCCCGCAGTGGCGAAATCATTCAGGGCGACATCCTGTGGTGGCACAATGTGATAGAGTTGCTGCAAACGTGGCGCTTTGTGCAAACCGCCGCAGCCGACCCCGATGCACGTGGTAAGGTGTTGAGTGAGGCCATCATGGGAGATGCCATCCGGTACGCTGTGGCACACGAAACGGGCCATGTATTGGGTCTGGAGCATAACATGCGCGGCTCTTTTGCCTATCCTACAGACTCGTTGCGTTCGCCATCGTTTACCCAAAAATATGGCACCACGGCAAGTATCATGGACTATGCCCGAAACAACTACGTGGCACAGCCGGGCGACAAGGAAAAGGGAGTGCGCATGACGCCCCCCAACATGGGGCCATATGACTATTTCTCGATACAGTTTGCCTACAAACCTGTTTTCGGTGCCCGCACCCCCGAAAAAGAACTGCCCGAAATAAACAAATGGTTTAAAGAGAAAGGGAACAATCCGATTTATCTGTATGCCAAAATGATGCTTTCGCCAGTTGCACCCGATCCGTCGGCTCAGGCAGACGCGCTGGGCAACGATCTGGTAAAATCTGGTAAATACGGAATAGCAAATCTGAAATACATCACCCGCAATCTGCTGAAATGGACCGTGGAAGAGGGAGACGACTACGATCTGCTCGGCCGCAGAATGGAGGGGATATTCAAACTCTACTCGCGGCTTGTGATGCTTCCGCTCTCTAATCTGGGAGGCGAATACACCTTCGCAGGCCCGGCAGGCATACACAAAGAAACCTACGTGCCCGTGGAGAAAGAGAAACAACGGGAGACCATCCGCTTTGTTGTCGCAGAGCTGAGCAGCTGTCAGTGGCTCGACCAACCACAGCTCAACCGCCTGCTGGGGCCACAAACCGACAATCTGGCCAAACTGCAAACGTCTGCCATCACGGCCTTGCTGGGTAACTTTGTGCTCGACCGCCTGGTGGGTAACGAAAGCCTCTACACGGCCAACCCCTATACAGTGGCAGATTACATGAAGGACCTCGACACGCAGATGTGGGCGACTACAACCGACGCCAACCTGACTGCATCCGACAAACACATGCAGCTGACCTATATCGACCGGATGATCGCTTTGGTGATCCCGTCGTTCAGCAAAACAGACCGCAGCGAAGCGCACGGACTGAAAGAGAACCTATGGGCATCGGCCGCGTCGGCACAGTTGCTCAGCACCCGTAGCCGCTTGTCGCAACTCATACAGAGTCAGCCACAGCACGCCGGACACTATCGCCTGATACTGAACATGATTGATAATATGAATAAATAACACTACACATGAAACTAAGAACATGGATTTTGGCACTGCTCATCGGGGTAGTTGTAGCACAGGTAAAAGCGGATGCCGGACAGTGGCTTCCCTCTCAGATAGGCGAAAAGCTGGCAGATATGAAAAAAGCCGGACTGAAACTATCGGCCGAAGATATTTACAGCATCAACAAAGCCTGTATAAAGGATGCCGTGGTGGGGCTTAGCAATCCCGATATGGCGTTTGACCCCTTCTGCACCGGAAGTTTTGTTTCAGACAGTGGTTTGGTCATGACCAATTTCCATCCGATGATACGATACATAGAAATGCTGTCGAATGCCCAAAACGATTTTCTCAAATACGGATGCTGGGCCGAAAACAGAAGTCAGGAGCCACGATGCTATGGCCTGGCCGCCATACAATTAGTGAAAATGATAGATGTTACAGCCGAATTAGCCGTGGGCACCGATACTCTCTCTGCCAACGACCGCACCAAAGTGCTGAATGAGCGCGGACGAAAAATCGTGAGCCGCTACACCAAAGGCACAGGCACCAAAGGAAATATTGCCTCGCTGACTGCCGGAAATCAGTTTATCCTCTCTATCTACAAGGTATACGAAGATGTGCGTATGGTGGCCGCCCCACCCATGATGCTGGGTAAATTTGGAGGCGACGCCGACAACTGGATGTGGCCCCGACACGCCTGCGACTTCACCCTGTTGCGCGTTTATACCGACAAAAACAATGCCCCGGCTGAATACAGCAAAGAAAATCAACCGCTTCGCGGAAATCCGTTTCTCAAAATTTCCACATCGGGAGTCAAAGAGAACGACTTTGCCATGGTAGTTGGGTTTCCTTCTACCACCAAACTCTACATCCCCTCATTTGCCATTCGCTATCTGGTGGACGAAGAGTTGCCCTCCATCATCGACATTCGTGCCGAAAAGCTGAAAGTATTGCGCGAAGCCCTGGCCGCCAACCCGGCCATAAAACTGCGATATACCGCCCGCATCAACAGCATTACAAACAAATACCTGCGCGCCACCGGCGAACTCAATGGCATGAAACGCATGAGCCTGATAGCCCAAAAAGAGGCCGAGGAGAAAGAGCTGACCGAATGGATAAATGCCAATCCCGAACGAAAGGCTAAGTATGGCAATGCGCTGTCTGAAATGGAGCGCATTTACAAAAAACTGAAAGCCTACAATCTGGCGACAATCTATTTCGAAGAGACTGCGCTGTATGGCTCTGAGGTAATTCCGTTTGCCGGAAAATTCGAGAAAATGGTACAGATGTTTTCGCGCAAAAAAGTAAACAAAGTGGCCGTAGCCGCCGAGGTTAAGAAACTGCAACCACTGGCCGAACAGTTCTTTGGCAACTGGGACTACGAAGTGGACAGACAGATGTACCGAAATATGATTTTTCGCTATTTCAACAAAATGCCGAATGCTCTGATAGCCAAAGAGATGATTGACGAATTGAAGCCCTACAACGGAGATTTAGAGAAATACACGCAAGAGGCATTCAAAAACTCAATTATCACCCACAAAGACAGCATGATGAAGTTTTTGGAACAGGTGGACTCTACTACCCTCGGTAAACTCACAAACGACCCTGTGTACAAAATGGCCCTGAGCTTTTACAGAACCAACGTAGCCAAAGTAATCAACCAAAAGGCCGCCTTGCAGGGCGAACAATCTAAGCACTACCGCCTCTACATGCAGGCAATTCTGGAAAAGAATGCCGGTAAAAAGCTTGCGCCCGATGCCAATCAAACCCTGCGTGTCTCTTACGGCAACGTGAGCGGTTGCACATCGGCCGACGGAATGGAGTACAAATACTTCACCACGCTGGACGGATTATTTGAAAAAAATATGAAATACAGCGGCAACGAAGATTATCAGATACCACGCAAAATTAAGGAGTTGAACGAAAAGAAAGATTTCGGCACCTATGCTCAGGAGGGTACTATCCGCACCTGCTTTATGACCACCTGCCACACATCGAGCGGAAACTCGGGCAGCCCTGTGCTCAATGCCAAAGGAAATGTAATCGGGCTCAACTTCGACCGTTTGTCCGACGGGGTAGCCTCAGATTATCGCTATCTGCCCGAACTTAGCCGCAATATTTGTGTTGATATCAGATATATATTATTCATATTGGATAAATATTCCCGATCAAAATACGTTTTGAAAGAGATGAAATTTGTAAAATAATTTTCAGGATGAAGAAACCAATTTTTATAGCTGCATTTTGCCTGGCAGCCATTTCGGTAAGTGGACAAGGCCCACGCAGAGGCAAGGAAAAACCACCCGTATTGCACGAAGTATCCAACAAAGAGGTGGTGCAAAGCGTCTATCCCGAAGCCGGAAAAGTAGAAAAAGTAAACGAATACTGGTACAAAATACTGGATGCCAACAACAAAATAATTGGCTTTGCCCTGTCGAGCCAAAACTTTTGCAAAGAGGTGAAAGGATACTACAACACCACGCCGGTAATGATTCTGACTGATAAAAGCTTCACTATTAAGAAGATCAGTCTGCTCTCGAATTACGAAACATTAGGCTATGTGCGTAAACTCGAAAAGAGAGGCTTTTTCAGTCTGTGGGACGGAAAAAGCCTCTCTGATGCCAAAACTGTGGAGGCAGACGGATACACCGGCGCCACCTACACGGCTATGGCTGTAAAGCAAAATGTCGATTTTCTGTTAAATAACGGGCAAAAAAAACTGCCAAAAACCAACTAATCCTCTGCTTCGTCGCGCATTCGTTTAGCCAATAATTGCCCTTTCATGTAAATGTAAAGGGCTAAAATGGCTTGTATCAGATAAAGAGAGAGCGCCACATCGTATCCCCAAAGTGGTGTACCCAAAGATTGGTCTGAATTGAAAACCAACAACGACAGGAAACCGGTGAGCGACAGTACAGTAAAGACCATGCGGTTGTGCATATCTCTGAGGAGCAAAACAAGCAGCCCCAACAAAGTGACAAAGAATGAGAGATAAATGGCCGAGAAGTTGGTGAAAAAGGAGTAGTTATCGAGCATGTAACCAATTCCGGAGAAATTATTATTGGGTCTGATTACCGGCTTCAACACCGGAACAGTGGCAATAATCCGTTCAGAAACAGGGGTTTCGCTGTATTTTTTCGCTTTTAGTTTTTGAGCCTGTTTTTGGTTTGCCGGATCGACCTGTGTCGAATTTTCGGAAATAATATTGTGCTTGGGGGTACTGCAACTTTCGGGCGTAAATGGCAGCAAAAAAGCGACTAAAAGCAAAGCCTGAATCAGCTTGGTCAGTTTGATTAATTTTTCCATGGCTCGATATTTTTTTGATTATTTTTACAAAAATAGTATGACAATCGGATAATTATACTTTTTATCGCACTTTTTTTGGTTTTATCCTCTCAATATTAGTACACAAACAATCATCGTATGTTTTTTAACCACAATTTATTAACCTGCGAAGATAATATGAGGGGTTAGAAAAATTCTTTCTTCAATAAACATTGAAATACATCCGAATTGTGCAATATTTTTTTTAATTTTGCAGATATCAAAGTTATTATTATGTCTGACGAACCCATCGATATCAATCCCGACGATTTAGAAGAAACAAACAACACCGGAGAAGAGAATATACTGCCGGCCAAAACGGCTCATTCCGGATATCGGGTACCCACTATTTCGACAGATGAACTGAAACATCACTTGTCGGGAATGTACCAAAACTGGTTTTTGGATTATGCCTCGTACGTTATTCTCGAAAGAGCAGTGCCGCACATGAACGACGGTTTGAAACCCGTTCAACGACGAATTCTGCACTCAATGAAACGGCTGGATGACGGTCGCTACAACAAGGTGGCAAACATCATCGGGCACACGATGCAGTTTCACCCGCACGGCGATGCTTCTATCGGCGACGCGCTGGTACAACTGGGACAAAAAGATATATTGATTGATTGTCAGGGAAACTGGGGAAATATACTCACCGGAGATGGTGCCGCAGCACCCCGGTACATCGAAGCACGACTCTCTAAATTTGCACTCGATGTGGTGTTTAATCCCAAAACCACAGAATGGAAACTATCGTACGACGGCCGAAACAAAGAGCCGATTACCCTGCCGGTAAAGTTTCCGCTATTGCTCGCTCAGGGCGTAGAAGGTATTGCCGTTGGGCTATCTTCCAAAATATTGCCTCACAACTTCAACGAACTGCTGGATGCCTCTATGGCCTACCTGCGGGGCGAATCGTTTCGCCTTTACCCCGATTTTCTGACCGGTGGGCTGGTCGATGTATCGAAATACAACGACGGAGAACGGGGTGGCTCGGTGAAAGTACGGGCTAAAATAGAAAAGAAAGACAACAAGACGCTGTCCATTACAGAGATACCGTTTGGAAAAACGACATCTACGGTCATTGATTCTATCCTGAAAGCTAACGAGAAAGGGAAGATAAAGGTCAAAAAAGTAGATGACAACACCGCGCGCGATGTGGAGATTCTGGTGCATTTGCAACCCGGTGTTTCGTCCGATAAAACCATTGATGCACTTTATGCATTCACCGATTGTGAGGTAAGTATCTCACCCAATTGCTGTATTATATCGGATAACAAACCGCACTTTCTGAATGTCAGAACCATATTGCGACACAATACAGACCAAACGCTGATATTGCTGCGCACCGAGCTCGAAATAGAAAAAGGCGAATTGCAAGAGCAATTGCTGTTTTCGTCTCTCGAAAAAATATTTATCGAAGAGCGCATTTATAAGGATAAACAATTCGAAAATGCATCGTCGATGGACGAGGCTATCGCGCACATTGATAGCCGGTTGACACCATTTAAGCCCACATTTATCCGCGAAATCACCAAAGAAGACATACTGCGGTTGATGGAGATAAAGATGGGACGGATTCTTAAATTTAACTCAGAAAAGGCAGAAGCACTTATTGCCAATATTCTGGCACAGATAGAGCTCATCAACAACCACCTCAACCATATAGTCGATTACACCATTGCGTGGTTCCAAAAGCTGAAAGATAAGTACGGAAAGGCGCACCCCCGCATGACGGAAATTCGCAACTTCGACACCATTGTGGCCACCAAGGTAGCCGAGGCCAACGAGAAGTTATACATCAACCGCGAAGAGGGTTTCATCGGTACTGCGCTCAAAAAAGATGAGTTTGTATCCAACTGTTCCGACATCGACGATATCATTATTTTCTTCAAGGATGGAAAATATAAAATAGTGAAGGTGAGCGACAAGCAATTCGTGGGCAAGGGCATTATTCATGTCAATGTATTCAAAAAGAACGACAAAAGAACGATATACAACGCTGTTTATCAGGATGGAAAAGGCGGTGCGTACTATGTAAAACGGTTTGCAGTAACCGGCCTCACCCGCGACAAGGAGTACGACATTTCTCAGGGTAAACCGGGTAGTAAGATCTGCTACTTTACGGCCAATCCGAACGGCGAGGCAGAGGTGATACGCGTGGTATTGAAACCCAATCCGCGACTGCGAAAGACCTCATTCGAAGAAGATTTCAGCAAAATAGCCATCAAAGGCCGTCAGTCTATTGGTAATATTCTGACTAAAAACGATATTTTCCGTATCACACTCAAAAACCGCGGCGGCAGCACTCTGGGCGGTCGCGAGGTCTGGTTCGACCCCGATGTACTGCGCATCAACTACGACAGCAGAGGCGACTATCTGGGCGAATTCCAAAGTGGGGATTTGATATTGGTAGTGCTCAAAAACGGGGATTACTATACCACCAACTTCGATGCGGGCAACCACTACGAAGCAAACATCCTGCGCATAGAGAAGTTTGAGGCCAACAAGGTATGGTCGGCAGCTCTGTACGACGCCGATCAGGGCTATATTTATCTGAAACGGTTTAATTTTGAGGCATCGGCCAAAAAGCAGAATTTCCTGGGTGAAAACTCAAAATCGGAACTCAAACTGCTCACCTGCGAGGTTTATCCGCGGGTGGAGGTCAAATTTGACGGAAACGATAGTTTTCGCGAAGCTCTTGAAATTGATGTGGATGAATTTATCAGCGTAAAAAGTTTTCGAGCCAAAGGCAAACGGATATCAACCTTCCATATCGGTCAACTGACAGAGCTGGAACCTACCCGTTTTCCCGAGCCTGAACCCGAAGAAACTATCCGGCAAGAGGCAGAAGAAGAGAGCCCGGAGGATGAAGATGTGGTATCTGACACCGATATTATTGATGATATCATCGGTCAGAAACGGCTGTTTTAAACAAAACCAATAAATAACCGGTATGAAGTATCGTGTGCTGTTGTTTGGATTGTCGCTGTTTTTGCAGCAACTTCTGTGGGCTCAGAAAGAGAATCTGCCCCGCACACTTACACTAAACTTCGGCTTAGGCAGCAGCTCGATACTCGAAACCTACCTGACACCATACAGCTATTCGGGCACTGACTACCGACTTACCTGCTCGTCGGAAACGATACGCGGAGCCGAAAAGTGGTTGAGCAGACACGAGCTTTCCCTCGATTACAGCCAAACGACCAATTTCTCGGGCAGAGGGCTGTACCACAATGGATTTATCGACTACAATTACCACTTTTTGCGTCGCTATACCCTTTCGGATCGCTGGCTACTGGCGGGTGGTGCCGGTGGCGATTTGCTGGTGGGTGCCATATACAATTCGCGCAATTCGAACAATCCGGCACAGGCCAAACTCAATCTGAATAGTGAGGTTACGGCCCTGGCCGAATACCGGTTCAAAATGCTTCGCAAAGCCGTTTCTGTAAGGTATCAGACATCTGTTCCCCTGCTGGGTGTCGGTTTTGCCCCGGAATACGGACAATCGTATTACGAGATTTTCAGACTGGGCAACAGCGATGGGGTGGTTAATCTGCTTTCGCTGCACAACCAATGGGCGGTAAACAACAGAGTGACTTTTCAGATTCCCTGCTATGGGTATGATTTACAAATCGGCTATTTCAATACCATCTACCAATCACGCATTCACCAAAACGAAACATCGTTGATATCACATAACTTTACGATTGGCATTTCGGGCGATTTTCTGCGTCTGGATAAGTCGAAGAGGTAGTCTGACCAAAAAAAAGAGAGCCAAATGAGACACTATATATGGATAATACTGGGCGGATTGCTTCTTTTTTCCTGTGTGAAAGAGCCGCAATATTCCAATACCCCGCGCGATAATTTCGAGGCCCTGTGGAAGCTTCTCGACGAACGGTATTGTTTCTTCGAATACAAAAAACTGGACTGGAATGATGTGCACAAAAGATATGGTGCCCGCATCAGCAATTCTATGTCGGAGGAGCAGCTGTTTGGCGTTATGGCAGAAATGTTGGCCGAATTGAAAGACGGGCATGTCAATCTGTTTTCGTCGTTCGACATTTCCCGCTATTGGGACTGGTACGAGAAATACCCCGATAATTTTGACGAAAAAATTCTACGCCGATACCTCGGCACCAATTATATGGTGGCAAGCGGAATCAAGTATAAAGTGCTGAATGACAATGTGGGCTACATGTATTACAGCAGTTTTTCGGACGCTATCGGAGATGGTAATCTGGATCAGATTATCTCGCGTTTTAGCCTGTGCGACGGTATTATTATTGACGTCCGCAACAACGGTGGAGGCGATTTGACCAATGTGGATGTGCTTGCCTCTCGGTTCAACAACGAACGACGGCTGGTGGGCTACATTACCCACAAAACAGGCAAAGGACACAACGAGTTCTCAAATCCTTATCCCAAATATCTGGGTATCAACGGCAGACTTCGGTTTCAGAAACCGGTGGTGGTGCTCACCAACCGGGGCTGTTTCAGCTCTGCCAACGACTTTGTGAGCGTGATGAAACAGCTGCCTACCATTACCATACTTGGTGATAGTACAGGCGGCGGTAGCGGATTGCCATTTAGTTCAGAGCTACCCAACGGATGGAGCATTCGGTTTTCGGCTAGTCCGATGTACAATGCCGATATGGAGCAAACCGAATTTGGCATTGCACCCGACATACGGGTAGAGATGGACAGCGATGATATGAAAAAAGGCCTCGATACTTTGATTGAGGAGGCGCGAAAACTGATTAAATCGAAAAGTAAAACAAGCTGAGGCCCGGAATCTTATTCAGATTATCCAAAGTTGCGCAATCCGTCGCTTAAACTGTCCGGCATTGAGTAAAATAAATTGGATTAAGCAAAAAAGTTGTTTGTATAGGTAACAACTATGTTGTTTAACATTTCCCCATATTTCAATATAATAAATGCTGCCGTTGTAACTCTGAAAACTCAGAATACAACGGCAGCAGCTGCTAATAAGAGAGATATTATGTGCTTATTGCTTGATTATTTTGTAGCTCATTCTACCTGTTTATTATATGTGTTATGTTTGAAAAATTATTCAGTCATTCTTTCTGTTTTTCAAAAGACCCTGTTTTGCATTTAGTGGAGAGACCACTTTTTGTCCTGTTTTTTCTTCCAGTTCGAGACGGGCATTCCTTGCAATTTCGCCACCCTGTTTGGCCACCTGAATATGTTTATCTATACTGTTCGGATTGTTTGATTCAGAAATTTGTTTGGTGGATAATTCAGCCAACATATTCAAAACAAGTTCTGCGTTGGTCATATTATCACGCAGGTTTTCTTTTTTCAAACCCTTGAATTGTTTGTATTCTTTGGCTGTTTTATCAGCCCAGGTTTTGTAAATAATATCCGTTAGAGTTGCAAAATGAAGACCCTCTTCCAGTCCCTTCGATTTCCATTCATCGGTGAGATCTTTCCTTATTTCAATGCTTTTCAATCGTTGATTTATCCAATTGTCAGAGTATCCCAATCGTTTATAATCGATCATGGCTTGTTCGATTGACAATTCCGGGTCCTGCATTTGGTCCAGTCTTTCTTTTGCAACCTGTGCAATCCATTGCTTAAACGGTTCTGCTTTGGGTGATGGGATAGATTGAATTAAGCGAAACAGCTGATTGGTATTGGCGACATCGGTTTTGTAGTATTTGCCATCGGATGCGATCATTTTCAGTTGTCCGATTTTTTCGGACAACTGACTTCCTTCCGATATGAGCTTCTTTTTCAGGTCGTTCCAATATTTTCGCGGTCGGTCGGTTTCTGTTAATATTTCAATTACATCAATTATTGAAAAATTCCATTCCCCGGTTTCTTCGTCCCAAACCGTGCGTACTTTTTTTTCTTCGAAAAGTTGAATCTTGTTTTTCATGTTCGTTTTTTGTTTGATAGCATCCGGCGTTTGCTTTTACAAAACTACAAAAAAGAAATCAAACGAGATTTGTATTTTTTAATAAAATACGATGAGTTTCCACGATAGCCTTTCCCCAAATCTCAATAAAAAAAATGCTGCCGTTGTAACTCTGAAAATTCAGAATACAACGGCAGCAGCTGCTAAATAAGAGAGATAGTTTGTGAATATTTTGTGCTTATTGCTTGATTATTTTGTAGCTCACACTACCTGTTTTACGGGCCACCTGCACCAGATATACACCCTGTGCAAACGATTCGCCAAACTCGATGATGCCCGATTGCAGTTCGTCCGGTGTGAATTTTCTGACCAGAACTCCCTGCATGGTATATACAGAAACAGATTTCAGATTATCCCCGTTTATTTTAAGTGTAATGCTCTGTTTGAATGGATTAGGATAGAGATTTGCATTCTCTGTGTCCGGCATCAAGGTTGTTTCGATGGCATTGCTCATATAATCGAGTTCCATGTATGGAATACCCATTCCGGCAGTGGTTTTGTAAACGCGGCTGTACACATTTTGATCGGCCTCGATAGCACCGGCATTGGCCAAAGCTCCCCATTCGTGGTCGTCGTCGTTGGCTCTTGTCCAGGTTTTGCCTTTGTCGATAGAGCGATACATGCCATATACGCTTGCGGCCGTAGGTTTTCCCCAGATAAACAAGGTTGGGTAGGTAGAATCGGGTGCTGCTTTACCCAAAGCGAACGAAGCGCAGGTAGAAATGGGCACTGTTTTGAATGTTTTGGCACCATCGAGAGTGTATTTGAGAGATGATCCAAAACTAATCCAGATGCTGCCTTTGATGCCCGGCGCTGCCTTAATGCGGGTATTGCCGCCTGTACCAATGTATGCTGCACCGGTGAAGTTTTTACCGCCGTCTGTGCTCTTCAATACAAACCCGCTTTCAGAGGTGCTGTTGTATCCGTAGAAAACCATAGAATCTACCGGATCGGCAATAATGTCGGAATTGAAGTTCGCGTTTTTACTCATAGTCCAGGTAGTTCCTTTGTTTTCAGACCAATACAGGCGAGTGGTGGGTGTTGCTTTTGAGTTAAATCCCTGCCACATCAAAATTTTTCCGTTAGATGAAGCAGCGGGAAATCCGTTTTGAATGGTATCGGCAGCCGGTAATACAATCCAGCTTTTGCCAAAATCTTCGGTGTAACGGATGTGAGACTGAGTGCGCTTAATCTGAACAGGATTTCCACTTGAATCGAAAATGTAGTTTCCGGCCGCATCTTTTTTCAATCCGACTACGTCTGTTTGATCATAAGTAGCCAATATAACATTAGTTTTGATACCTGCATAGGCAAATGCATCCGATTGGGGAATAGCTGCCAACGGGGCTTTGGAAATATCGGTATGGACAAATCCACCCTGATCGCCCACCGCTGAAATAAATGGTCCGCCGGGTATACTTATCATACCGCGGCCAACGGGAACAGTTTCTTCCAGGCCTTTCGAAACCACTTTCCAAACCGGTTTGGCGGCAGCGATATTTTCTGTGGCAAAAATGCCGTTGCCTGAAACCACAAATACCCATCCCGGTTTGTTGGGGTTAAATGTAGCACAACCGCACCAGTGCATCGCATGTCCGGTCATCCAGGGAATGCCGTTTGTGTCGAATGTGGCTACGTTTTTACCTGCTTTTTCCACCCAGGAAATTCCACCATTGGTACTGTAATATACAAAATCGCCCCATCCCCATACCTGTTGATTCTGAAAATTATTGTAAGTTGTACAAACTAATCTTTGTGGATTTTTGCTATCTACATCTATACCCGAAAAGCCGCGGGTATTGCTTCCGTACGAAGGTGTAACATCTGTCCATTTCTCTGTATCGAGATTGTATTTGTATATTCCGCCTTTTGTGCCTCTGTATGTAACATACATGTTTCTGTCGGGGCTGATAACGTAACGCTGAGGCGTACCTTTCATGTTTCCACCGATAGATTTCCAGGTCAGACCACCATCTTTGCTGATGTGGATGTTGTTGTACTCTTTGAGTGAGGCAACGATAATGGTTTGGCAGCCCGATTCTGTGGCCGATTTTGTATCAAGAGCCACAAAGCTAATACTCGCTTTCAGTCCGATACTGTCGGGAAAAGTGACAACCTTGTTCCACGTTGCGCCGGCGTCTTTGCTTTTAAACAAGCCCACATAGTAGCGTGCACCGCAATAGAGAATATTCGGATTTCCTGAATCAACAACCAGCGTTTCGCCCTTTTGTCTGTCGCTTCCGTTTCCGTTGGCTTTGAATTGAGAAGTTACGTTTATAACGCTGTACGAGTTGCTGTTGTCGGTCGATTTCAGGATGGCCGACTTGCCACTATCCCAGTACGATGTACCGGCCAGAGCATAATGTTTGTTGGGTGAAGTTGGGTCGATTGCAAAGGTCTCTGTCCCCAGATAGGTTGTCTGGTCGTTGGCCACCCATGCGAAAAGGGGGGTCCAGTCCTGTGTTGATTCGTTCCAGCGGAACATTCCTCCCACATCTGTTTTAGCATAAAAAACATGAGGTTCGGATGGACTAGGAATAATTGAGGTTACATAGCCACCGCCACCAATGGCGACATAGCCGTACTTGTTCTTTTGCCCAAAAGTCTGATTAGTCAGAGCAAAAAGAAGAATCAGAGCAATCTGAATCTTTGCTACCTGTTGTTTGATTTTTTTCATAAGAATTAGATTTGCTCTTTTTTTGAAAAGAGCATAGATAGATAGATTAAATTAAATAATGCGATAGATATTGTATTGCAAAGATAGGTATAGCGCATGTGCGTGATATGTGCCAAATGTAAACAATATACAGCCGGAATGTTCATGCAGTATAATTCAATTTAAATGAGATTTAAATATGTAAAAAATGGGGCTACCTCTGACGAACAGAAGCAGCCCCGGAAATAATCAGCTGTTTTACCCTATTTCTTCGGATGACGCAAAGAGATACGGTAGCGGATGATTATGTATCCAACAGATAGTGCGAAAATTACACCCAGTCCGTTGCCGATTGGCACAGGGTCGGGATCGGGGTTGTCGGGGATATCGTCGAATGGACTTGCCTCTTTTTGCGGGCCGGTTGTCTGTTCGGTTGGCGTATTTCCGCTAAAGGGTTCGACAGGAAGCGCATCCTGCGCATGCAGAGACAACCCGAGAAACAGCAGGATGACCATTATAAGTGTTTTCATAATCGAAAAGTGTTATTTGTTGATGATTTTCTGAGTCACTGTTCCGGTTGTTTGATAAACCTTTACGAAGAAGATACCCGGGTAAGGCAGTGGCAGGCTCATACTGTTGGCTGTGGCAACTGCTTGTTTCAATACCCGTCCACTGACGTCTGATACCTCAATGCGGTCGGCTGTTTTCAGACCATGCAGGGTGAGGTTGTTGTTGGCCGCGGTCATCCAGAGTAGTCCGCCGGTCGTTTGCAAAGCCGTTGTGGTTCGTGCAATATGCAATACAAACCGGTTGTCGATAGTACCTGTTGAGGCCGTAAACGCATAACCATCCTCTGTGAGTGGGATAAAGCTGTTTTCTTCCGTATCTTCCAAAAACAGGCTGTATCCGTTTTGCTCTATGAGCGGATTGCTTTCGGGGCGAATGCGGTGCATTCCGGCTGTTCCGATGTAGAGATGCAAAGGTACAGGCGTGTTGCCGTTTAGTGGCGGAAGCTCGTTGATACCCAATCGTTTCCCGTCTGTCATGGTGTAGAGTTGCGGCAGAGCATTGCTCGATGAGCCAAACTTACCCATATCCCGACCCACTTCGAAACCGGCTGATGCTGCCGGATTGAGCACAATGAGTGCGCGGTCCGAGGCTTCTGCCCGTATCAGGTTAAGGGCGATGAGCAATGGTTTATCCGTAGATGCCGAACGCGCCTGATAGAGGTTGACCGGGTTGTAGAGATGCGCCACGGTCTGATATTGGCGACCGTTGGCAGCCAGCGTGTAGTCGCCCGGCAATGGTGTTCCCGGGATTTCGGTAAACAGAGCCGTGAATGGCGGGAAGAGCTTGTTTTCGAGTGTAGTGACCACCGGCACATACTTATCGCCACCCGACAGGTCGGAATTCCAGAAGACGACATTGAACATAGCCCCCTTGGTTTCGTACCAGTTTGTTGGCAAAGAGATATTTCCATTGGGCTGATAGAAAGAAGAGTAGGGGATGCCGAAGAGGTTCCAGCCCTGATCGCCATCGTAGGCGCCCATATTGCCGAGAGGCTCGAAGGTCAGTTGCAGCGGATAGTTTGTTTGTCCGAGGAAATCTTTGTTTCCCGCAGAGCCGTTGGCTTTGAAATAGATCACTCTTTCGCTGAGCACAGCAAAGTTGTATCCTTTGTTTTTGCTGAGCGTATCGGCGGTTACATATTCCCAGTTTTTGCCGGCTGTGCCTGCATCGTTGCTGCCGTAAACAGAGCGTTTGATACCGTTGTACCATTTCACAGAATAATCGGTGCCAAAAGTGAGCGGTTGCAGCAATGAGTCGAGCACGCCACCAGCTTTGTTTACCCTGTAAGGCAGATAGATAAAATGCCATTTGCCGGGTTTGAAACGACGGGCATAATAGACGTCGCCCACGGTCAGTGTTTTGTCTGAGGTAAACAGCGAAGCCACACCGGTATTGTTGCCCGCACCGCTTACGGCATTGATGAGGCTGTCGGGACCTTCGTTGAAGACAACTGCGTCGAGCGTAGTGTGTCCGTCCAACCGGGCATGAGTGCCCTGATGCAACAATACAAAGTCGGAAGTTTCGGGATTACCCTGAGTGGCCACGGCCGGCCAGAATGTGTGCGTGGTATTGCCCGTCCAGGCCAGATTGCCGGCAGGTGTGAGCAGATAACGCGACTCGAAGGCACCCATATCGGCATTTGCACCCTTTATGCGGTGCACGCGACTCAGGTCGGCAGTCAGTCCGAGAGAAGCCACAGCGCCGTTATCGGCAGCACCTTTCAGGCGCGAGAAGAGATTGAGACGGAAACCGTTGTAAATCTCAGTCGAATCTTCCGGCGCATTGCCAAAGTTCGGTCCCCAGGTATTGAGGTTAATGGGGTCGAGGGCGATGTTGTTGTTGGTTGTCGTGCCGTAGGTAGTACCGTTGAGACCCTGTACACCCGAGTAGCTGATGGCCGGCGCGGGCGAACCACTTGTCTGAGTGGTATTTCCCCAAACGATGGAATTGCTCACACTGCCCGCTGTAGTTCCCGAGGCAAGTATGGCTGTTCCGCTGTTTTTGGTCAGAGTGGAAAAATGCAGGTTACCGCCGTTGGCGAAATGCAGAATACCGCCTGAGCTGCTGTTGGCCGTAATGAGCGAATTGACCAGCTTGCCACCCGAATCGAACAAAACAACAGGATTTGAACCGGTAGCATTGTTGCGGATGACGCAGTATTCGAGCGTGATTTTATCCTTCAGTGCCGCTGCACCCCGTGTGCTACCTTCTATAAAGAAGCCATTGAGCAACGTACCCACATTGCGGGTAGCGGGGCTCGCCACCACAGGAACTGTTGCGCCCGCAGGCTGTATCAGCACGGTCGGGTTGTTGAGCGGATGGCGGAATTTGATGTCGTTGTCTGCCGCGTCGGTCGGGTCGGCTCTGAAGCCACCGTAAATTTTGATGGAATCTTTGAGCGTATAGCCGTTGTTGCCATACGAGCCGGAATTGTATGTACCGGCAGCCACCCACACAGCTTTGCGGGCGTACTTCATCGCCAGTTGCAGGCTTCCCATGGGGTGAGCCCAGTTTCTGCCGTTGCTGCAACTACCTGTTTTTACATAAATAGTGTCGAGATATTGGTATACGGGCACGATAATCAGAATCTTAATCGGGCTGTTGCATTCCGGGTTGAAGTTGTTGACCGGATATGCCAGATATTTACCCGAACCCGGGAACGAAGCAAGTTGAATTGTATCTTTTCGCGTCCAGTCATCATTAGCCTTGTAGAAGTCGTACACGCCCCGTGGCAGCAGCTGTTTTATTTCCGACAAAGAGATGTAGACTTCGCCCACGCAGAATTCGCGTGTTACCTTATCATCTCCCTGACAAACAGAATCCTTTATCCCCACCACATTCGGGCCGTATTGCGGTATTCTTTCGCATTCGCCCACAGCTTCGGTCCATCCGTACACCGACGAATTGTTGAACCGTGTTCCGGTGATGGTTCCTTTGCCGGAGACTTTTCCCAGCAGATTGATGCTGTGTGCACATTCGTTATCGAGATAAACACACTGATCAGTTGCCCTCAGTCTGAAACTGATGCTCGCCCATACCGAATCGGGGTTCCAGGGTTTATTAACCAGACAAATACCGGTGGTATCGTTGGGACCGGGCAGATGTGTGAGCTTGATAATGATGTGGTTCAGACTATCGTTTTGATAATAGGCCGACAATTGGTTGTCGTAGCAGCTACCCGATGGCAGATGGTTGATGACTTGCAGACTGCCCGGAATGTATGACGCGTTGTAAGGCAAAGGCAATGTCATCATCAGCGAATCGATGCTTTCGGTACCACGGTTCGACAGCTCTATCCGGTACGAAATGGTATCACCCGGGTTCACCGGTGTGCCACCTCCGGGCACCTCATCGTGTATGTAGGCAATCGGCTCGGGCGAATAGGCATCTACCGAAAGGGCTACCATAAACATCACCAGTTCGTCCGTGTTTCCGCGGTAGCTGAATGCTGTTTCTGTTTGTCCGTTGCCAATCAGAGACTTATCTGCATTGTTAAGCATAAACATGTGCGCATCTATCCCGCAGTTGTTGGGCACATTGGGGAACCGGTCATTTCCCCCGGTGGATACGGTGGAGCGGAAGTAATTGAGCCACGAGCTTGTGCCCGCATCTTCCGGATTGGGGATGTAATACCAGGCCGGGTTGTTGCTTGTCTGACACGGATTAGTCAGCCAGTAACTGAGCGGGTTGGTGGTGAGCGAACTGCTTTTCAGTATATTCAGCCAGTCGTGCGGTATAGATTCATCGCCTTCGCCCGACATCATACCCAGTTTTACATTCACCGGACCCGATAATACCGATTTAAAACCCTGTAAACCAAACGAAAAAGCACTCGTTCCGTTGTCGGCTAAATCGGCAAAACCATCAAATATCGCAATATTCCGCATCTTCTCGTCCGGATGCTGATAGACCACAATCAGCCCCCAGCCGCCAAAGTTCCCGATATCGCTGTCCGACGAACCTTCCTGTGTTTTGATGTTAGCCACAATGTAATTCCCCATTCCGTGTTCCTGCACGTAAGTGGTAACGTCCTGATAACAGACATATTTATGCTTGTTTTCCACCCCATACACCCACCGGTTGTCGGCCGAAGTGGCCCGCACGGTATCGTAACTCATCAGCCCCTCTTTCTTTATCAGAACAGTACCTTTCTCCTCCGGCGTCCAGTTTTGTCCGTTTTGGTTCCACACCGGTTCGTTCGATTTGTAATACATCGTTCCGCAATCCTGATTAGCGATAGAACTCAGTCCCGTCGTAGGAGCAGTCAGCGAAATCAGCGGATTACCGTTCGGTATCACCAGATAGACCCATCCAAACTCATTGGCCGTGGTAAAAGGCGTTGCTTTGTAAAACAACCTGTAATTGGTCGTGTCAGCAGGTTTTGTCTTTCTGTACCAATACTTATAGCCCAGCGGCAATTTCGAGAAAATGTGTTGACGCACATTTGTTGGCGGATGATACTTCACCACCTTCATATTTCCTTTGCCTGTCCAGTAAAGCCCGGCATACACCACCGACCAGTCGTGTCCAGGACACACCGGCAGCGACGTTACCCGCGACGGCAGTTTCAGCTCTGCCCGCGACGAATTGAAGGTATTCGTATCGTTGTCGATATCCACAAACGTAAAGTCGAAATTACTCTGAGCCCCGTTGTCGCCCGAAGAGACGCCCAGCAGGTTGGTATTTGCAGTCATAATAAAATCACCCTTCAGGGTGTAAATGCCGTTAACGGCCTCGTCGGAGTGGTGTCGTAGTTTAAACGGTACCTGTACCCCACCGCTTTGCCCAAATGCCGGCAAAACAGCAGCAACCCACAAAACGAGTTGCAAAAGGACACAAATTATGCTACGCCAACCACAACCAAACCGTCGGGCTTCTCTCATCCCGGCGGAGTTGCAGCGAATTGTTTTCATCTTGATTTCAGGTTTAGGTTAAACTCAGTTATTTAAAGTTGATAGCCGCAAAGAAGAGACGTATCTGTTTGCTAAACAGCGTATTCAGAAGTCCGCTCGCCGCCGGTTCCACCAGAGCAAGCCCCCGCTGTTCATATTCCGAAGGTTGAGCCGACGGATAAAGTTCCGAAAAAGTCTGCACCACCACATACTTCACCTGCGGATATTTGATGAGCAAAGTGGTCGTTTCTGCCAGTTTATCCAAATCCTTCGATTTCTTCACATCCAGCACCACCATCTCAATATTCGGATTGGCAGTCAGCCATTTATCCCCGAATTCCACAAAAGATGGAATATCAGAATGCACCCGCAGACACATCCCCGGCACCTTGCACAGCGAAAATTCCTGTCCCAGATGCGTACCAATCAACCGCGAAGTCACCGTCAGCAATCTGAAACGGCTCAAATCGTCCGCCCCCAGTACAGCCGAAACCTCATCCAGATTTTTCGCGCCCGAAGCGTCATTACCAGCTTTCAGCAACCTGTAGGTCTGACCCACAGCTGCCGTCGAGAACAGCGCCATCAGCAGCAAGCCGACAAGCAATCTTCTCATTTTCTGAGTGTTAGAAATTGTTTTCATAAATATTTAGGTTAAATGTGGAATTCTATGTCCGAATTCTTTTCTTGCACGATAAGATGGGTGGTGCATAGCCGCAGCGGGCTCAAAGCGCATTTCTATTCGTATCCCCTTGACATTCAGTGTAATTGAAGCAAATCAGGTTTAGGTCGGGATACCACTTTCCTATAAAACATACCACCCCACCGAAAGTTTGTTTTGCATAGGTTAAAGCCCATTT
>CAZHNZ010000032.1:0-35378 GCA_964534355.1 uncultured Parabacteroides sp.
TGGTATCACAAATGCTCAGCTTGCGAACAGTGCAGTGACAATAAACGGTACAGCTATTTCTTTGGGTGGTACTGCTACAATCACGGCTTCACCAGTCGGGACAACTCTCTCGTCCGGAAATATTCTGGTCGGTAACGCATCGGGTGCGGCTGCAGCTGTTGCAGTCGGTGGCGATGCGACGCTTAGCAATGCCGGGGCTCTGACTATTGGTACCGGGGCAATAACTTCAGCTAAAATTGCAGATGGAACAATTACAAATACAGATATCAGCGGTACCGCAGGTATCACAAATGGTCAGCTGGCTAACAGCTCTGTAACCATAAACGGTACTGCTGTTTCTTTGGGTGGTACTGCTACAATCACGGCTTCACCAGTCGGGACAACTCTCTCGTCCGGAAATATTCTGGTCGGTAACGCATCAGGTGCGGCTGCAGCTGTTGCGGTAGGTGGCGATGCGACACTCAGCAATGCAGGTGTTCTGACTATTGGTGCCGGCGCAATAACTTCAGGTAAGATCTTTGACGGAACTATCGCGACAGCGGATTTGGCTGATGCGGTTGTGACAACGGCTAAAATTGCTGACGGTGCTGTCGCAACAGCTGACATTGCTGCGAATGCTGTCACGGTTGCAAAACTACCTGCAGGTGCTACCGGAACTACATTTCTCAGAGGTGACGGCACATGGGTGGTTCCTACAGACAACAACACGACATACTCGGCCGGAACAGGACTGACCCTGACCGGAACTACATTCTCGCACACGGCCCACACAGGTGATGTTACAGGATCAGGAGCTCTGACAATTGCGAATGATGCTGTTACGTCCGCTAAAATTGCTAACGGAACAATCACAACTACGGACATCAGCGGAACTGCTGGTATCACAAATGCTCAGCTTGCGAACAGTGCAGTGACAATAAACGGTACAGCTGTTTCCTTGGGTGGTACCGCTACAATCACAGCTTCGCCTATCGGCACCACACTATCTTCCGGAAATATTCTGGTTGGTAATGCATCAGGTGCGGCAACGGCAGTTGCGGTAAGTGGTGATGCAACACTTAGCAATGCCGGGGCTCTGACAATTGGAGCCGGGGCAGTGACTTCTACAAAAATTTTGGACGGAACAATAGCAAACACTGATCTGGCTTCCGGCGCAGGTGGAATTTACAAAGGCAGTGGGTCTTTAAGCGCTTCAACGAGTATTACACAAGGTACAAATACAATCACCTTTAATAGCGACACCCCATCCAGTGGATTCAACGTTACCAATTCTACAACAGATGCAGGTCTAGTATATTCGAATGTTGGTACATTCTTATCTCCTAATCTAGCCATGAATCAAATATCTATTCTAAAAATAGGGAAAGCATTATCTAACGGAAATGCCGGTGATATTACATATAGATATGTATCGGATAACAATGCCGCAAATGCGCTATCTCTTGGGTTTCATATGACTGGTGCATTGTGGACAATACAAAACAATGGGAATGTTGGTATTGGCACCACAACACCTGCGGTACAGCTACATACAACAGGTTCAGTTCGCTTTGCTGGTGCAGGAACACCAGGCGTTGGCAAAGTACTGATGTCGGATGCAAGTGGTAACGCAACCTGGGAAACACAGACTGCTCTTTCTACATCATTGGGAAGTGCCAAAATTTATGTAGGAAACAGCTCTGGAATTGCTACGGGTGTAGACTTAACAGGGGATGCAACATTAACAAATACAGGATCTTTTACCCTGAATGATGGTTCTATTTCAACATCAAAAATATTCTATGGAGCTGTTACATCTGAAAAAATTGCAGATGGGACTATTGAAACCGCTGATTTGAAAGATCTGGCTATTACAGAAGGAAAGGTTGCAAATTCATGTATTACTACAAATAAAATTGCTGACGGGACAATAACATCTGCGGATATCAACTCGCTTGCCGGCATTACAAATGCCCAGTTAGCTAATAGTAGTGTAACAATAAACGGAAATACAGTTAATCTTGGGGGCAGTACTACAATCGCTGCAACTCCCATTGGAACAACATTAGCCTCCTCAAATATTGTTGTTGGAAATGCGTCGAATATTGCGACCGCGATGGGTATGTCGGGTGATGCGTCGCTAAGTAACACTGGTGCCCTGACTATCTCTTATGGCGCAGTCACGTCATCTAAAATAGCGGATGGAACTATCGAGACTGCGGATATATTGGACGGAACTGTCTTAAATGCAGATTTAGCATCTGGTGTTGGTGGAATATACAAAGGCAGTGGCTCTCTAAGTGGAACAACTACAATTACTCAGGGAGCAAATAATTTTAATCTTTCCGGTACCGGAAATGTAGGGATTGGAACGACAATCCCAAGTTCTAAATTATCTGTTGTATCAAACAATCAGGGTGGTGGTGCAGCCGACGATATTGAGATCACATCTTATCAGAGTGCCGGCACGGCCAGCCCAACATTTTATCTACGTGCATCCCGTGGTACCGAGGCTGCTCCGGTGAATCTTCAGAGCGGTGATATGATAGGAACACTTACCTGGAATGGTCGGTATAACGGCGGTTTTAGCCTGCTCTCTGAAATAAACAGCACCTACAAAGGTAATGGAACAACAGCCTTATCAACTATGAATTTTGTGACTTCAGGTAGCTACAGAATGACAATCGACGAAACCGGAGAAATTGGTATTGGAACAACAATACCGACAGCTCAACTTCATACGACCGGAACAATACTTTTTGCAGGGGCCGGCACCCCGGGGGCTGGTAAGGTATTGACCTCGGATGCCTCTGGTTATGCAACCTGGCAGAACAATGCAGCCCTGTCAACAACATTGAACAGTGCCCGAATTTTTGTCGGAAACGGCTTTAATATAGCAACAGGTGTTGCCATGAGTGGTGATGCGACAATTAACAATACCGGTGCTATAACAATTGGAACGGGTGCTGTGAATTCATTGAAGATTCTGGATGGAACAATTACCACAACAGACATTAGTGCTACAGCAGGTATCACAAACGCACAACTGGCAAACAGCACTGTGACTATCAATGGAAACGTTGTATCTTTAGGTGGTTCAGCCACTGTTACCGCATCACAGGTTACAAGTACAGCTATAGCAGCATCAGGCACACAGGTAGCTGTAGCCTCAACAAATGTTCAGGGTGCAATCAGCGATTTGGCTACAGCCGTGAAATCGGCTTCAAACAGCACCATATACAATGCTAACGGAACTATAGGTTCAGGAAGAACTGTGGCTGTAACAGACAATGTCAACTTCGATAACAATACATTTGTAATTGATGGTACTAATAATCGACTTGGGGTAGGAACAGACTCTCCGTCCAGTGATTTTACAATAGCACAGGGAACCGGAGCACTCACCAGCCGAGGTATCCGGTTTACAGGCAATGCGGTAGATGGCACCAATCTGGGTTCCGGGTTTACAATGGTACTTGGGTACAATCAGGTCGGAAACAAGCAGCTTTGGCTGGGAGATCCGGAATATCTGGGAGATGCAACCAAATCGTTTATCCGATTTAACAGTAGTGCGGCAAATGGTCCTCTATTTGATGCAGTAAATGGAACCAATTCATCCAGAATGCCACTAGCTTTTGGTATTGCCGGAGACCCGGCTTCCGGTATCATACTCGGTGGAGACCTGAATGGATATGTTGCACCGACCTCTTTTGTTTGGGTAAACGAAAATATGAGTATTGGTACAGGTTATAAAGCATACGAAGCTCCTGTTGATGGTTTGATTGTGAAAGGAAATGTAGGTATAGGTACAGACGGAAATACAGTTAACTCTAAACTTGAAGTTGTGGGTTCCATAGCTTTACCAATCCGTAGAGTAACAGCAGCAACTGCTCTAGGAAGCACCGATCATACTCTTCTTTGTAATGCCACCACTGCTGGTTTTACTGTCACTCTCCCTGCGGCAAATACATGTGCAAACAGGATTTATGTAATCAGGAAAAGTGATGAAACCAATAATGCTATTACGTTAAGTATAGCTGTAAAGGTTTCTGAAACTACTTCAATTACATCATTCAATACAAACAGAACTTTGCGTATCCAATCAGACGGAACCAGCTGGTGGGTAATAGAATAATATTATTTATTGAAAATATTTCGATTATGAATATACAAACTGATAAATACAAGCTGATAATAGTGGCTCTGGTATCATTGGCTATACCAGTCAATGCTCAGGTTACATCCCAAAAAATCGGGACAAATCCGGGGACAATCAATGCTAACGCTGCCCTGGAAATAGAAAGTACAAACAAGGGATTACTGTTACCACGTGTAGCTCTTACCGCAACTACCAGTCCGGCGCCCCTATCGGCAGATGTGGCTGGTATGATGGTTTATAATACAGCCACCGCAGGTGATGTTTTTCCGGGCTATTACTATAACAACGGGACAGACTGGGTACGAGTATCAAATGCGGCAGGTTTAGCCTCTGTGAACGGTACTGCACCGATCGCGGTTGCCAACGGAACAACAGCCCCCGTTATTTCGCTGAATGATGGTGGTGTAACAAGTACAAAAATTCTCGACGGAACAATTGCAAATATTGATCTCAGCGCAGGTGTGGGTGGATTATACAAAGGAAGTGGATCGCTAAGTGCCACCACAACGGTGACTCAGGCTGCTAATAATCTTTCTTTTTCCGGAACAGGTACACTTATCAAATTATCAGGAGCAGCAGGTTCTAATGCCATAATAAATTTAGGTAGAACTTCCAATGAAACGGAATTGGGCGTAGCCGGTTCCTCGGGACAGGGTTTTCCGAATGTTATCGCAGCTGACACATGGCTCAGATCAAATGGTTCTCTTTATCTTGGAACACTGAATGCATCCGGTCTTAAACTACTCACAAATAACACAGAAAGATTAATAATTGCATCTGATGGTACAACAACCATTAACGGAGGCGTTGCGTTAAATACAATGAGTGCCTTTCAAACAGTGGGAAGACTGAAGCTGGGACGGGCAGATGGGGTTGACCGGTCAAATTATATCACCACATACAATGACGGTGTTGCTGCGGCTAACTACATGGCAATGGAGGTTCACAACGGAACGACTGGTTCTGCAGTAGAGGTAATGAGATTACGCGGCGATGGAAATGTGGGAATAGGCACAACATCACCTTCAGCCCCTCTTCATATAGTAAAATCAGGCATCCCACAAATACTGCTCGAAAACTATAAAGCGACTCCGCTTGTAACGGATGCTCTGGATTCCCAGATTAGACTTACATCATCACACTCAAATGCAACCTGGAGTATAGGTACAGGTGCTGCCAATTCTGTGACTGATAATGATGCCTTGTATTTTTGGAAAGAATCAGGTTCCTACGGGGCGAAAATGGTGATTAGGAACAATGGTAATGTCGGTTTGGGAACTACAACTCCCACCCTAGGCCTTGATGTCAGAAACTCCGGTGGTATTGGATTTTCGAGTTCTGGAGCTGCCTATGATCACATATATATGACGGTCAATTCTTACAATGGATTTATCCGTTCGGGAGGTGCCGACAATGGTTTGATTCTTCAGGTTGGAAACGGTGCTAGTGGATCATATGGTGAACAAACGTACTTCGATGTAATGACCTTAAGACCCACTGGTTTTGTTGGCATCGGAACAACATCTCCCAATGAAAAACTAACGGTTGGTTCTTCGAGTGTGGCTGAGCCATATGCTATTTCAATCACAAATAGTCGCAGCACCGGCAGGATGGGAATTTCATACAATGGAGGAGATTATGGAGCTCCTTATGCGGGTGATTTTATGATTGAAAACAATGGTAACTATGGATTAGGACTGAGAACAAACGGTGCTAATCGTATGTATATTACAAATACAGGAAACGTTGGAATCGGAACTACTACTCCTGCCGCTGGAAATATGCTGGAAGTCAATGGTGTAGTCCAAATGATTAATTGGGTAAAAACTTCTGATGCAAGGTTCAAAAAAGACATAGAACCTATCGAAAACGCACTAAGTAAGGTATTAGCATTGCGTGGTATTACATTCAACTGGGATTTATCAAATGCGGGCAATAAAAATTTGGATAATAATAATCATATCGGCGTATTAGCTCAAGAGGTCGAACAGATTTTGCCGCAGGTTGTTTCAACAGCCGATGATGCTATGAAAACTAAATCAGTGGCATATAGTGATATTATTCCCGTATTAATTGAGGCAATAAAGGAACAACAAAAACAGATTGATGAACTTAAAAATCAAATTGAACAAATTAAATTAAATCAGAAATAATCCGTTTATTTGTAAACATCACCTTAAATAATTATTTGACATATAAATGTTTAGTCTCACAAAAACAAATCCTATGAAACAAAAAAATGTAATTATTGCCCTTTTCCTGCTTTTATCTTCAGGTATGTTCGCACAACAAGCTGTTGTAAATGTCAATAAAGTTTTGGCATCTGTACCCGCATTGTCTAAAATTGACACACTGGTAGCTGCCGAACAAAGTAAGTACATCAAAGATTTACAGGTAATAAAAGCCGCCTATGATGAGCAACTGAAAAAAACAAATGCTTTATACAAAGAGGCAACAGCCAAATTAGCCCCTAATGCTGAATTTAAACCAGATGCGGCTCTACAAAAAGAAATTACGCTATTGCAAGGTTTAGAAAAAAGCTTCAACGAATCACAAACCTCTGCCGACAAAAAGATTCAGGATTATAAAAATGTATTGTATCAACCTTATATCGACAAAATCAATGCAGCGATTAAGGCCATTGCCACAAAGAAAAAATTCAAACAAGTGGTAAATCTGAATAATTCCGGAATCGTATGGTTCGACCCGGCAACCGACATCACCGAAGATGTAATTAAAGCGATTAAATAGGCATTATACCAAATCGCAGACTATGGCCGAAGTAGACCGCACCAGGTCGGCCGGTGAAAGTTTGAGTTGCAAACCGCGTTGCCCCGCACTAATGTAGATGCAGGGAAACGCGGTTGCTGTTTGGTGTAAATAGATGGGATAATTCTTTTTCATACCCAATGGCGAACATCCGCCACGAATATATCCGGTGAGCGGAAGAAGCTCTTTCATAGCCACGGTTTCGGCTTTTTTATTACCTGATACAGATGCGGCAAGTTTCAGATTAACCTCCTCTGCACCCGGAACAATTGCCACAAAAACACCGGTTTTATCTCCCCGCAACAGTATTGTTTTGAAAACCTGTGCCACATCCTGCTCAAGCTGAGCAGCAACGTGCACAGCACTCAAATCAGACTCATCCACCTCATAGGCAACCAGCTCATATTCTATCTTCAAACGATCAAGAATACGGGCTGCATTGGTCTTCTGTATTTTCACTACTCTACCTCCTGATCGTCGTTGACACTCCCCTCCCACTCTTTCATTTCGAGCATATCGAGATATTCCTCCCATTCCGGGTCAATCTCTGTATATATTTCAAGTGGAAGTACCGGAAATCCGGACAAAGCCTCATTGAGTCGTTCACCAAAAACGCGCACAGTACGACAATAAAACACCCATGTTTTTTGATTGCCGCCGGTGTATATTCCGGTCAGAATAGCCAGTTTGTCCTTCTCCATAGCTTTTCGTAAAGCCACCTCTACCTGCTCCATCAGTTCAGCATCGGGCCCGGCGGGCATACCTTTTGACTCGCCCTCAAACGTCCATTTTACTTCGGCCCGCTCTTTGAATTTGCCCGATTGCACAAACTCGTCAATATTATATCTGCCTGTAATGATTGCCAATTCTCCTGTTTCTGTTTCTGATAAGGCACTAAACCACTTATCTGTTAGTTTCATATGGGGATTTTTTATTAAAAGATTTCATTAAAATGCGTTTACACCGGATAGAAAAGGTCGACTCCGGCCATTGAACCAACAAACCTACAAAAAAAAATGGTATCCCACCACACGAATGTTCTTTTTTCATTATTATTTGTAAATAATGATTGTTTCGTTTGCATTATTGAGGGGGAAACTCTACATTTGAAAGATAGTAGTTTCTTTCCAATTATTCAGATTAAAGACATTCAATATGCACCACGACACCGTAAAAATATTTTGCAAAAACAACAACGTTACCCGCGAATTTGCAGTGGGCACCACATTGCTCGACATATACAAAGCGATGGAGATCAAAATGCCATATTTGGTCGTTAGCGCCAAAGTCAACAACAAAATGGAAGGTCTCAACTTCAGGGCATATACCTCCAAAACCATCGAATTTATTGATCTCACTCACCCGTCGGGCATGCGCACCTATGTCAGATCGCTTTGTTTTGTATTGTACAATGCAATGACAGAGTTGTACCCAAACTCAAAACTGCGTATCGAACACCCTATTTCAAAAGGATATTTCTGCTCCCTCAATCTGGGCGAAGAGCTCACTGATGATAGTATTAGCCGTATCAAAGAGAAAATGCAGGAAATAATAGACGACGACCTACCCTTCCACCGCAAAGAGGCTCAAACCGAAGAGGTGGTGAAGCTTTTCGAAGAAAACAACCTGCACGACAAAGCTCAACTGCTGGTTTCCACAGGCGAAGTCTATTCGTTTTATTACAAACTGGGCAACCATGTCAATTACTTTTACGGAAGCCTTCTCCCATCCACCGGCTATCTCTATCTGTTCGACCTCATCCGGTACGAAGATGGAGTGCTGCTTCGGGTTCCCAACCGTGAAAATCCGACGGTTCCCGAAGATATTATCGTACAAAAAAAGATGCTTGATATTCTTCACGAATACACCCACTTCAACGATATTCTGGGCTTGAAAAATGTGGGGTCTCTCAACATGTCGAGCCACAATGGCAATCTGACCGACCTGATTAAGGTTTCGGAGGCGCTGCACGAAAAGAAAATTTCCCGCATTGCCGACAGCATAGCCTCGCGGAATGCAAAAGTAATCCTGATTTCGGGGCCCTCTTCGTCAGGTAAAACCACCTTCGCTAAACGGCTTTGCATTCAACTGATGACAAATCTGCTCAAACCCGTTGCTATTTCACTCGACAATTATTTTGTAGATAGGGATGCTACTCCTCTCGATGAGTTTGGTGAACACGACTTCGAATCCCTCTATGCTCTTGATCTCGAACTTTTTAACCAGGACCTGCAACAATTACTGGCGGGCGAAGAGGTATATCTCCCTACTTTTAGCTTCGAACTGGGCAAAAGAGTGTACAAGGGTGACAAACTAAAACTTGCACCCGACAATGTGCTGGTACTCGAAGGAATACACGCTCTTAATCCGGCTCTCACGCCCACCATACCGGACGAAATCAAATTCAGAGTCTATGTTTCGGCACTCACCACCATCTCTATCGACGATCACAACTGGATTCCGACAACTGACAACCGATTGCTTCGCCGTATTATCCGCGATTTCAAATACAGAAATTATTCCGCCCGCGAAACTATTCGCCGGTGGCCAAGCGTGAGACGGGGCGAAGACAAATGGATTTTTCCCTATCAGGAGAATGCAGATGCAATGTTCAATTCGGCGCTAATGTTTGAACTGGCTGTACTCAAAAGATATGCAGAACCTATTCTGTCTGTAGTACCACAAAACTGCGACGAATTTTCCGAAGCATACAGGTTGACCCGTTTTCTAAACTACTTCTACCCGATTTACGATAGAGAAATACCACCGACTTCACTCATTCGGGAGTTTCTGGGCGGTAGTAGTTTCAGGTATTAAAACTTCCGATAGGACCGATAGGTGGTGCAAAGATTTTCAATTACCTTAAAAAAGTAGTACCTTTGCATTTCAACAAAAAAAACAAAACTCCAACTATGCAGAAGTTACAATTGCAACAGAATCTACAACAGCGGATGACGCCTCAACAGATTCAACAAATGAAACTGATGGGGTGTACGGTGCTGGAGTTAGAAGAGAGAATCATTCAGGAATTAGAGGAAAATCCGGCTCTTGAAGAGGGACTCGAATCCTCTGAAAACGATGATATTCAGGCAGACGATTCAGAGAATCCTCTGGAAATGCAGGACGACCTGAGCCTGGGTGATTACATGAACGAAGACGATATACCAGCCTACAAACTGGCAGAACAAGAGAACAAACAGATTCGTACAGAAACAAGCCTGCTGGGAGAACACGAAAGCTTTCAGCAGACATTGACCGATCAGCTTCATCTGCGTGAACTGACGCCAATTCAGGAAAAGGTAGGCGAATACATCATTGGAAATATCGACTCAGACGGCTACCTTCGGCGCGAGCTGTCGGCTATTCAGGACGATCTGACTTTTCAGGCCGGAGTACTAATTGATACAGTTGACTTACAGAAGATTATAAAAATAATTCAGACATTCGATCCGGCGGGCGTGGGTGCTTTCGATTTGAGAGAATGCCTGTTGCTTCAACTTGCCCGAAAAGAGGCAACTTCAGCCAATCTGCTGGCTCGTCTGATTCTGACAGAGGCTTTTGACGAATTCTCGAAAAAGAAATTCGATAAACTCATCACCATGTTTGAGATTTCGGAAGATGAACTTAAAGCGGCCAATCACGAAATTGCGCAATTGAACCCCAAACCCGGGAATTCAGTCAGCAGCGATTCAAGAGAGAATGATGCGTACGAAATTACACCCGATTTTTGGGTTGAAACTATTGAAGATGACATTTCTGTATCTCTGAACAACGGCAACATTCCGGCGCTTCGAGTGAGCAATGTTTATGTCAGAATGTTTCAGGATTATAGCAGAGATAAAGTAAACCAAACAAAGGATAACAAAGCTGCCATTCAGTTTGTAAAACAAAAATTAGACAATGCCAAATGGTTCATCGAGGCTCTGCATCAACGGCAAATGACGTTGCTTTCCACCATGGAAGCCATCGTTAGTTATCAGCGAAAATTCTTTATTACGGGAGATGAAGCCGATATTCGTCCTATGATTCTGAAAGATATTGCAGAAAAAACAGGACTGGATATCTCTACGCTTTCACGGGTGAGCAACAGCAAATATGTGCAATGTAATTATGGCATATTTTCACTCAAATATTTCTTTACAGATGGCATTCAAAACGAATCGGGAGAAGAGGTTTCAACACGCGAAATTAAAAATATGCTCAAAGAGGCTATCCAAAACGAAGAAAAACAGAAACCTCTGACCGACGACAGATTGTGCGAAATGCTCAACGAAAAAGGCTATTCGCTGGCCCGACGCACAGTGGCCAAATACCGCGAATCGTTGGGAATTCCGGTAGCACGGCTTCGCAAAGAGATGGAATAATACAATAAACAGACTAGAAATCAAACCAGACTTTATACAAACAAAAAAATGGAATCAACCAGACAAAGCAAAATCAACAGACTATTGCAAAAAGATTTGAGTGACATATTTCTTCTTCAAACAAAAGCAGTACAAGGCGTTATGATCAGTGTCAGCGCAGTAAGGGTGAGCCCCGACCTGAGCGTGGCACGGGTTTACCTCAGCATCTTCCCTTCCGACAAAGGCCCTGACATCCTCAAAGAGGTAAAAACAATGACAAAAACCATCCGCTACGACCTGAGCCAAAGAGTTCGTTTTCAGTTGCGCAAAGTACCTCAACTCGTTTTCTTTATAGACGATTCACTCGACTATATCGACAATATAGACCAACTCCTAAAACAATAACAGACCCAAACTTAGGACTTATAACTTAAAACCTATAACCTAAAACGTATAACTTATAATGAGTCTGTCATTCAAAATAGCACGTCGTTACCTCTTCTCCAGGAAATCACACAGTGCCATCAATATAATTTCGATGGTATCGGTGTGTGGCGTCACTTTGGCCACTATGGCCCTGGTGTGCGTGCTATCTGTATTCAACGGATTTCAGGACTTAATTGCAACTATGTTTGGCGCACTCGACCCGCAACTAAAAATAACCGCGGTGAAAGGAAAAACTTTCGACACCAACAAAAGCGAAATACGGGCATTGCAGCTGATGCCCGAAATTCTGGCAACAAGTGAAGTAATCGAAGAAAATGCGCTACTCAAATACCGAAGCAGTCAGGTAACGGCCACATTGAAAGGGGTTAGCACAAACTTCAACAAAGTTTGTTTAATAGACAGTGTACTCTTCGACGGTGAGTTCATAGCCACAGATTCTATTGTCAATTACGGAACTATTGGAGCAGGGCTATCTCAGGCTCTGGGTATAGGTGCACGATTTGTTGATCCGCTGGAGGTATTTGCACCAAAACGCAACAAGAAAGTCAATCTGACCAATCCATCCTCGGCATTCAACACAGACTACATCTATGTTTCGGCTGTTTTCAACACCAATCAACCACAATTCGACGAGTCTATGATCATTGTACCGATTGCCCTCACACGCAGTCTGTTCGACTACACAACAGAAGTCACAGCTCTCGAAATCAAACTAAAACCCGATGCCGACATTTCTGGCACTCAGAAAAAAATCAAAAAACTTTTGGGCAATAATTACCGGGTGGCCGATCGATTCGAACAACAGGAGGAGTCTTTCAAAATGATGCAAATCGAGAAATGGATGACATTCCTCATTCTTTGCTTTGTATTGATGATCGCCACATTCAACATTATCGGCTCTCTTTCCATGCTGATTATCGAAAAAGAGAAAGACATTCAAACCCTGCGCAATTTGGGGGCTGACAAACAGCTTATTTCGCGCATTTTCCTGTTGGAAGGATGGATGATTTCGGCCATGGGGGCAATCATCGGTCTTGCTTTAGGGCTGATTCTCTGTTTTTTGCAACAGGAATACGGACTTCTTCGCCTCTCTAACGGCAGCGATGTCGGAATGTTTGTGGTAGATGCTTATCCGGTAAAAATAGTATGGAGCGATGTTATTCTAATTCTGTCGGCAGTTCTTGCACTGGCCTTTTTCACAGCCTGGTATCCGGTAAAAGCAGCAAAACGAAAATGGACTGTTTAAAACGAAACCTCCAGAAAAACCATGGGTGTAAAGGGAATTGATTTGGTGTAAATCGTAAAGTTGTTGGGTTGCGTTGCATCCTGCGATGGATCCTGCACAAACTCACTAAACTTCAGATTATCACTATTCAACAGATTCTGAACAGAGAGGCCAGTTTGCCAGTGGCTCTTCTTCCATCCGAAATGATATGCACATGAGGCATCCCACCGGCTATACTTTTTACGGGCAACATCAGATACATGCATCTGACTATCATACACCGGAAATCCCGAACCATATACATAATTGGTAGAAACAGTAAACGGTCTGAAACTGAGCAACAGTGCCCCCTTCAATTCGTGGCGTTGATCCTGTGGCGATGGCTGATAAACAGTTTGATTCGAAAACAACTCATCAGTCTTGCTCCACGAATACGAAAGCCAGGCATAATGATTTAAATATTGTTGTTTGATTAACAGATCAAATCCGTAAGCACCCGACTTTCCGGTTGCATATCGCTCTGTGAGCGAGGTCGGAAGCGGCACAGGTGAAACCCGCAAATCGTTGTGTGCAGACGTCTGATCTGCCTCTCTTGTGGGTGCAGCCAAATATATCCTCGACAATCCGGTCGTTGAACGATGAAATGCCTCCAACGATGCCGAAAATCCCTTTCTTTCAAAATATACCCCACCTACCCAATGCTCACTCCGGATAGTTGGTATCAGCGTATCCTGACACAACATCCAGATTTGATGATAACTACCGGCACTTCCGACAACGATATTCTTGGCCACAAACTGATTATAAACACCCCACGAAGCGGCAAGCTTAAATGCTTCCGTGGGTTGCCATTTGGCCGATAAGCGGGGTTGTAGATACATCTTTCGGTTTTGCAAAGAGTAGTCCGCACGTATACCCGGTATAAATACAAACTGACGACTCAGAGCCAGCTGATCAATAAGAAACAGGTGAGCGATGTTCGATCTTTTCTCTTTCTGTGAAGCCGTAAAGCTGGTAACAGCATCTTTGTATAAATAATAGTTGGAGGTCATTCCCGCTCCAAAAATAAGGGAGTGAGTGGTCGATAAGGTCATTCTGCTTTCAGTAGCCAGCTTTATCTCTTCTATGGTATTGTCCCGCTCTGTCAAGCGGTTCACGGTTTGCGCGTTTCCGTTCTTTTTGGCCTGTAACCCGGTCCGGCTATCTTCATGCGCATCGGCATCGAGAGTAGAATAAGATAAAGAAAGAGAAGTCCTGTCGCCCGAACCCCAAACCTTATGATAAATGGCATTCCCACCAAACTGCCGACTCTCCTGTTTCACATCTACCGAAACCGCTCTTCCCCTCAACTCCTGATTGAGCGAATATTTATATTCATCCTCTCCGCCATACAACGAAACAGAGTAGCTATCCTCTCCTCTCCCACTCCCCGAAAATTTAAGATTTAAATCGTGAAAATTGTATTGCGGATAAAGATAAATCTGAGTCGTATCTGTTGTCCCGCCCTGCTTATCTGACGACGAGAACGGGTTCAAGGCCTCAGGGGCAAAAAGATTGTAGAACGTTTGGCGAAATGCCGCTACAACGGATGCCTTTTTCCCAACAGGTGTCGATGCCATTACATTGAGGGTCAGGTTGCTCAAATCCGCTTTGATTTCACGTTTGTAGCGATTTCCATCAATACAGGTTACTTCAGACAAACCGCCCACACGGTTTCCGTACCGGGAACTATAGCCACCTTTCAACAGCTTCACATCCTTCACAATATAGGGATTGACCGCACTGATATTGTCGCTAAAATTTTTCAGCCCAAAGAGTGTAATTCCATCAAAACTTACCTGACTATGCCCTTCGTATCCACCCCAGATAATCAGATTCTGCGTCTGCTCACCCGAAGCCAAAACACCGGGCATAAGCCTCAGAAAACTAAATGCAGAACTGTTTCCACTCCCCGAAAACTGATTAACCATCAGATTATTCACCTTTATACTTCCCGGAATTTCTGCGGTATGTAGCCCGCGCTCTATTCGGGCCGGCACCACTACTTCCCGCATCTGCGTATCCGAAGGAATCAGGCGGAAACGACATTGAGATCCTGCCGCCACAAGGGTATCTTTGATTACATAACCCAGGTATCTGACCGAAAGGGTGAACACAGAATCTTTGTCGGAAACAGCCGTAAACCGTCCCCGTTCATCGCAAGCTACCCCGGCACCGTTTACCCGGATAAAGGCATACGGCAGCGGCTCGCCACTCATCATGTCGGTCACAATGCCGGATAATCTGTACATCTCTTTGGGATTGATCGCAAGTGTCGGCTGTCCGACAAAAACAGGCGCATTGTATATGACATATACGCCATCTATTTTCTTAAACTTGTAGGAAAGTGGTTGCAGGAAAAAATCAAGAGCCTTCTCCGGGGAAGAGAATTGCTGATTCGCCGTTACTTTAAACCGGCTCAGTACTTTATCATCAAACGAAAACTTAATGCCATACCCATCCCTCATCTCTATCAGCACCCGGTTGAGAGGCCTGTTTTTGGCCTTAATCCGAATAGTCTGAGCCGAAAGAGAGATACAAAAAATCAGAATTGTTACGAGTATGACAAATTTTGGTTTCAAATGGTTCTAACGATGAATAGTGTATTTATTTGAATTTGATGCGGTAAAGTTAACATCAAAAGGAATACAAACCAAATCCAACACTTCATTCAGGCTCAGTTTTTTGGAAAAATTACCGGTATAAAGCTCATTGTAATTGCCCTCTAATTCAATCTCCACCCCATACTGACGACCAATCTCTTCAAATACTTTGGATAGTGGAACCGATGTAAAACAAAACTCTTGCCGACTCCAGGCAATAGACTGAGTTGCCAAAACCTCCTGACGAACCAACTCTCCACTCCGGATAACTGCCTTCGAGTTGGGCGTTAAAACCACTTTTTGATCTCCGCCTTTAGACTGAACTCTCACTTTACCGGTCAGACAGGTTACCTCATACTCATCTGTCCGGGCATAAATATTGAAACTGGTTCCCAATACAGATGTACTTCCGGAAGCAGACTCAACTGTAAATTTCTCTCCCTTTTGCACCTTAAAATAGGCCTCACCAGCCAACTCAACCTTGCGCTCTATCGCCCACCAATAAGGTTTATAAGCGATCTTTGACTCGGCATTGAGCAACACTTTTGAGCCATCGGGCAACTCTATTTCGAGGTGACTGGCCAATGGCGTTGTTACCTGTGTACGATACAGATAGGCAAAAGAGACACTCACCACCAGCAGCGCAACAGCCGCGGCTGCACCATAGCGCAAAAAAGGCACTATCTTTGCTTTTTTCGGAAGAACCGGTTGCGATGTTGCCTTTTCGAAAAGCTCATTCCACACCTGATCCTTACTTTTTTCCCAGGGAATCCGAACTTTTAGCTCATTCATCTCTGTTTCTTTGTATGCGTCAGTTTGTTTCATATCTCGATAATTTTGTCCGCAAATGCGATAATGCGTTAGTAATTCTTTTTTCTACAGCTTTTACACTGATTTGCAATCGTTCTGCGATTTCTGCATATTTCAACTCTTCGGTTCTGCTCATCAAAAACGCTACCCGCTGCCCTTCCGGCATTTCTGCCAACGCCCGCTGATATGTCTGTGCCAACTCTTCATAGTCGAGTCCGGTATCCGGCGATGGCTCAGACTGCTCTACAACAAGACTTTGCGAATAGTTCAGCTCCACCATCTGATGCCGGTAATGACTGATAAAGAGATCGTTTGCCATTTTGTAGAGCAACCCCTTTTCCTTGTTTTTATCCGGCATAAGCTGTTTTTCCCAAATTTTCATAAACACCTCCTGCGCTATATCACACGCCAGATCCATATCTGAACAACGGTAGTAAATGTAGCTACGCACCGCATCGAAATAGCCATCAAACAATATTTTAAACTCTTGCTGCGTCAATGTTTCAAAGTTTTAAAATTGATTTTTACTTCGAATTATACAGGTAAACCGTTTTTTGAGGATTATGCCCTACCTGCTATTCGTATTTTTTACTCATAAAAAGTTATTTTGAGAACAAAGGGCATTTCAAAATCTGAAATACCCTTTATTTTTGAGCCAATAGCCGGACTCGAACCGGCGACCTACGCATTACGAATGCGTTGCTCTACCAACTGAGCCATATTGGCCTAATAATATCAGAATACAAAAATAGACTTTTTTTTTAAACCAAATAACTTACGATTCGTGAATTTTAAAAAGACATATACAGGTGGATTCCTACCGGTCTTTATTTCTTTATAACTTTATCCAGGTTGCTTTATGCCAAAGAATCTCAAGAGGCCCCTGTCGAAACCTCCGTAGCCACCAGGCACTGAAAATCCCCTGAAGCAAAGCTAATACAATCCCAATAATCAGGCAGTAAGTTGCACCTGTGTATTGATACAAACCAAGCCCAAAACCATAATATATAAACGCCCCTGCAATGGATTGAATAATATAGTTGGAAAGACTCATTCTTCCTAAAAATGAAAATAAGTTAAAAAACGAATGAAAGACCTTTGTTTGAAATAAAATAAGAAAACCGGAAACCAAAATGAGCATAAACGCCATATTTGTGAGTGAAGTCTCGATTACGGTTAATGAACGCCGCAAAGCGACATCCTGAATCCAGCCACCCATATTTATCTTCAACCAAAACATAGGAATAAACAACAAAGATGCATAAAGCAATATTCGTTTCCAGAGTAATTTATTCATCTCAGTTTCTACGAAAAAAGATTTTCTCCCGGCCAGCATACCAAACAGAAACAATGCAAGTGTCTGAAAAACACGACCATTCTCCCATGTCCAGTTCAAAACAGCCAAACGACCGTTCGTAATATTGCCAATCAGTGTATTTACGAAAGAATCACCCTCGATATACAAACTCATTTTTGAGAAATAAGCCCCTGATGCAGGAGCCGAAACCTCAGAAACCGAATTAAAAAGCAACGTTAGCACCCTCAGCCACTCATAAGGCTGAAGTATAAAGAATACGGCAATTAGAAACACCCATTTACTTCGAAGCCGGGCAAAGGGTATAATAAAAAAACCAATCATGGCATAAATCATGAGTATATCTCCTTCGTAAAACAGAGAATTAAACAGCCCAAAGCCAAACAACAAAACCAAACGCCAGGCAAATCTGCCCCGGAAGTCATACCCTTTTTGAAACATATTTTTATCCTGAATAAAAAAGGTCAAACCAAACAGCAATGCAAAAATGGCATAAGACTTACCTCCAAATAAAAAAAAGAGGGTATTCCAAATTCCTTTATCAACAACCCGCATCCATTCTGGCAGATTAACGGCTGTGTAATAGTAATCAAAATGCTCAATATTGTGCAACAACATAATAGATACGATCGCAAACCCTCTGAGTGCATCCACAACCTGAATGCGTTTTGACTGACTGTTCATTTTTTCCTGTATTAGACTTATTTAAAACAACTGATTATCAGATACAAACATCTATATTCAATTATTCACGAAAAATAAATTTAACTGTTTTCAAAGATAATCATTTATCACACACGAGCACATATATTAACCAAACAAAATATATTTTTAGCTTGTTAAAGATAAATACTATATTTACCCACCTAAACCTTAAAAGAAATGAAAACAAAGAAACAATTCAATCAGCCCGCATCAGCCAAAATTGCATTTCTGATGATTTTTGTATCAGCCACAATTTCATTACTGCTATTCACATTGTGTAACAAAGACGATGAGTCTGAAAAGACTAAAGTAAGTTTCTATCTGACAGATGCCCCTTCCATTGCTGGCTACAAACAGGTTAACATTGACATTCAAAGCATTAGCTATTCATTAGATGGTCAAAAATGGCAAGAGCTATCCATTACTCCGGGCATATATAATCTGATGAGACTCACCCGGGGACAATCTTCACTACTTTCTGCAATCGAACTCAAAGAGGGTGATTGCATCAAACAGGTCAGACTAAAACTAGGCAATCAAAACTCTGTAATGCTGGGTGATAGCACAATCCATGATTTAGACGTTCCTGGCAGTCAGAGTTCAGGCTTCAAAGTTAACATTCAGGATAGCGTTGTTACGCATAGCACCTATGCAATAATGATTGACTTTGATGCAGAAAGATCGGTTGTAAAAAGGGGAAACAGCGGAAACTATTCATTAAAACCGGTGGTTCGCGGCTATATCAAACAAAACTCTTCATATGTTGAAGGTACTATCATCCCCGATAGCATACCTTACAAAGTCTGCGCAATACTAAACAACGATACAATTTGCTGCGTTTCCGATACTGCAAATCTGAATAAATTCTTTATTCAGGGCCTGTACAGCGGCACTTGGATATTGGAAATTAGCGACTCTACCGGCATTTTGCCCAAAACTACAACAGTTACAATTATCGGCGGCATCAACAAAAACATTGGATTAATCGACCTGAGGCCATAAATAAAAAAAGGGAGTCCTACAGAAAACCGTATGGACTCCCTTTTATATTTCTCAATAATGTATCACCTGCCGCCAAAAACAAGCTTATAAAATATTCCTGCATAACGTTTACCCAATATCCGCTGTGCATCGGCAGAAAAATGAAGATTATCGGGATTGGCTGTCAGACCATCTGCATGTACAACATCATACACGGGCAATGATTCTTTCAACTCATTTATCGATTCGTTCACCTTTGCCCACTCAGGACAATCGGATCTACGCGCAAGGAAATAGCCAATTTCACCAGCAACAATCGGTAATTCAGGCATATTCAGGTCTTTACGAATTCGACGAAAAAGGGTATCCATTTTTTGCTTATACCCATCACTCTTGCCGAATGCCGAACCCGACTCCCCCTGGTGCCAGATAAGCCCGATTATACGACCATTTTGAGCAGCTTTACGCGCACGCTTTATAAGATTATCGTATAAATAAAAATTTCCGGTGTGCCCGAAATAGCTGTTATTCAACCATTGTTCAATACTTGTTCCACCTGCAGCACAGGGTACCAGACCAATCTTTACATCTCCGCCTAATTTAGCGACAAGTTCGTGTGCAAACGTCATTCCCAGACCCACAGAAGCTTCTGGTTTATCCCGGTGTAACGGATTACGGGCTCTTACCCATACAGAATCCTTTGTAAAAGAAAAAATATTGGCATAAGTAACTGTATCCAGAGGATTACCCAAATACCCACGTCCGGCCATATTTGATTGACCGGCCATCAGAATAATATACATTTGGGGCTTCGTGGCCTCTGCCCGGGTAACACAAAAAAGAGCTGCTATCAGAAACAGACAGATTAATTTATTGAATTTCATAAAAGCAGAATTAGTAATATGAAAACTGGATCAGGACTTAAACGTATATTTCTTCTGAACAAAATAGCTGTATGTGACCACAAAAACGGTTGTGGCCATTTTGGCAGGTGTAGGATATAAATGACAAAACTCAACAAAAAACTTCATAAAAAGATAGTTCAAAATAATTGAACCGCCAACCGAGACCGAATAACGGGCAATCTGAATCCTCCCACGTACATCCGACTGAGTAAATGTAATATAACGGCTAAAGAGAAATCCGGTAAAAAAAGTAATGGGAAATACAGTAAAAAGAGCCGCAATATGAGCACTTATAGCCACAACACCCAAATCTAATATCTGCTTATCATAGACAAAGTTGTAGGTCAGAAAATAGAGGAAAATATCGAGCATCAGATTGGCAACACCACATGCAGCATAACGATATGTCTGCAACGGAATATAACGACTGAATGGCGAATAAAACCAATCTAAAATAATAACAACCCAATCTCTGATTCTTTTCAAGGTATCTTTCTTTTTCAATTTGCGGGCAAAATTAACACAATTATTGGTCAATTACAAACGGTATTTTCAGACTGAATAGAAATTGACAGAAAAATCACGATATCACCACTCAACCGGTGAAACTCCCTGCGCTTTCAGAAAAACATTGGCCCGACTAAAGTGATGATTCCCAAAAAAACCACGATGTGCCGAAAGTGGAGATGGATGGGGTGATTTGAGCACCAAATGCTTACGCTCATCAATAAAACTGCCTTTTCGCTGCGCATAAGCACCCCACAAAATAAACACAATTCCCTCCCGCTGCTCTGCCAGCGTATGTATTACCGCATCGGTAAAAGTTTCCCAGCCTTTATTTTGATGCGAACCCGCCTGATGAGCACGCACTGTCAACGTGGCATTGAGCAACAAAACACCCTGCCTCGCCCATCGGGAAAGATCGCCCGATAGTGGAACCGGTTTATTTAAATCAGATTGAATCTCCTTAAATATATTAACCAAAGAGGGCGGAAAACGCACCCCATCCCGCACCGAGAAACAAAGCCCATGCGCCTGACCGGGTTCATGATAAGGATCCTGCCCCAGAATCACAACCTTCACCTGGTCAAATGGCAAAGAATCGAATGCATTGAAAATTAAATTTCCCGGAGGATAAACCACCGATGATGCATATTCCGACTTAACAAAGTCAGTCAATTGGACAAAATAAGGCTTTTCAAACTCATTTTTGAGTCTTTCATGCCACGAAGATTCAATTTTTACCGGCATAGATTATTTGTAACTCAATATTTTTTCTTACTTTTGCATTTCCAAAAAAGGACGGCCCCGTAGTTTAGTGAATAGAACGTCAGATTCCGGTTCTGAAGGTCACTGGTTTGAGTCCAGTCGGGGTCACAACAAAAAAAAAGCTATCATGCGATTTCCCGGCATGATGGCTTTTTTTATATAAACATAATTTCCTTTCAAAAAATAACCGACCCGAAAATATTATTCTATTATCGTATTAAAGCCAAAAAGATCAGCCTCTTCCCCGAGCTGTATAGCACGAAGCTTATTGTATAGCCTTTCGGATACCGGACCAGCCTTACCATCTTTTGAGAAAACATACGATTTATTTTCGGCCAAATCATCGATACGCAAAATGGGGCTGATTACAGCTGCTGTTCCGCAAGCACCTGCCTCTTCAAATGTAGCCAACTCCTCTTCCGGAATCGGACGTTGTTCCACATTAATTCCCATACTTTGAGCCAGTTTCATCAAACTATCATTGGTGATAGAAGGCAAAATAGACTCAGATTTTGGTGTAATATATGTATTGTCTTTTATAGCAAAAAAATTAGCCGGGCCACACTCATCAATAAACTTCTTATAACGGGCATCAAGATACAAAACCATCGAATACCCCAACGCATGCGCTTTTTCTCCGGCAGTCAGACTAGCTGCATAGTTTCCACCCACCTTATACTTACCCGTACCCAATGGAGCTGCACGATCATACTCGCGAAGTATCACAGTTGGTGTTGGTTTAAATCCCTCTTTAAAATAGGGGCCTACCGGTGTTACAAATATCAGAAACATATATTCCCGGGCAGGCTTTACTCCTACCTGAGCACTGGTTCCTATAATAAGGGGGCGAATATAAAGTGATGCACCACTTCCATAAGGGGGCACAAATCGTTCATTCTTTTTAACGACACCAATAACCGCTTCACAAAAACGGTCGACGGGAAATTTCTCCATCAATATGCCGTCGCAGGTAGTTTGCATCCGTTTGGCATTTTCCTCCATCCGAAAGACACGTATTTTTCCGTCTGCTCCGCGAAAAGCTTTTAATCCTTCAAAAGCCTCTTGCCCATAATGCAGGCATGTGGCCGCCATATGCATAGGGATATATTCCGAATTGGTGTACTCCAATTCTCCCCACACACCGTCTTTGCAGCTACATCTTACATTACAGTCTGTTTTGATATATCCGAAAGACAATTCTGACCAATTAATATTTTCCATTATTCTGAACGTTTTTTGGGTAATTCTGCGAATTTGTCATTCTGTTCTGAACAACAAATTCCAATGCAAGCTACAAAGATAAATTTTTTCTGCGATATGTTTATAATGAATCGAAAGGAAAATGGAAGAAGTCCTGAAAAAAGGGTACAATGAAAAGAGATGTGACAGGGAATCAACAAAAATTAGCAATCAGAATCCCCGAAAAAAGAGATAAACCTAACATTACTGGTCAGGTTTTCGGTACCTAAACAACTGATTTCACCACCTGGCGACAGAAAAGAGAGCATACGGAACGAACGATCAACAGAGGCATTATCTCCGATTGAAAACAGATCTATACCCTTCAATCCATCCATCAAACCAATACCTTTAGCCTTCAGAAACGCCTCTTTTGCTGTCCATATTGTAAAAAAACGGGTTGTAATATCAACATCCTGAACTACATAATCAATCTCCGAAGCCGAATAGGCATACGTCATCACATCATATAAATCGGGGCGAAAAACAGGTATTTCGAGATCTATACCAACAGGATATTGGGTAGATATACAGACAAGAAAAGATGACCCGGTATGAGAAATATTGAAATGCAATCGACCATCCGGTAAAAATAATTTCCCCGAATCACTCGTTCTAAAACACAAATCAACTGGCGAAACCTGCAAAAAAACAGAGCAATAATAACGCAACAAAGCACGAGCCATACCCCGAATACGGTTTGACAGTAAAGTAGAGAATGGCTGTATAAACCCACACTCTTCAGCAGTCAGATATTCAGGCCAGTGAAAAGGAAAAACAGAAGTATTATCACCATAAAAAACGATTAGCTCATCGCTCTCAGACGCAAATGAAATATCAAAAGGCTCCCAATTCACTTCACATAAACGCATAAATCAGATTTATTTTGCGGAAAGTATATGAGAGTTTATCCAGCCAGCCAATTGATCAATATTTTCTTCGAGGAAAAGATCAGCATGAAAAGCATGAACATAGTAAGGATCTACGCCCAGCGTAGCATACTTTTTCCAGCCCAGATACAATCCGCCGAATTTCAGGTGCGACTCTGATGTTAACAGACAAATATGGACATTGGCCTTCTCCATAATGTACATTTTTATTCTTACTGCCGCCCATGCATGGAGGAAATCATTAAACTCAAGCTCCAATTGTTCTCTGACACCCGCCTCAACCTCTGCTTTCATCTGTTTTTTAATTCTATGAATCAGCAGCTTTTCTTCAATCGTTTTTTTGATTGTTCTATACTGATTGATTGGGTTCCTGGTTATAAACCACCACATCTTGGCTCGACCCACCACTGTGCTGTAATGCCATTTATATTGTCCACGGTATTGCACAAAATGAGCGCTGGTATCCAGAATAAGCAATTTCTCTACTCTAAGACGGTCTGATACCGAGAGCTGTTTAGCCATCTCATACACCATAAAACCGCCAAACGAATAACCGGCCAGAAAAATCGACTTCGTGGAAATAACTTTTTCTATTTCCGCAATATAATGAGCAGAAAGTTCTTCAACTGTATCCGGAATTCTCACGACACCCTCAACAATAGGAGCCTGCAATACATATACCGGTGTATCCTCATTTAGCCTGGTCAGCAAATCGTTAAACTCAAAAACATACTGCCCGGCTCCCCAAATCAAAAACAATGGCACTTCCCCTGTTTTTCCTTTGCGCAGGCAAACGATTGAGTTACTGGTAGGCTGTGGTTTATACTCTGCAATTAAATTGGATAACTTATTGATAGTATGATTATTATATATATCCGAGATTGAAATCCGCACACCATAGTCTTTTTCGAGTGCCACTATTAGACGGATAAATTTTAACGAATCAAAGCCACTGTACATCAAATCATCTCCCGGCATAATTGTATGATCATCGGCAAGTTTACGCACCAGTTCAAGCAAATATACCGATATCTCCTTCACTGCAGGTTCCTGTTCAAGTGTTTCTGCAAAAGAATTGAGCATACTGATAAACTCAACACTATCTTCGGCAAAACCAGACTTGGCCGCAGAAAGTCTTTCTGCTTTTAGTTGCAATTTTATCTTATCTACTTTACCATTAAAAGTAAGGGGTACAGACTCTACTGATTCGATTATCTCAGGCACCATATAGGATGGCATCAAAGCAAACAGCTTCTCCTTGATCAAACCATAATCCGGTTCTGATTTCGATGTTGAAGTGATAAAAGCAGCTAACGATTTTTCACCACTCTTTTTAGCAAAGGCAACAACAGCACAATCCTCTACCTCTTCGAGGCGTCTGATATTTGTTTCAATTTCACCGGGCTCGATTCGAAACCCTCTTATTTTAACCTGTGCATCTCTACGCCCCATGTAATAAACCACACCATTGGCATCAGCCACTACCAAATCTCCCGTTTTGTAGGCTTTCAAAACGCATCCGCGCATATCCGTTATCTGCCCAAAAACCTCACTTTGCTTTTTATCTGCTCTTACATATCCGTCGGCGATACTCCTGCCTGCAATCTGCAACTCGCCGATTACACCTGATGGCAAAGGCTGATTGTATAAATCGACGATCTGAATCGTATATCCCGGAAGTGGTTTCCCAATCGGAACTCCCACCGAAGTGTAAACATCACTACTTTTGAGTTCATGAGCCAAAGCAACCACTGTAGTCTCGGTTGGTCCATATGTATTAAATAAACGATGAGCAGGCTTAGAATTTTTCCAAACATCAAAATCGGCCAATGTAACAGCTTCTCCACCAATAATAACCAGCCTCAATGAGTTTTCAGCAAACTGCCCTTCTGTCTCTGATATTGAGATTACCTGTCGCCAAAATGCTGTGGGCAAATCCCAAATCGTAATTTTATTTTCAACGGAAAACTGCATCAAATCCAACGGTGAAAGCATTTTCTCATTTCTGAGATAAAGCGAAGCCCCGGAACAAAAGGCAGAAAAAATCTCCTCGATCGAGGCGTCAAAACCCAAATTTGAAAATTGAAGAATTCGATCTTCACAGGTAATATTGTACAACCCCAGTGCTCCGGATATAAAATTAGCCAATGCCCCGTGCGAAATTTTCACGCCCTTCGGCTTACCCGATGAACCACTGGTGTATATTATATAGGCCAAATCTTTTTCGGATGGTTTATACAGAGTAATATCAGGGACACGTTCACTATCACGTATTATTTGAATACTTCGAATAACATCAATCGATTTAAAATCGGTCCAAATAACATTTCCTTCATGCAAAACTATATCAGCGCCCGAATCCTGAGCGATATAAACCTGACGATCGACCGGCAAAGTGGGGTCTATCGGAACAAAACAGGCGCCGCAACCCAAAGCAGCCATCAAAGAAACAAAATACAGATTTCCTCTGCCCAGATTAATAGCGACAACATTTCCCTCGTTTATTCCATTCTTCCTTAATTCGGCAGTCATTAACAAAACCTCCCGCCTGAATTGAGTGTAAGAAAGCGAAATACCCTGATCGAACAATGCCAAACGATCTCCAAACTGTGAGCTGATTGTATCAAACTGCGTTATTACATTATCAAACACAACCGGCATACAGACCGGTTCGCAAAGCTTCTCCTGATACAACGACTGAAGAGGTGAGCTATAAATAGCCAAATCTCCCGACTTGTGATCAGATGAGGTCAGAATATGAATAATTACCGATATAAAAGAGTCAACAACCTGCCTGGAAAGCCCCTTTATTCGAACTGCATTATCACTGACTTCAAAAATCACATAATTGGCTTTCTCATCCGGAATGATTAACTCTTCGCCTTTGTTTATCACATATATAAAAGGTGTCAATTCAGCCTCGCTTTTAAGGGAGGGGTATCTCAAACGCAAATTAGACGTGAATGTCCCTTTTTTCTGAAGCAACTTCACTAAACCAATTCGCTCTTTAAAAAGCTGAGCTAAACTTTTTTCAGCATCCAGAGAGATTGTATAGGGTAACCAACCCGACCAATAGTGATTGGATTCTTTGGCTATTAAGCCCAATCCGGGAGGTACTAAACCAATAGTCCCTTCCGACTTTCCACTTAAACGAAGCATAAATGAGGCTGCAAATACAGTTACAATCTCCAGGAAGCTACATTCTGGACACTGTTTCTTTATTCGTTCAACCAACGAAGTCGGAATTCGAAGCCACTCATTGTCAACAAAATCCTCCATCAAATCTGAAACAAACGGCACTGTCAGAAACTCACTGCTCCTCAGCCGACACTTCCAAAAAGATTCATATTTTATCCAACGATCAAAATAATCAGACAGGAGATTCAAATAATCATTTTCCGGACGGGATATCCTGATACCCGGCACAAAAAAAGCATCCAAATCTATCTCATTTCCACTTGTATCATAAAGTTGCTTAATAACCACGCAACCATCCAAACAGCCAAATGCCCACTGATCTTTGTAACGAAAAACAGAACCTTCGTTTTCAAAATTCCCCTTTAGTGGTTCTGATTGAGAAAGAAAATAGACATTGCCATTTATTAATAGAGCGGGCAATAAAAACTCATTATCAAAATGCTCACCAAAATTACAGGCCCGCAACATTAACCGAATATTATCCACAGGGTTATGCCAATCAATAAAACCAACAGATCTGGTTCTGTCTGACAAACCATAATAAGTTCGTTTTGACAAATCCTGTTTGTAAGAGGTCAAATTTCCGGCCAATATTTTATCGAGCAAAAGAGTGAAGCTTCTCACCGCCGCCTCGAAACAACGGGAATTAAGTGTGAAAGCAGAATCACCAGTCTTGATAACGACTTTCTCCTGCACAAAAATATCACCGGCATCAATTTCATCAACCACTTCATGCCACGATACAGCATGCGATTTTTCATTATTCAAAATAGCCTGATTCGTAGCATACATACCCGCGTAACGAGGCAGAGGCGAATCGTGATAATTTATAGCATGTCTGCGTGCCAGAGATGTAAACTCTTTTTTGAGAATAAACCCATTATTGATACTAAAAATATAATCCACCGGTCTGAAAACCGATAAATCCTTCAGACTTGTATAGAAAGGTAAAGATAATTTTTTAACCCAATCAATCAATGTTATATCCGATGATACAACAGAATGTACCGTAAAACCTTTTTGCTGCAAAGTTTCAACACACTGCATAAGCAAAGAGCCATCGCCAACAACAATGCAGGAACGGTACAAGTCCGGCTGAACAACCGATTCCAGTTTTAACAGCAAATCATCCGTTGTTAATTCAGCAGATCCCCGAACATACTCATCCAGGGTCAGGTTGATTCCTGCCGATAACCTGTTTACAAACTCTTCATCAAACAGGGCACAATCATACTCAAGCCAAAGTTCATACAAGTTGTCTCGCTTTTCTGCATTGAGCATCAAATCGATCTTACATGAATCATTCCCGATTTCCCGTTGAGTCATCTCTGCAGCACCAAAATCGCCATCGTTATGCGGCCAGTTCTGCATAACAAAGATGGCCTGATAAACAGGATGCACACCTTTTTCCGCATTAAATTTCAACGATTTTACAATCTCCCCAAAAGGTGTGCAAGCATGAGAAAAAGCCTGAATTGCATTTTCGTTGCATTGCGAAAAAAGCTCACTTAACGACTCTTTAGCGGTTAATCTGGTGCGTAACGCAACCATATTTGTATAATACCCGATTAAATGCTCGAGCATTGGGTGCTTTCTGTTGGCAAATGGAGTACCTACCACAATATCCCGCTGACCTGATATTTCAGCCAAAACCAACTGATAGGCACTCAGAAAAACGACAAAAGGAGTAACTCCGGATGCAAGAGCCAAAGCGTCCAACTGTTCTGACAATCCATCACTGATTGTCCACCAATATCGCTTACCGTTTTTCCCGGCCTCAGCCCGAATGGCTTTTTTCTTATATGGCAGCATCAGCTTTGCAGGTATACCCGCCAAAGCATTTTGCCAATAAGACAACTCTGTACTTAAAATCTCTGCGGAAAAATTATCGTTCATCCAGACAGCATAATCGCCGGATCGGTAAGAGGGCTTATCTACCACCCTATCCAGATAATGCATTCTCCACGCAGACATAAACAGTTGCAAAGACCAACCATCAAAAATTATGTGATGAATAGCCATCAACAATCTGCGTTCTGTCGTTGAATAACGTACCAACCGGAAAGAGAAAAGGGGAAGCTGATCCAAAGAAAACAATTTATTGCCATTCTCCTGAGCCAACGCCCTGTATTTCAACTCTTTTTCTTCTGAGTTATAGTCTGACAAATCATCATAAGGAATTTCAAAGAGACAATTGTCATGAATCAGTTGTACAGGACGACCCTCTCCTATCGGAAATGTAGAACGAAAGATCTCCTCCCGGGCAATCGTCTGCCGCAAAGAGTCAAGCCATTTATCGACATCAATATCTCCTTTCAGGGTAAATTCAACCTGTATATTGTGCGTCAACCCCGTAGAATCCAACGAATGCAATACCCACATTTCATTTTGTGCCGGGGTCAGCGGAAACTCTTTTCGATCACCGGACGAAACAACATTATACTCTGAAAATGGTATAGCATCCGGCAAGGCATTCCCTACCCAACGACTCATATCCGACAAAGTCATTCCTCCATAAAACTCTTTGAGAGGAATTTCGCATCCCAGTTGTCTGATCACTGCTGTTATCACCTGCACCGCTTTGAGCGAATGACCACCTGCTGCAAAGAAATCCTCATCGTCCCGTATTGCATTTCTACCCAATACGGTTTTCCAAATATTGTAAATTTTCTCATCTACATCCGATTGAGGGACAAATTGCTTATCCACTCTATTTTGTGCCAAAGCAGAGATAGGTGGCAGAGCCTTTCTGTCTACTTTTCCATTGTCTGTCAATGGGAAAGTGCGACACAACACCCACTCAGACGGAATCATATACGGTGGCAGATAACGGCACAGTGTACCGTTCATATTTGTAACAAACTCATCATCAGGCAATATAAATTGTGTTGATGCCTCATCGGCAAACTGATAGGGCACCAGGTAGGCCACCAGACAATCATCTCCGTGCCGGTCTTTGGCAAAGAGCACAGTACACTCTTTTATCAATGAATTTTGCAACAGGGCATATTCTATCTCGCCCACCTCGATACGCAAACCACGTAGCTTTACCTGAAAATCCCGTCGACCAACAAAATCGAAGAGTCCATTTTCTAACTGGCGACCAATATCACCGGTTCTGTACATGGTACCACTACCCCGAATTGTATCCGGAACAAACATCTCGGCGGTCAGCTCCGGCCGGTTCAAATAACCTGCACCTACTCCTGCTCCACCGATACATATTTCACCCTCTTGTCCGGGTTCAACCGGATTTAGATTTTCGTCTAAAATATAGATATAATCGTTATCTACCGCCTCGCCAATGGGTAATTTGGTATATTTTTCGTGAGGATCACATAGATACGTAGTAGCATATACCGTTGTTTCGGTAGGCCCGTACACATTTATCAACTTCACACGATCGCCATCAAGCAGAGAATAAAAGCGCTCAACCAAGGCAACCGGTAGCACCTCACCACCTACAGAGATCCACTTCAGAGAAGATAATTTTTGTTTGTGAGCCACCGTTTCGTAATAATCGAGAAATGAGCTCAACATAGATGGCACAAAGAAAAGGAAGCTGATAGCCTCTTGCTCAATCAGTTGAACAAGTCTGGCTGGATCTTTTTCGTCACCGGGGTTAGCCACACAAAGTGTGCCCCCCATCAACAGCCAGCCAAAAAGCTCCCAAACAGAGCCATCAAATGTATAAGGTGATTTCAAAAGAACAACATCACCACTGGCAATCGGGTATCTATCCTGAATATATTCCACTAAATTCACCACCGAATGATGTGCTATCACTACACCTTTGGGTTTACCGGTTGAACCGCTGGTAAATAAAATATATGCACTATCTTCGGGTTGAACACTATCAACGTAATAATCAGCCAAAGCAGAAATATCAATATCCGGAACAACAGGTACAAAACCCAGCTCCGTGACAAGATCAACATATTCGTTTGTTGTCACCACACAGTTTACAGCAGCATCCTCATAAACAGACCGGATGCGTTCCACCGGATGAGAAGGATCTACCGGCACATATACAGCTCCCCTTTGCAGTGTACCAAAAATACCGACTACCATTTCCGCAGATCGGTCGAGACACATACCCACATGCTCACCAGCTTTTACACCGGCCTTCTCCAACTGAGACGCAAAGTGCACCGCAGCAGCATAAAACTGTCGATATGTGTAGCTGTAACCATCACCCTTTACCGCAATTTGATCGGGATAAAGCCCTGTGACACGTTTCAACAAAGATGAAATACTTTGATCTTTATTATTTATTATCATGCTTTAAATTGTTCCTGAATAAATCCCTTTTGCAAATGATTATCCGCAAAAAGCTTAAGTCTCTCCTCCAAAACAGGATACTGCTCATCGCGGATAAATGAAACACATGCCCGCAACCCCTCCTGATGACTACCTGTTGTAGCCAACGAGATGGCGCTAATGCCATAATATATTAATTCACGCATCAACTGACCTCCTGTCATTCCGGGATAGGCCACCGTGAAATAAAACCCATCCGCTATTTCATCCTGCAAATCTTTATCATATACTATACGAAAACCATTTCGCAGAAAGATTGCCTTCATAATATGTGCTCTACGCCCATACTCTTTTACGTCAGCAATAAAAGGGAAAATACCATCCGATGCAGCCTTAAACATGGCTGCCAATGCATATTGTGCAGAATGACTAACGCCCGATGATATAGCATATAAAGCCCTGTGCACAAAAACTGTACCGAAAGTTCCACCACCATATCTCCGGGTTAGTCCGTCAAAAGTCCGGTGATACAATTTGGGTGAAATGGCGACGATGCCAATACGCTGCCCGGCATAACTAAACACCTTTGATCCCGAAATAAGCAATACATAGTTATCTGTATATCTGGCCACAGAAGGCTGAAAAGGGGGAACAAAAGGCTCACCCATATCCTGCCTGAAATCCATAGCAAAGTAGGCTAAATCTTCCAGAACGATTGCATCATAGCGTGTTGCCAGAGTGCCAATTATTTTTAATTCTTCCTCTTTCAGGCAAACCCAGCTTGGGTTATTCGGATTCGAGTAGATAATTGCGGCTATATTGTTATTCTTCAAATAGCTTTCGAGCTTTTCTTCCAGTTTTGGCCCGCGATAATCATATACATCGAACGACTCAAACTTATAGCCTAATACTGTAATCTGCTGTTTCTGAACCGGAAAACCCGGATCTATAAATAATATCGTATCTTTTTGGTGATCCAATTGCCCGCAGACCAGAAAAGATGTAAACGTTCCCTGCATCGACCCTACCACCGGAATAACCGACTCGGGTGTTAAATCCACATCAACAAAAGCCCGGATAAACCGGGCGCCTTCTGACTTCAGAGCTGGCAACCCATCAATAACCGGATAAACCGAGGCCACACCATTCTCTAATGCCTCTATTTCTGCTTCAACTCCAATGGAAGAAGCCGGTAGCCCGGGCACCCCCATTTCCATACGTACAAAAGGAACACCACTCTCTCTTTCAATTTGTGAGGCGATTGCCACAACTTCTCGAATAGTTGCTTTTCCAAAATCAACCAGATTGAACTGATCGATCACTTCGTCGGCAATTTTTTTGTCTATAGGTGTTTTCATTGTTATTCAGAATCATTGATAATGCTATGTTGCAAATATACTAATTAATGTGGATATTATTAACACTTTAAGGTTTTTTCTGTCAAAAATCATTTAAATGTCCGTAAAATAGGCAAAATGCCCCCTGTTTTTCCCCTGTCTGATTCTAACAAAAATAACAGAAAAAGGAGAGAAAACACGATGGCATTGTACTGCATTTTCGCCAATGGGCAAAATCATGTCGCAATCGGATAACAATTCAATATAAAAATACCTAAATCAGGCACTATAAAGGCCGTTTTAAGTTAAATATAGGGACGCAACCTGTATGCCGACGAGTAAATCTCTTTTTTATATGTAACTTTGCTTGGTTTTATATAATATGGATTTATGAACACATTAAAAATTGGAAATCTTACCGCCAGAGTACCCATTATTCAGGGTGGAATGGGTGTTGGAATTTCTTTATCCGGCCTGGCTTCAGCTGTGGCCAATGAAGGTGGTGTAGGCGTTATTTCGTGCGCCGGACTGGGTTTAATCTACCGCAACTCCGCCAAAGATTACATGGAAGCCTGCATCTGCGGACTGAAAGAAGAGATCAGAAAAGCAAAAGAAAAAACATCGGGTATTGTCGGTGTGAATATCATGATGGCACTCACCAACTTCGGTGATATGGTAAAAACAGCAATTGCTGAAAAAGCAGATGTTATTTTCGCCGGCGCCGGCTTACCTTTGGATTTACCCAAATTCAGAACCCCCGACTGTACGACCAAACTGGTTCCAATCGTTTCATCTGCCCGCGCGGCGAAACTGATTTGTGAAAAATGGAAAAGTCTGTACGACTATTTACCTGATATGGTAGTAGTTGAGGGACCTAAAGCAGGTGGTCATCTTGGCTTCAAAAACGACCAGATCAACAACCCCGAGTACTCTCTTGAGCACCTCATCCCTGAAGTAGTTAAAGAGGTAGCTGTATTTGAGGCTAAATATGGTCAGGAGATTCCTGTTGTAGCTGCCGGGGGCATTTACACCGGCGAAGACATGTACAAAATCATGGAGATGGGTGCAAAGGGTGTGCAGATTGCCAGCCGTTTTGTGACCACACACGAGTGCGATGCCGACATAAAATTCAAAGAGTCGTACGTCAGAGCCGAAGAGAATGATGTAGAAATCATTCAAAGCCCGGTAGGTATGCCGGGGCGTGCGCTCAAAAACGGCTTTCTGGAAAAAGTAAAGGCCGGACTAACCGTCCCCAAATCGTGTCCATACCAATGTTTGCGCACCTGCGACTACAAAAAAAGCCCATACTGCATCATCGTAGCTCTTTACAATGCCTACAGAGGCAATATGGATAATGGTTATGCATTTGCAGGCAGCAACGCTTATCTGGCACCCAAAATCATTTCGGTAAAAGAGACGATCAACGATCTGGTTACCCGTTTCGAAAAAGCAAAAGACGACGCCATTCAAAAGCTAAAAGGCATCTGATATTATCTTACAAACACAATAAAGTCGCAAAAACGCCTAATGCAGTCCCCTGCACCGGGTGTTTTGCGACTTTGTCGTTTTTATTACTTCAACGCTCAATCCCTGTAACGTCGTATTATATCGCCATACGCATCAATACGCCTGTCGCGAAAATAGGGCCACATACGTCGTACTGCCTCAGTGCGCTTTCTATCCACTTCCACGATCAAAATCTCCTCATCGCTGTTTCCGGCCAGAGCAAGCGTTTCGCCCTGAGGACCTGCCACAAAGCTGTTGCCCCAAAACTGAATACCGTTAGTCTGTCCCGAAGGATCCTGCTCGTGCCCTACCCTGTTGCACGATACCACCGGCAAACCATTTGCCACAGCGTGCGCGCGTTGCGATATCACCCAGGCATCCAGCTGCCTCTGCTTTTCATCTGCCGGATCTGTAGACTCCCATCCAATTGCCGTAGGATAAATAAGAATCTCTGCGCCGGCCAGCGCCATCAGGCGGGCTGCCTCGGGATACCACTGATCCCAACAAACCAGCACGCCCAGTTTACCTACTGAAGTCTGAATAGGCTCAAAGCCCAAATCTCCGGGTGTAAAATAAAATTTTTCATAATAAGCCGGGTCGTCCGGAATATGCATTTTCCGGTATTTCCCGGCAATAGTGCCATCTTTTTCGATGACCACCGCCGTGTTGTGGTAGAGCCCCGGCGCACGGCGTTCGAAGAGAGATAACACAATCACAACACCAAGCTCGGCGGCCAATGCGCCAAACTCTTCGGTAGAAGGACCGGGAATAGATTCTGCCTGATCGAACACCGAGGGATCTTCCGTCTGACAAAAATAGAGCCCGTTGTGCAACTCCTGCAACACGATCAATCGACAACCCTGTGCGGAGCACGACCGGATATTTTGCTTTAATTTCTCTTTATTCGTCTGAATATCTGCATTATTACTTTGCTGAATTACTCCAATTTTCATATTTCAGTTATCTGTTTTTGTATTTGAATGCAAATTTACACAACTTAATTTACAAATCGCACAGAATAAGAGCTGTTTAGCAAATAAGATCCTCTTCTCCCGATTTACCGGTTATGGATTAGCCGCACTATTTGCCGCAGAAGAGCGCAAACTAACCACAGCATCGTCACTCACAGATACCTGTTCCAGAAAAGCCCGAAACAACTTGTAATCAGCCGCCGGGAAATCGCCCTTATAAAGCTCTAAACGACGCACATATGTGATTGTTGCACCTGAAGCGACAGTATTGGATTCATATCGACCAAACGCAGTAGCGATTTCCGACTTTGCAGGCAACGCATCTATAACAAACCCTTTGGGCAGCGTATAAACCACCGTATCTGTTTCTACAGAGGCCCGGCGGATTGACATTGACGACTTTCGACCACGAACTTTATCGGGCAACG